>JAAEOR010000440.1 GCA_024222895.1 Hyphomicrobiales bacterium | reverse complement strand
GCAGGCCGGGTCCGCCGCGAAACCGGCCATTGCCAAAACTCTGCGGGCGAAGTTCGAAATGGGTGACCCGCATGGCGGTGCGCGCCTCGAGCACGGTGACACCGACATGATCGAGCACTTTCGGTACGGCGTAGTCGTTGGCGCCCAGGAAACGGGTCAGCCCCGGCGCCTCGGCGATCAACTGGCAGGATCGGTCGTAGATCGAGATTCCGAAATCGCGCACTTCATAGATGACCGGGCTGAATGCGGTCCGCACAAGCGCGGTGCGCATCTCCTCGGCCACGTTGAGCAGCGAGGCGCGGATAATCTCCGCCTGAGCGCCGTCGACGATGCCTTTATCAGCCGTCTTCATCGATGCCATAGATCGCCCTTGCCGCTGCCTTGGATATGCAGCCTTCGGCCAGGTCGGCGCGCAGCCCTCGGGCTGGCATACGACGACTCTTGTCGATGCGCCCTGATCGGCGAGGCCACGAGCGATTGCGGTTGCGAGGCCGCCGCCACCCGACGGAACGTAGACCGCATGGGCGCCCGCGGCGTCCCGGTGGATCTCATAGGCAATCGTGTCAACGCCGCGCATGCCATCGGGGTTGAATTTGTGGGCCGTGACGCCGAGGAACAGGTTGTTTCGCTCCGCGGCGTCTTGCACTGCGTCGAACATGGCGGCTTCGACTTGCCTGGTGCCGCCTCGCCCGACGCCTGCGACGGGATGGACCTCGACGCCAAGCATGAGCAACGGCAGGAGCTTCTCCCGCGGCATGTTCGCGACGGTGAACAGGATACCCGACAGTCCGGCCCGTGCGCCGTAGGCAGCCAGGGACAGGCCGCCATTTCCCGAAGATGTGGCTATCCATCCGCGATGACCGCGTTCCAGCGCCACAGTGATTGACACGGCGGCGATCCGGTCCTTGTAGGACCCGGTCGGATTGACGTTTTCCAGTTTCGCGAACAGGCGCGGAAGGCCAATGGCCGCGCCCAGTCGTTCCAACGGCAGCAGCGGCGTATTGCCTTCCCCGAGCGACACAAGCGGACCGTCCACCGGCAGTCGATCATGATAGCGCCCGATTCCGCACGAGAGGTCGCGATCGTGTGTCACCGCACCGCCTCGGTCGCAGGGGCGCGGCTGCGCGTGGCCTCGTCGCGGTCGCCGTGAGCAAGGCAGGCGAGCGGAACCCCGGCCTCGACCCGCGCACGCCGGCGCAGATACATCACCACGCCGTCCTGTGGAGAGACGATGCGTTCCGGCCCGCCGCCAAGCTTCATGATCAGGCCAAGTGACTGCCCACAATTCACACTGTCGCCCGCGTCGACCAGCGCGGTGAAGTAGCCGGCATCGGGTGCGACCAGCACGTCGGCATCAAGGTTACCCGGACCGGTCACATCATGCCGCGCTGGGTGTGGCGGAAAGTCTGCTTCGATCATGGCCAGCGCTATCGCACAGCGCTGGACGCCTTCCACATATCGGTCGACGGTCGCTTTCGTCAGCGTGCCACCACCGGGCGCTTCCACATAGATCGCCGGCTTGCCGCGGCCGACCATGACGCTGAGCGAGCGCCCGGGGTTGCCATGCGGATGTCGCCACAAGAAGTCGGCACCGAATTGCTCGGCGAGGTGACGCGCCATGGCGGCCGCCTCGTCATCGGTGTCGATGTAGCCGGCCATCATCGGCATGTCGTAGTCGCGGCCGGCGGTATGCAGGTCAATCAGCACATCTGCCCGCGACAGGATTTCCGACGAGAGCACGGCCGCCACCCGTTCGACTGGTGAACCGTTCAGGCTACCGGGAAAGGCTCGCGCCAGATTGCCGCCATCGGGGGCAGCTCGTGCATCCGCGGCGAAGGCGGCGGGGTGGGCAACCGGGACGGCGACGATCGCGCCGCGCAAGAGCTGAAGATCGGTCTCGACCAGGGTGGTCACGGCGAAGACGCCCTCCGGTTCATCGCCGTGAACACCGCCGAGGATGGCAAGGGTCGGGCCGGGCTCCGCCGCGGTCAGCCGATAGGCTTCGATCGGAGCGCCATCCAAAACCGGCAGCTTGTGATGTCGCCAGTTCATCTCACAGGATATCGGTCCGTTTCAGTTCCCGCACGGCGTCCCCTACCGCCGAAAGGGTTTCGTCGACGACTCCGCTGTCGTGTTCGCTGGACATGAACCACGCACCCCGCTCGAGAACGCGGACACCACGGCGCAGAAGTTCCGTGCTGAACGCCACATAGGCGGCTCGGTTCATACCGGCCAAGCCGCGATAGTCGCGTGCCGGACTGGCCAGTCCAAATGCAACGTGGAAAATTTGCGGAAAGCCGGTCACCGTGGCCGTAACGCCCTCGACAAGGAAGATGTCCTTCAGACCGTTCATCAGCGCTTCGCCCTGCGTCGTAATCGACTCGTAGAGGGCGGGCTTGAGCGCGGATAGCGTGGCAGCGGTCGCGGCCATGGCGATCGGCTGGGCATTGAACGTGCCGCCGTGGACCACGCCTTGCGCACAGAGGCCCATCAGGTCCCCACGCCCGGCGACCGCCGCAACCGGAAAACCGTTGGCGATCGCCTTGCCGAAAGTCGACAGGTCCGGGGTGACGCCGAAGCGTTCCTGAGCACCGCCGGGCCCCAGGCGAAATCCCGTAATCACCTCGTCGAAGATCAGGATCGTCCCGGTCCGGGTGCAGACGTCGCGCACACCTTCCAGATAGCCCGGCAAAGGGTGGATAGCGCCGGCATTGCACATCGCCGGTTCCATGATGACAGCGGCAACATCACGGGCTGCCAAACGGCTTTCGAGTGACTCAAGGTCATTCCACGACAGGACGACCAACGCGTCGGCGCTGCCGGCGAGCTGGCCCTTGCTGCCTTGAACCGCCACTGGATTCTGCGGGTTTCCGGCAGCATCGACGGGCGGGGCCACCGACCACAGCACACTGTCGAACCAGCCGTGATAGTGGCCTTCGAACTTGACGATCTTTTCGCGACCGGTCGCGGCACGCGCTATCCGCAGCGCAGCCTGGATGACTTCGGATCCTGAGCAATTGAAGCGCATCTGCTCGGCGCATGGCACCATATCGCAGAACCGTCGCGCAGCCTCGGCTTCGATGCGGGTCTGACCCGCAAACAAGATACCCTTTTCGATCTGGGATGTTACCGCCTGACATACGGCCCTCGGTCTGTGCCCGAGAATCATCGGCCCCATGCCGAGGTAGTAGTCGATCAGTCGGTTGCCGTCGACGTCATGAAGGTAGGGACCGTCACCGCTTTCGAACACCAACGGGGTTGGGGCGATATTCAGGCGGAAATTGCTGCTGACGCCGCCCGGCATCCACTGACGGTTCTCGTCGATCTGCCTTTTGGACTCTTCAAAAGAGCAGAATGGTCCTTGGTCCGGAAGTATGTCAGAGCGGGTCAATTGATCGGCTCCCCTCTATTGGATCGGATCGAGCGGAAAGATCGGCCGTCGGACCCGCCGATATGGCAGTTTTCGGAGATCGCTGGCACACGGACCGGCGGTGGAAACCGTATAGCTTGCTGCCGCTATCGGATCGTAGGCGCGTCGATGGGCTGCCGCCGCCTTCACCCCGATCACGGACAAGGCTTCCGGCTCAATGCCTTGCGTCCGGAACTGGGCAAGATCGAAGGGCGGCGTCTTGCGGCTGGTCAAAAGAACCGTGACCTTGTCTTCGATCTTGACGACCGCGCACGGGCCCATGTCGAACGATACGCCCTGCGACGCGGCAAGATGGCTGTTGCGATCTTCGAGTGTGAAGCGGCCGCCGCTCAGCCGGACCAGCGTTGCGTCCACGGTGACCGGGCCTTGGTCGGGCTGGCTGCGCTTGCCGCCGATCCGGATCCGGCTTGTCTCGCCGGGCTTCACGTCCTGAAGTTCGGTAACGGCCTCGGGATCTGCGATCGCGACGGCCGCGTTGTCCGTGCCGTGGCGCAGTAGCGCCCGAAGGACCGCGGTGCAGTCGCCGCCGGAACCACCGCCGATATTGTCCGCGGGCTCGACGATAATGACCGGACCGTTTTCCGACTTGCTCGCCTCGACAAGGGCATCGTCCAGGTCCCATTCGTCAGGCACACCGCGTTCCCGCAGCGACACGGCGAGATCGACCAGGGAATGCAGCGCCGCCTCTGCCTCTGCGTCGTTGCCGGTGGTGATGATCGAAAACGCCACGCCGGCATCCGTCACGTCGGCGAAGGCGAAACCGCCGACGACGTTGACGGCCCAGATCGAAGAACTCCCGGCTTCGATCGAGCGCGCCAGTCGTTCGAGGTCCCGCATCGGACTGTCCGCCGTTCCGGTCCCGGTTGGCGGCCAGATAACCGGCGCGTTGCGGGAGACCATATGCGGCACGACACTTTCACGAAGAGCGCGCGCCATCAGCTCTGCCGAGCGGACAGCGGAATCGCGCGCGTCGATGTGCGGGTTCTCGCGGTAGCCCACCAAACCGTTGGCATTCTTCGCCATCGCTGCTGTGAACGTCGCGTGCAGGTCGAACACGCCGAAGATTGGTAGCGCCTCAAAACCGCGTAGCCGCCGGATGCGAGACAGCAGTTCGCCCTCGACATCCTCGCATTCGGTCGTGACGGCGGCGCCGTGCAGCGCCAGCCAGATGCCGTCGACGGGGCCGTCGGCCAGAGCCGTGGTCAGGCCCGCCTCCAGCTCCCGCCAGAACGCCTCGAAGGCTGCGTGTTCGATAGTGGCACCGGGCAGGACCGTGTAGTCGACGATTGGGACCACCGACCAGTTCTCCTTGTCAGCAATCTCTAGAAAACCATCGATCGGGGAACCGTCGCCGCGTTTCTCGAGAAGGGACTCGCCGCGGTAAATGGTGAACTCATCCAATCCGATCTGCCCGGAAACGAACGTATGGGTTTCGTGAAAAAACCCGGCCAGTACGATTCTGCGGGGATGTATCATGACGCAGCCTTTTCGACAGGGCGGGTCGCGTGGTGGCGAAACATCGTTGGGTGGTGCGGGGTTCCTTCGCGCGCCTTCACCATGAGTGGTTCATCATAGGGCGGCACCCTATCGGCATTGAAGTAAACAATGTTGTATATTTCGACCAGATTCCTGGTAGCGGAAGAAAGGTCTCCTGACGTGCGGATTTTCGTCGGCTCACTCGCAACCGAAACCAACACCTTCTCGCCGCTCTATGTTGACCGGTCGGCATTTGAATCCGCTCTGTACTGTCCACCCGGAACCCATCCCGATGAACCGACATTGTGTTCAGCGCCGATTGTGGCGGCACGCCGTCGCGCCGCTCAAGGCGGATTTGAGCTCATCGAAGGAACCGCGGCCTGGGCCGAGCCGGCCGGGCTGGTGTCGAGGGATGCCTATGAAGGCCTTCGGGACGAGATCCTCGACCAGATCAGATCCGCCATGCCGCTGGATATCGTTTTGCTGGGATTGCACGGCGCAATGGTCGCACGGGACTATGACGACTGTGAGGGCGATCTGTTGGCAAGGACCCGTGACATTGTCGGAGACCATTGCGTTATTGGTGCGGAGTTCGACATGCACTGCCACCTGACCGATCGGCGGGTCGAGGCGTGCGACGTGATCGTTGCGTTCAAGGAGTTTCCACATACGGATTTCCTGGCCCGAGCGGAGGATCTGGTCGACCTCTGCCTGCGCACGGCCCGCGGTGAGATCAAGCCTCGGACAGCGGTCTTCGATTGCCGTACCATCGGTGGCTTCATGACCAGCCGCGAGCCGGGCCGCAGTTTTGTCGACCGTCTGATGGCGATGGAAGGTGAGAACGGCATCCTGAGTGTCTCCGTCGCCCAGGGCTTCCCGGCCGCGGATGTCTACGATGTCGGAACCAAGGTTCTGGTGATCGCCGATGGCGACCGGAACAAGGCAGCGGTTCTAGCCGAGAAACTCGGGCGCGAAATGCTCGCCTGGCCGGCCGACAGAGGGGTTGCCCATCTGAAGCCAGAGGAGAGCATAGACTACGCTCTCGGCGTATCAGGCCAGCCGGTGGTCCTTGCCGATCGGTGGGACAATCCCGGCGGGGGCGTGGCCGGTGATTCGACGGTCATGGCAGCGGCGTTGTTGCGCCATCCCGACCTTCCGTCGGCGATCGGTGCAATGTGGGATCCGGTTGCCGTTAGCTTCTGTCGCGCAGCGGGTGCCGGGGCCCGGATATCGCTTCGTTTTGGCGGCAAGGCGGCTCCATCGTCCGGTCCACCGATTGACGCGGACGTTGTCGTGCGTGCCTCGACACCGGACCTGGTGGTGCCATTTGAGCAGAGCCGGGTTTCGCTTGGGGCGGCGGCGGCGATCACGATCGGCGACGTCGATATTGTCCTGTCGTCGACACGGGCACAGACATTCAGTCCACAGGTGTTCACGGAACTCGATATCGATCTGTCGGCGAAGAAGATCGTGGTCGTGAAGTCGTCAAATCATTTCTACGCGGCGTTTGCGCCGATTGCTGCCGAGGTCGCCTATCTCGACAGCGGCGGACCATTTCCTTCTGAACCGGGCAAGATCGCCTACACCAAGGTGCGCCGACCGATCGCCCCGCTGGATCCGAATCCGTGGCTCTGAACGAAAACAACCAGGCACTGCCACGGCTTGACCTGAAGGCCCTCGACGACGCTGTCCTGGATCCGTTGACCAAAGGGCTGCCGTTCGCAACGGTCGGGCTGAGTCTTGGCGAGATCGGCAACCAGGGCTGGAGCCTGTTCGATGGTGATCTGCCCTTGCCGGCTGCAATCCTCAAGCGCGATGTGATTTCCGCCAACAGCACCTGGATGAGCCGCTTTGCGGCGATGAACGGTCTGGTGATGGCGCCCCACGGCAAGACGACGATGGCGCCGCATCTGTACGACATGCAGATTGCCGACGGGGCATGGGCGATCACCGTTGCGACCGCGCAGCAACTCGAGGTGTGCGCACGATTCGGCGTCAAACGCGTTGTGTTGGCCAACCAGCCGATCGGCAAGCTCGCAGTGGACGCCTGCTTTCGGGTTGTGGCGCCGCCGGACAGCATTGAACTCTACTGCCTGGCCGATAGTCTCGAAGGCGTTGCGCTTCTGGCCGGGGGGGCTCTGGACAACCCGCCGCCGGACGACAATCCGTTACGGGTGCTGGTGGAGATCGGCTTTGAAGGCGGGCGCACCGGTGCCCGGTCTGAGGACCTGGCGATTGCGGTGGCGCGGGCCGTCGCGGGGACGCCGGGTCTGGGGTTGGCCGGTTTTGAGTGTTTCGAAGGGATCCTGCCCGATACAGGATCCGTCGACGACTTTCTCGACAAGGTCGTTTCGATCGCTGTTTCAGCCGAGAAGAAGGGCCTCCTCCCCACGAACATGCCGATGGTCCTGAGCGCCGGCGGGTCGGCTTTCTTCGATCGGGTCGGTGAGCGGTTTCAGCGGATCGCCTTGCGGCGCCCGATCGTCCGGGTCCTGCGCTCAGGATGCTATCTCACGCACGACTCGCTCATACTCGATGAAGCGTTTCAGCGGATCGTCGGCGAAACCAGATTGGTTCTACCCGAAGGCGGTCTCAAGCCGGCACTGGAGGTCTGGGCCCATGTACAGTCGCGGCCGGATCCGACCCGCGCAATCCTGACCGTGGGCAAGCGCGACATCAGCCACGATGCCGGTCTGCCGGTACCGGTCGGTTGGATCAGGCCGAATGGCGCGATGCAACGTCCGGAGCCGGTGTCCGACGGTCATGTGGTGGAAGCGCTCAACGATCAACATTGTCATCTGGCTGTTCCGTCCGAAAGTCCCCTGCAGGTCGGGGACATGGTCGGCTTCGGTATCAGTCACCCCTGCACGACCTTCGACAAATGGTCGCTCCTGATGGTCGTCGACGACGCCTATCGCGTCGTCGGTGCAGTGAGGACCTTTTTCTGACGCCCGTGGTCCACAGCCCATTCTGAAGACCACGATGGACCGCGCTTGTGGAGAACCGGAATGCGCATTGCCCTCATTCACATTGCCCAGGAGACCAACGACTTCAATCCCGTCCTCACGACCCTGGAAGACTACCGTGCCTTCGGTATCGAGGAAGGCGCTGCAATTTCCGGGGACAAGCGCGGAACGAGCCAGATCGACGGCTATTTCGACGCGGCCGAGCGGTGGGTTTCGAGTGTTGAGACAATCCCTGTCATCCGCGCCTGGGCTGTGGCCGGCGGGCGGATCAGCCGCGAGGCGTTTGATTTCTTCCAGGACAAGATCCGGCGTGGGCTCGAGGCGGCGGGCCCGATCGACGGACTGGCTCTGCAACTGCACGGAGCCTGCGCGGCCGAAGGCATCGACGATGTGGAAGGCGAACAGGCCGAGCTCTGCCGTTCGATGGTTGGCGATGACGTGCCGATCGTTGCGGCGCTTGATCACCACGCCAACATAACCCGGAAGCTGGTCGACCAGTGCACGGCCATCGTTGGTCATCGCACCCAACCGCACGACCTTTACGATACCGGCAGAATTGGTGCCGAGCTGTTGTTTCGCATTGTCGCGGGTGAGGTCAGCCCTGTCACCGCATGGCGCAAGATCCCGTTGCTTTCGCATCAGGAGCAGTTCTTGACGTCGCAGGGGCCGATGAAGATCTGGTTTGATCGTGCTCGTGCGATGGAGCAGGACCCACGAGTGCTGCAGGCCTCGAACTATCCGATGCAGCCATGGCTGGATGTTGCAGAAGGTGGCTGGTCGACCGTCGTTGTCACCGACAATGACCAGGCACTTTCCGATAAGCTCGCTGACGAACTCGCTGATCTCGCCTGGTCGATGCGCGCCGACTTCCAGGTAAGGGAAGCCGTGCCCGTGGACGAGGCGGTACGGATGGCCGATCAGGCCGACAAGGGCATCGTGGTGCTGAGCGATACCGGCGATACGGTTTTCGGTGGCGCCGCGGGCGACAGCAATGTGATTCTGGAATCGATTCTACGCCTTGGCATCGACAGCAAGGTGCTGATCCCTCTGATTTCGCCCGCAACTGTGGCGCGCCTCGCTGAGGCAGGTGAAGGGGCCCGGGTGACACTCCCGCTGGGCGGCGATTCGGCCGGCGCGTTTTTTTCGCCCCTCGAGGTGACCGGGACGGTGCGTTGCGTTGCCGACGGCAGCAGGGTGAAGGTTGGCTACAATTATCAGGACCATGTCGACATGGGGCGTGTGGTGGTCTTCGATGTCGGTCCCGCAACCATGCTGATCAGCGAGAAACGTGGCGTTGCCGGCAATCTGCCGGACGCCTACAAGGCGTTTGGCGTCGATCCGGTCGGTTACAAGGCAGCGGTCGTGAAGACAGCCTCCAACTTTCAGTATTTTGCGCCCATCGCCTCCCAGGTCATCCGGGTAGACACGCCCGGCCCGGGCCAATCCGACGTCCATGGGTTGCCCTGGGCCCGGATTCCGCGGCCGGTTTATCCGCTTGATACGATTGAGGACTGGCGCCAAATTGATTCGTGACGTACCAGCATCGATCCCGGCCCGGTCGGTGCAACTGCGCCATCGAGATCCAGGCTGGAGGAGAAGAGCCTGGACATCAGCGGAGTTCATATGCGCGACGATCGAATGGAGACCTATGGCTGGAAGCCCTTACATCAGGCGGTGGCGACGATCTTCCGCTCCGCCGGATCAGGCGAGCGCGAGGCCGGTCTCGTAGCCGATCAACTGGTTGAGGCCAATCTGCGCGGTCACGACTCGCATGGCGTCGGCATGGTCCCACGATATGTGGAGAACGTCCTCAGCGGCGATCTGCATCCGAACAGCGAACTGGTTGTTTCGGCCGATCTCGGTGCAATGCTCGTATGCGATGGCCAACGGGGTTTCGGCCAGGTCATGGGCCATGACGCCATGGCGCTCGGGATTGAACGTGCCGGCAAGACAGGAACCTGCATAGTCAGTCTGAGGGACAGCCATCATCTCGGCAGAATCGGCCATTGGGCTGAGCAATGCGCTGAGGCTGGTCTGGTATCGGTGCACTTTGTCAATGTCATCTGCGATCCGCTTGTGGTGCCGTTCGGAGGGACTACTGCGCGGATGGGTACCAATCCGTTCACCGCCGGGTTTCCGCGCGAGAATGGCGCGCCGCCGATCGTCGTCGATTTCGCGACGAGCAGACTGGCCTTCGGCAAGGTCCGGGTCGCTCACAACAAGGATGAAGACGTGGAACCGGGCGTTCTGTTGACGTCGCAGGGGCACCCGACCACCGACCCGTCGGTGATGTTCGACGATCCCCGTGGCGCCCTCTTGACCTTCGGTGAACACAAGGGGTCGGCCCTTTCACTCGCTTGCGAACTTCTCGGCGGCGCCGTCTCAGGCGCGACGGTGCAGTCCGGCCCTCCCGCCGATCAAGCGATACTCAATTCGATGTTTTCCGTTCTGATCGACCCGGCCCATTCGGGTTTGGGCAGTGACTATGCCGGCCGCACCGAGTCCGTGCTCCGCTGGTTCCAATCGGAGAACAGCGAAGACCTGACGGGCGTCCGGCTTCCCGGCGATCCCGAGCGGGACACCCGGAAGCGCCGCACACGGGACGGTATACCGATCGACCCGAACACCATGGCGGAAATCCACGAAGCAGCGAACCGCGTGGGGGTCACCTCGCTCGACCTCGGATGACGTTCACAGGTTTTGATCTCGCGTGGAGCCCGAAGGCGGGTCGGCGGATCGCTGCACCGGTATAGGGCGGGTCGGCCCTGGCCATAAGGGCGTGGCTTGACTGCACCCCTGTCCGCGGGCCACGACTGTCCTTGACTCCGTTGCGGTCCTTGCGCCGCCTCGCGGCATGACAGGATTGAAGCGCGCACCATGATCTTCACACCCGCACGATTGATCATGGTGGTCTTCGTCATGCACTCGTTCATCCTGACCAACTGGTTCACGCGCATACCCGATATGAAGGCAAAACTCCTGGTCGGCACCGGTGAGCTGTCACTCGGGCTTGTCGGCGCCTCGATCGGCACGCTCGTCTGCCTGCCGCTTGCCGGCCAGATCGTTGAGCGGCTTTCCGCCCGGCGAACCATTCTGGTCGCGTTCACCTTGTACGCCCTTGCTTTCGCCATGGTCGGCTGGGCATGGAGCGTCCCAACCCTTTTTGTCGCCCTTTTTGTTGGGGGCCTGTTCCTGCCGGTCGTCGATGTCGCCATGAACATCGAGGCCGATCGCATCGAAGGGAGCATCGGCCGCGGGATCATGAACACCTGCCACGGCTTCTGGAGTGTCGGGTCGGTTCTCGGCGGCCTGAGCGGTAGCGCATTCGCCAGTCTTCAGGTCGATATCCGCTGGCACATGCTGATCGTTGGTGCGGTCGCCGTACCGATCGTATTGTCGGCCGCCCTTCGCCTGCCTAAGCTCTCGACGAAACTGGAGTCGACCGGTAGCCGTCCTGTCCGCATCGCGTTGCCGACACGGGCCCTTTGGCCTCTCTGCATCTTCGGCTTTTGCATGCTCCTCGTCGAAGCGGCTGCGCTCGACTGGAGCACCCTGTTTATGCGCTCGGTGATGGGGTCGACACCATTCTTTGCCGGGTTCGGCTTCGCGGCCTTCACCGTCGCCATGGCGGTTGGCCGTTTCCTGGGTGATTGGGCTGCGGGTCGATTCGGGCCGGTCGCTGTCGCGCGGACCTGCGGTGTAATTGGTCTGGCCGGCCTGATTATCCTGGTTACTGCACCGATCTTCATTGTTGCGGTCATCGGTCTTGCCGCGATCGGCCTCGGTGTGTCGGTCGCAGTTCCGCTTGCCGTCAGCGCCGCGGCGAGCCGCAGCGACCGGCCCGCTCCGGTCAACGTGGCGGCACTCTTGCTGGTAGCGTTCAGCGGCTTTCTCGTCGACCCGCCGCTTGTCGGCTACAGCGCCGAGTTTGCCGGCAGCCTGCGCATCGGCATTGCCATGGTCATCCCGGCAATGGTTGTAAGCATTTTGCTCGCTGGGCATGTTCGACGGTCCGGAAAGGCGCCGACGCCGCCCAATCCCCTGTCCGAACTCGCCACCTGAATCCGCCCTCGTCGCGGCTCGCCGCCAGAGCGCCGAGCCTGACGCCGCCTCAGGCGACCTTGCGACGCTCCGATGTCCGTGCCCATTCCGGCAGCCACTCGTCGTGGGTCGCGAGAAGGTCGTCAACCAGAGACCAGATCTGGTCGAGGTCGAGCTCCGCCGCCGTATGCGGATCCATCATGGCGGCATGGTAGATGTGCTCGGGATTTTCCTCCAGCAGCGCCGCCACCGTGAGCTCCTGGACGTTCACGTTGGTTCGGATCAAGGCCGCCAGCTGGGGCGGGAGCGCGCCGATCCTGGTCGGCTGGATACCGTTGCGATCGACCAGGCAGGGAACTTCGACGGCGCAGTCCTCGGGTAGGTTATCGATCAGGCTGCCGTTGCGGAGGTTGCCGTAGATCACCGACGGCTCGCCAGTCCAGACCGAGTTGACGATCTGGGATGCGTATTCGTGGCTCGCTTTGACTTCGATCGAGTTCGACTCGCGATATTCACGCGCCTGTCTGGCCCAGCGGTCGATGTTCTCGATGCAGCGCGCCGGATACTCGTCGAGGGGTATGCCAAATTTCTCGATCAGGTCGGGCCGATCCCGTTTGATGAACCAGGGTACATATTCGGCGAAGTGCTCCGAACTTTCGGTGACGAAATAGCCCAGTCGGGTCATCACTTCGTAGCGGACCTTGTTGGGGCACCGCGGGTTGGAGGTCGGCGGTTTCGGGAAACGGCCCTCCAGGTAGCCCCGACGCAGATCAGGGTAGAGGTCGCGGTAGGTTCCATCGGCGCCGATCTCTTCGAACCGAAGGTAGAACGCCATGTGGTTGATGCCGGCGCTGCGATAGCGGATCTTCTCGTACGGAATGTCCAGATCGCGCGCCAATTCCTTGGCGGTACCCTGGACCGAGTGGCACAGGCCAACCTGCCGGATCTTCGGGTACTTGGCGGCAATGGCCCAGGTGTTGATGGCCATCGGATTGACGTATTGCAGCAGAACCGCGTCCGGACAGACGTCCATCATGTCGGCGCAGATCTTCCACAGTTCCGGAACGGTGCGGAGCCCCCGCATGATGCCGCCAACCCCCAGCGTATCGGCGATCGTCTGGCGCAATCCGTACTTCTTCGGGACCTCGAAATCGGTGATCGTGCAGGGATCGTAGCCGCCGACCTGGAACGTGGTGACAACGAAATCGGCCCCATCCAGGGCTTCTCGGCGGTCCAGATGCGTCGTCACCTTTGCGCCGAGGTCGAGCGTCTGCACCACCTTGCGGGCAACGATTTCGGAATCTTCGAGCCGATCGGGATTGATATCCATCAGTGCGATATGTGCCTCGGCCAGGTCCGGCCGCTGCAGGACATCGCTGACGATGTTCTTCATGAAAACCGTGGAGCCCGCACCAATGAAAACGATCTTCGGTTGTCGTGCCATGATCGCCACCTCCTTCTTTATGCCGTACAGGCCGAGTCCGTCTGTTACCTCTGGACCGGCTCGCACCAAGGCTACAGAGGTTGCGAGCCTCGGTTCTTCCGATTTACTGCTGGACGTTTCCGGTTTTCCCCGGTGATACGATTCGTCGACGGGAATCGTTGGCGCCACAAGGTTTGACGGCTAACGGTCTCAGGTGATTCGCGCGACGTGCTCTCGCCGAGCCGTAGACTTCGGGTCTAGTCGGCGGAGTTGGCTACTTACGATCGGGTTCGGCGGCGAAAGGCCCCGGGAGTCTGGCCTGTCCGCGCCTGGAACGACTCATAGAATGCGGAAAGCGATCCAAAGCCGGAGTCCATCGCAATAGCGAGGATTTTGTCGTCGGTCTTGGACAGGAGCATCTGGGCGTGGCTGAGCCGCGTCCGGGTGATGTGCTCCTTGATGGAGATCCCGGTCACTCCACGAAACAGAGTCATCGCGTAGCTTTCCGACAGTTTCACATGGGCCGCCATTTCCGCCACGCCGAGAGGCGAGGCGTAGTTGTCGGCTATGAAACGTAGCATCTCCTCAACGGTACCCATCTTCGCCGCGCCGACATCGACGTGGCCCTCACCGCCGGTTCCCTTGCGCAGGCGTTGCCAATTCCCCGCGGCGAACCGCCGTATGCGCATCTCGGCCTCACCGACAAGGATCTCGCGGAAACCGCGGTCGTTGCGTTTGAAATCCTCTGCCCACCTCGGAAAGATCAAAGCGTCGATCGGATCGGACTCGGTCGAGCACAGGACACCACCACCGATCACGTCGCTGACGAAATGCTGAGGGAGCTTCCAACCCAGGAACTGCGAGAGTGAGATATAGACGTTGATGATCTGACCCTTGCCGGTAACCTCAGTCACACAATGAGGCACGGCCCCCCAGAAAATCGTCAGGCGATTTTCGCGTATGCGCACTGGCGCCCCGGCCATGGAATACTCCATCTCGCAATCGGTCAGAAGGTTCAGTTCGACCGACGCGTGGTGGTGGTACGGCATTGCGAACTTGGTCGGGACGTGGCGCTCGACCAGCAACGACTCGTCGACCGGGACTCGGGTCGAGTCGACATAGCGAAAGTCGTGATCGTCGGTCGTTCTCGATGCGACGGACATTGCCTTTTCTCGATGCCTCATCCGGTATACAGGTTTACTGCTGGCCGGTACCACCCGGGGCGCAACGTCACCAGGACGCAATCCAGAGTACGAAATCCTACAACGGTTTCCGGAATTTCAAAGCAGTTTTCAGGAAGACAGATCGGCGAACGGCGCGTGTATCATGAAGAAAAAGCACTAATCACCCTAGGAGGAACAATATATGACCAGAATCACGAGACGGCTGGGGCTCGCCCTGCTTTCGGGGATCAGCGGCGTGGCGCTCTCGACCAGTGGCGTGCTCGCCGATCCGATGCCGCCCGAGAAGAGCCTGTCCGCGCTTGAATATGAACTGCTCGGCCGCGACGATCTTTGGACCTATAAATCACTTGATGCCTACAACGAGGCGCCGTTCCTGACCGAATTGGTCGAGGCGGGCAAGCTACCGCCGGTGGGCGAGCGTCTTCCCGCCGAGCCGCTGGTCCATCTGACCGACGCGATGTCCGACGGGGTCGGTGAATATGGTGGCGTTTTCCGCCATGTCATCGGCGGTCGCCCAGAGGGCTGGAACTGGCTGGCAGGCCAGCACCAGGGCTGGGGCGGCATCAATATGGCGGTGCAGGAGTGCTTCACCCGGGTCGGGCCGCTGTGGCAGGTCAAGGCCGAGGATCAGTCGGGCCCGTTGCCGAATCTGGCGAAAAGTTGGGACTGGAACGACGATCGTACCGAACTGACAATGCATTTGGTCGAAGGTATCCGGTGGTCCGACGGCGACCCCTTCGACACCGAGGACGTCGCCTTCTGGTGGGATGACAACGTCCAGGACGACAACGTCGCCTCGCGTATGTCGAAGAACGGCATGGGTGAGGGCACCACGATGGAGGTGCTCGACGATTCCAGCTTCAAGTTTACCTTCAAGGAGCCGCAGGGCCCCAGCCGGATCCAGTCGTTGGCTTATATCCAGGGGTGTCCCGGTCCGGCACATATCCTCAAGCCCCAGCACCCCAAGCACAATGCCGATGCCACCTATGACAGCTACCGGACTGCGCAAACCGCGGACATGGTGCCGCCGGTGGTGCTCGGACCGTTTGTCCCGGTTGTGCATCGCCCCGATGAGATCGTCATCATGCGGCGCAACCCCTATTACTGGAAGGTCGACGAGGCCGGGAACCAGTTGCCCTACATGAACGAGATGCACTTCAAGCTGACCAGCTGGTCGGATCGTACCACCCAGGCGGTCGCCGGCACCGGTGACTTCTCGAACATGGAGAACCCCGGCAACTACGTCGAAGCACTGAAGCAGTCGCAGGCTGAGGACGCGCCGACGAAGGCCCAATTCGGTCCGCGGGTGCTGGCGTGGGAGATCGAGCTGAACTACTCCGACACGGTTGGTGTCGAAGACGAAGTCGACAAGGAACTGCGTGGCCTGTTCAGGGACAAGGACTTCCGCGTCGCGTTGAACCACGCCATCGACCGGGATGCGGTTGGCCAGTCGATCGCCCGCGGACCCTTCAGCTACCCCTATCCGGGTGGTTTCTCGGTTGGGTCGCCCTACTATGACGTCGAGTCGACGGTCTACTATCCGTTTGACAAGGCCAAGGCGATGGAGATGCTTGACGCGTTGGGGATTACGGATACGGACGGAAACGGGACCCGCAACCTGCCCGGTACCGGCGCGGATATAGAAATCGACCTCACCTATGACAACGGCGAACCGACCGACAAGAAGCAGGTTGACGCCGTCGTCTCGATGCTCGGTGATGTCGGAATCCGTATCCTGCCCCGCGCTGTTGACGACCTTGATGCATTGGCCGATTCCGGCAACTTCAATATGATCGAACGGCGTCACCACTGGCTGGTCCCGACCCGGGAGACCTGTGAGTACATTCCTCTCTCGCTCGGCTGCCCCGACTGGCACCCGGCCGATGCCGACGGCAATCGCGATCTCTTCGACTTCGAGGTCGAGATGGTCGATGCGGTCGACCTGATCCAGCAGACCTGGGACCCGGCCGAGGCCGCGGCCGCAGCTTCGAAAATCCAGAAGCTGTGGACCGAGAACGCCTACACCATCGGTCTGACCCAGGCTCCTGCGGCATTGCTGATCAACAAGCGGATCAACAACGCCCACCCGGGAACACCGGTGTTCATGTTCGAATGGGCTGAGGACGGTGTCGTTCGCGAGCGCCTGTGGGCGGCAAGCGACGATCAGCTGGACGAACTGCTCGAGGGACAGGTTCCCGAATACGAGTGACAGATACAGGGCCCCGCGGCATGCTGCGGGGCCCTGATCCTTATCGCGACGTTATTGCGCGGCAGAACGGAAGGACCCCTCGATGGGCATTCTGATCTTTCTGTTACAGCGCGCGCTCGCGACCATCCCGCTGCTGATTGCAATCTCATTTGTTTCGTTCGCGATCATTCTCGCCGTACCGGGTGACTATGTTGACACCTGGATGTCTCAGACAATGGCGCAGACCGGTCTGACCCGGGTGGAACTTGAGCCCCAAGCGGCGGAGCTGCGGGAGCGGCTCGGCCTCGACCAACCCTTTTACATCCAGTATTGGCGGTGGATCACCGGCGTCGTCACATCGGGCGACTTCGGTCAGTCGTTCTTCCATTCCCGTCCCGTGACCGAGGTCATCGGCCTTCGCTTCTGGCGCACGTTGTTGCTGGCCGTGATCACCCTCATCTTCGGCCAGCTGATCGGCGTTTTCCTGGGGATCTACGCCGCAACCCACCAGTACAAGCTGGGTGATACCCTGGCGACGCTGATCGCTTTCTTCGGAATTGTGATCCCGAAATTCATCATCGCCCTGGTGATCCTCTACTTCCTCGCCTTCGTTTACCACTCTCCCTATATCGGCGCGATCTTCTCACCCCAGTACATGCTGCAGGACCACTGGTCATGGGGGAAGGTCTGGGATTTCTTCCTCCACGTCTGGCCGATCCTGCTGATCTCGATCTGGGCCGGACAGGCCTATACGCTACGGATCATGCGCGGCAACCTTCTCGACGTGATGCGGGCGCAATACATTGAGACCGCACGCGCCAAGGGCCTGTCGCGGCGCAAGATCGTCTATCGCCACGCCTTGCCCAACGCCTTGCATCCCATCGTGATGAACCTTGGTGGTCGTTTCGACTACATGATCAAGGGCGAGATCGAGATCGCCATCGTTCTCGGAATTCCGACGATCGGACCGCTGATCCTCAGTTCGGTTTCCAATCGCGATATGTACGTGGTTTCGGCCATTTTTCTCATTGTCGCGGTGGCATTGGTCATCGGCAACCTGATCGCCGACTTCCTGCTGGCTCTGCTTGATCCACGGATACGCCAGGCAACGATGGAGTCGAAGAGCTGATGGCCGTCACCGGCGCCGCGATCCCTCCTACCGAAGACCAGGATCTAGGTCAGGCGGCAGAAGTCCGACAGCATCAGTCGCTGTCATACGGCCAGCTTGTCCGTCGCCGGTTCATGTCGAACAGCTTTGGCGTTGCCGGTCTGATCCTCTGCCTGATTGTCGTGCTCACGGCGGTGTTTGCCGGCTTCATCGCCCCGTACTCGACGACGCAGACCGATCCAACGGCGCCCTATGCTCCGCCGGAATGGATCAAGATCATCGACAACAACGGACAGCTCGCTCGACCTTTCGTCTATGGCGTGACCGAGGAAATGGATCCGAACACATTCGAGATCACCTTCGTACGCGATACCGAGAACAAGATTCCGATTGAGTTCTTCGTTGAGGGCGAGCCGTGGGGGTTTCTCGGCATGACCTTCACGACCCACCTGTTTGGCGGGACGGACGGAAAAACCGTCAATCTCCTGGGCACCGACAATCTCGGCCGGGACGTCTTTTCGCGGATGATCTGGGGGTCGCGGGTGACGCTGCTGATGGGCGTCCTGGTGATGGCGGCTGCGTGTGTTATCGGAACTATTGTCGGAGTCAGCGCTGGTTATTTCGGCGGCACCTTTGACCTGATCAGTCAAAGGATAGTCGAGTTCTTCAAGGCTTTCCCGGACCTGCCGCTGTATCTCGCTCTTGTTGCTCTGCTCCCGCGCCGCGCCGACCCGGAGTTCATATTCCTGATGTTCGCGGCGATCCTGGTGTTGCTGCGATGGGCGGACCTGGCTCGGGAACTGCGCGGCAAGGTGTTCGCCATGCGTCGGCTCGACTACATCCGTGCGGCCGAAGCAGTGGGTGCAAAGAACGGCCGCATTCTCGGTCGTCACATCCTGCCGAACGTCATGTCCCACGTCATCGTCTGGGCGACGTACTACCTGCCCGAGATCATCCTCTTGGAAAGCTTCCTGTCCTTCCTCGGGGTCGGGGTGCAAGCGCCGATGGTGAGCTGGGGCTCGATGCTCAATCAGATTCTCGACTTCCAGTCGTTCTCGGCGGCGCCGTGGATGATGTCGCCGGTCCTGATGATCGTCATCTCGGTTCTCGCGTTCAACGCCTTCGGCGACGGGCTGCGGGATGCCATCGACCCCTATTCCGATGCCTGACGAAAGCTCCGATCCGATCCTGAAGGTCGAGGACGTTGTCGTCGATTTCCCGATCATCGAGGGCATCGTTCACGCGGTGAAGGGCGTGTCCTTCGCGGTCAGCAAGGGTGAGACGCTGGCAATCGTTGGCGAGAGTGGTTCGGGCAAGTCGGTGACGGCCCGGACCATCATGGGCATGCTGGCCGACAAGGCGGTGGTCGGCGAGAACACCAGGATCATGTTCAAAGGCCAGGATCTGGCCACCTTCACCGAATTGCAGATGATGAAGGTGCGCGGCGATCAGATCTCGATGATCTTCCAGGAACCACTGACCAGCCTCAATCCGGTGTACCGCATCGGCGACCAGGTCGCCGAGATCATTAAAACCCACCGCAAGATTTCAAAGAAGGATGCGAAAGCCGAAGTGATCCGGCTGCTGCGCGAGGTGCAGGTTCCGGAGCCGGAAATTCGGTTCACCCAATATCCGCACCAGCTCAGCGGCGGGCAGCGCCAGCGGGTGATGATCGCGATGGCGCTCGCCAATGAGCCCGACATTCTAATTGCCGATGAACCGACGACGGCACTCGATGTCACGATCCAGGCCGAGATCCTGCTGCTTCTGAAAGAGCTGCAGGAAAGCCACGGGATGGCGATCATCCTGATCACCCACGACCTCACGGTCGTCCGCAACACGGCCGACCGCGTGTGTGTGATGCGCTATGGCGAGATTGTCGAACGCGGCGACACCGAGCAGATCTTTACCGACCCGCAGCACCCCTACACCAAGCACCTGATCGAGAGCGAGCCCAAGGGGACGCCCGATCCGCTGCCGGAGAGCGCACCGACCGTGGTCGCGGTCGAGGACTTGCGCGTCGTCTTCAATATCCGGCACGGCCACCTTTTCAACCGCAAGACCATGGATCTGGTTGCGGTCAACGATGTCAGTGCCAGGATTCGCGCTGGAGAGACCGTCGGTATTGTCGGGGAAAGCGGATCGGGAAAGACGACATTCGGGATGTCGGTGATCCGGCTCATGGATCCGACCAGCGGCGAGATTGTTTTTGAGGATCAGCGCATCGACAACGTCGAACGCAGCAAGCTGCGCCATCTGCGCACCAAGATGCAGGTGGTGTTCCAGGACCCGTTTTCCTCCCTCAATCCGCGGATGATCGTTCGCCAGATCATCGCAGAGGGACTGATCGTCAACGGGATCGGCTCGAGCTCGGCCGAGCGCAACGAGATGGTCAAGAGCGCGCTCGCCGAGGTGCAGATGCCGGCGGACATCATGGACCGGTTCCCGCACGAGTTTTCGGGCGGTCAGCGTCAGCGAATTGCCATCGCTCGCGCGATGGCGCTGCGGCCGAAATTCATTTTGCTGGACGAGCCAACCTCGGCGCTCGATCTGTCAATTCAGGCGCAGATCATCGATCTGTTGCGCGAATTGCGCCGCACCCACGACCTCAGCTATCTGTTTATCAGCCACGATCTCAAGGTGGTGAAGGCACTGTGCCACAACACCATCGTCATGCAGGATGGTGTGGTGGTCGAGGCCGGGCCGACGAGCGACGTACTGGAGAATCCGAAGACCGAGTATACGAAACGATTGGTCGACGCGGCGCTCCACATTCACATCGACCGCGACGAGATCGAACCCGCAGCCCGCGACGAAGTCGCGGCGTACAAGCGCGACGAAGACCGGCCGTCGGCGGTGTAGAGCGTTCCGCTTTTGAGTAGACGCACACCCTGCGTTTGTGAGGTGTGCGGTGTTCTGTTCAGTGCGTCCTTCGAGGCTCCGCTTGACGCGGAGCTCCTCAGGATGAGGAGGGAAGTGTTTCCCATGAGTTCGCACCTTTGCTCAAAGTCCATCGACAACGGCCTCATGCTGAAGTGTTCCGCGTCAGCGGAACCTCGAAGCACGCATGTCATGGTCGTCTGTTTGCTGAATCTGATCCGTAGGTTGGCTGTGTTTTCGGACGCAAGCAAGACCATGTTGGTGCGTACCCGATCAGGCCGAAGGCAATCTCTTCGAGGTTGCTTGCGGCAGCACCTCAATCGCCCTCTGCAATTCTGACCAAGAACGGAGCGCTTCAGTTTGGTCACGACCGACCGTCAGCGAAAGCGTTGCCAAAGCGAACTGGAGGCGACGGCCGCGATGATGATGGCACCGACCAGGATGTCGCGCACATAGCTGTCGACACTCATCTGGGTGAGACCGTTGTCGAGGGCGCCGAGGATCAGAACACCGACCAATGTCGCGTGCACGCGCGGCTCGCCCTCCTCGCTCATCGTCATCCCCAGAAACACGGCGGCGATTGCCGTCAGCATCAGGCCGCTGCCCTGAGTTGGATTGGCGGAGGCGACCCGGCTGGCATACATCAGGCCGGCGACCGCCGCGCCGAGCCCCGTCAGCGCAAAGGCGATCA
Organism: Hyphomicrobiales bacterium; assembly: GCA_024222895.1. Taxonomy (GTDB): domain Bacteria; phylum Pseudomonadota; class Alphaproteobacteria; order Rhizobiales; family Kaistiaceae; genus Bauldia. Next base: position 2,472 of record JAAEOR010000440.1, on the reverse strand, counting down.
GCCGAATGCTGCGGATCCGCACCCCGCTGAGCCTCGCTGCTTCACGGTTGCCGCCGATCGCATAGAGACGGCGACCGAAGGTCGTCTGTTCCATCAGCACCCAGGTGAGCACCAGGACGACGAGCGCGACGATCGTCAGGTTGGGCAGGACGACCGCCTGCTCGCCGATTGTGCCGAGGGGAATACCGCCGCGGGCGAAACCGGAGAAGCCTGCCGGAATGTCGCGACCGAATATCGTCTTGCCGCCGCTGACCAGGAAGGCTGCGCCGGAGAACACCGTCAAGGTCGCCAATGTGGCAATGAATGGCAGGATTCCGATCAGGCTGACCAGGACGCCGTTGATCGCTCCGCCGGCGAGACCAACCAGCAGGGCCAGCGAAATCGCCGTCCAGACGGAATAGTCGAGAACGAACAGAACCGCAGCGACGACTCCGGCCAGGCTGGCCATCGATCCGACCGACAGATCGAAATCCCCCATCGCCATGACGATGGTCATGGCGGCGGCGACGACCACAAGCATGCTGACCTGCTGGCTGATATTGAGCCAGTTTCGACCGGTCAGGAAGGTGTCGGGGAGGCTGATGGTGAAGAAAAGCAGTATCGCGGCGAAACCGAACAGTGTGCCGTAGCGACGAAGGAGCGAGGCCACGGTCACGCCTGCTCAACCGTATGGGCGGTCGCCGAGTCACCGACGCTCTCGCGTCCGTAACAATGAGCGAGCAGCGCTTCCTCGGTGAGCCCCTTGGCGTCGAGGATGGTCGCGATGGCCCGATCCCGCATCACGATAATCCGGTCACACAGACCGATGAGTTCCGGAAAGTCGGAGGAGGAGACGAGCACCGCCATCCCGGTCGCACTTCCCTCGCGGATCAGTGTGTAGATGTCGAATTTTGCGCCGACGTCGACACCACGGGTCGGCTCGTCGAGCAGCAGCACGGACGGATGCCCCAAGAGCGCCTTGGCGAAAACGACTTTCTGCTGATTGCCACCGCTGAGCTCCTGGCAGAGCTGGCGAGGTCCGCGCGCCTTGAGCCGCACGTCCTCGCCGTTTTGACGCGCGGCTGCCTCTTCGCGGCCGCGGGCGAGAAACACACCACCATGGCTGAAGCGGGCGAGGTGTGGCAGTGTAATGTTCTCGAAGATCGGCCGCGACAGGATCAGCCCCTCCGAGCGCCGTTCGCGTGGTACATAGGCGATGCCGCGGCGCCAGGATGTCGCGAGACCGCGTGGCCGCCCTTCACGCGGGCCGAGGCCGATGAAGCCTCTCCTGGCGGGATCGGCGCCGGCGATCAGACGCAGCACCTCACTTTGCCCGGCGCCGGCAAGGCCCGCGAGCCCGACAATTTCGCCCCGCCGAAGTTCGAAGCTGATCGGTGCGAGCCCGTCGCCCTCAAGGCCTCGCACGGTCAGGGCCACGTCAGAACGGGCCGCGGCCGCGGCGGGCGGATACGCCTCGTCGACCTGACGGCCGATCATCATGTGGATGACGTCGTCCTGCGACGTCTCGGCAATCGGCTTGGTGGCAATCAGTTCACCGTCGCGCAGAACGGTCACGCGGTCGCAGAGGCGCATCACTTCGTCGAGACGATGCGAGACGTAGATGACCGACCGCCCCTGTTCGCGGATGGAGCGAAGAACAGCGAAGAGCCGCTCCGACTCCTCGCCGGTCAGCGCGGCCGTCGGCTCGTCCATCACATAGAGTTTCGGCGTGCCTGCATCGCTGTCGAGGAATGCAGCAGAGATGGACACCAGCATCCGGTCGCCGACGCCCAGGCGAGCCACTTTCGTCCGCGGGTCGATATGGGTAATGCCCAGGCGCTTGAGGGCGTTGCGAGCCGCGTTGGCCAGGCGCCTCCAGTCGATCAGTCCGCCAAGGCGCCGCGGGTATGGGCGGCCGAGAAAGACGTTCTCGGCCACCGACAGGGTGGGAACGACATTGAGTTCCTGATGGATGAAGCGGAGGCCACGGGCGAATGCATCGCCTGGATCGGCAATGACGATCGGATGGCCGTCGAATGTGATGTCCGCGGTGTCGGCCGCGACGACCCCGGCGAGGATCTTGATCAATGTCGACTTGCCGGCCCCGTTCTCGCCCATCAGCGCGTGAATCTCGCCCGGCGCGATGTCGAGCGATACCGCGCGTAGCGCCGGCACCCCCGAATACGTCTTGGACACGCCCTTGAGTGAGAGCAGGCTCATCGCAAGCAATCGCGAATGACGGCGGGCGCTCCGGTACCAATTAGAGCGCCCGCCATAACTGCTTAGAGACCCTGTCGGGGCTAGTTTGCGTCAGCCGCCGTGACCAGCTTGGTCGGCACGTAGATGACCGTCTGCTTGATCGTGTCGCCGGCAAGCGCCCGCGCCACTGCGTCGGCCGCGGCTGCTCCGATCCCGAGAAAGTCCTGGGCAACCGACGCCTCGAAGTTGCCGCCCGCGGCGATAGCGTCGCGCGCCTGCGGATTGGCGTCGATG
>JAAEOR010000439.1 GCA_024222895.1 Hyphomicrobiales bacterium | reverse complement strand
GTGGGTCGTGACCGCGAAGCCCAGCTTCTCGAATTCGGGGATCAGGACCTGTCGGTTGGCGTCCAGCCCTTCGATGTTGCGCGTACCGGAGTTGATATTGACGATCTTCTCCAGAAGCGTTTGCCACTGCGGTACCCCCTCGGCCCTGGCCTCGGTAAACGCGACGATCGATAGGGCAATTACCGGGAGAATTGCCGTGATTGCCCACTGAAGTGTTCTTCTCATCTCGCCCATTCACTTCCCCTCACGTCTCTGGTGTTCGGCTGGCGATGGTACGGAGCTTGCCGAGGATTGGGCAAGTGTTACCCGCGTCACCCTGCGCCCTCCCGGTCTTTCAGGTCGCTGTGCCCACCGCAGGCGCCGCGTTGTCGTCATCGGGGATGTCGTCGAAAGAGGCATAGTTCATCGTGTAGAGGCGGGCATAGAGGCCTCCGGCCGTCATCAACTGTTGGTGCGTGCCGTTTTCGATCACCTCGCCGTTCTGCAACACGATGATGCGATCGGCGTTGCGGATGGTGGCCAGGCGGTGGGCGATCACCAACCCGGTCCGGCCCTTAAGCAGCGTCACCAGGGCCTTCTGGATGAGCATCTCGGTGTAGCTGTCGATGTTGGCGGTCGCCTCGTCAAGGACGAGGATCCTGGAGTCGGCAACGAGGGCGCGCGCGAAGCTGATCAGCTGCCGCTGGCCAAGCGAGAGATTGCCGCCACGCTGTTCCAGCATGGTGTCGTAACCGTCCGGCAGGCGCATAATGAAGTCGTGGGCGTCGACAGCCTTGGCGGCGC
>JAAEOR010000438.1 GCA_024222895.1 Hyphomicrobiales bacterium | reverse complement strand
TCGCGCAGGCAGGAGGCCGTTATGCCTCTGTGTGGTTTGATGGGGCGAATGGCATCACGAAGCTCCAAGTCATCAATGCCGACGGAACTCTCTCCGGCACGCCGGTCAGTTTTGCCGGCATCGCGACCCCGGAGATCGCCGGCCTCGACAATGGCCGTTTCGTGATCGCTGCCGTTTCGGCCGGGGCGCAGGTGGTCGTTCAGATCACGGAGAATGACGGAAGCCCCGTCAGCGGACCGCTCGAGCTCGAATCGTCTGCCGACTTCGTCGACGGTGTGACGATTACCGCCCTGGCCAATGGCCGGTTCGTGGTCGCCTGGCGGGCGAATGATGCTGGCGACTCGACAATCAGGGGGCAGCTCTTCAACGCCGACGGTACGTTGATCGGCGAGGAATTCCTGGCGTCGACGGGCATATTCGCCCGCGATCCAACTATAACCGGCCTTCCTGACGGGCGCTTCTTCATCGCCTGGGAGGGAGTCGACAGTTCGTCCAACGGCATCCGCGGCCAGATGTTCGACCCCGATGGCAATAAGGTCGGATTCGAGCACATCATCAATGCGACGACCGAGGAAAGGCAGGCTTCGGTGTCCGTGACCACCCTCGCCGATGGGCGGATTGCGGTCGTCTGGGATGACAGCTCCAACGATGACGCAGTCGGTGACGAAATTCGCGGTCAGATCCTTGACCCGAGGACCGAACCGGTGTCGCTGCGCGGCGGTGCCGAGCACGACAGTTTGGTTGGAACCTTCCTGGCCGATACGCTCAAGGGCGGTCGCGGCCCGGACCTTCTGCTGGGAGAAAACGGAAACGATGTTGTCCATGGCGGGCGGGGCAAGGACACGATCTTCGGTGGCGGTGGCAACGATCTCCTGCGCGGCGGCCGCGGCAACGACGCCCTCGACGGTGGGTTCGGCTTCGACAAGAGCAAGGGCGGGCGGGGCGACGACACCCACGTCATCGACAGCACCGGCGACACCGTGGTCGAGCGCGCCGGCGAAGGCACGGATACGGTGGTATCGGCCAGCGTCGATCTCAACCTCAAGACCCACGACAACGTCGAGGATGCCAAGGCGACCGGCACGGCGGATCTTTCCCTCAAGGGGAGCGCCGGCAAGAACAAGCTCGTCGGCAACGCCGGTGACAACCGCATCAAGGGCCTCGCCGATGCCGACAAGCTGAAGGGCCGAGACGGTGACGACACCTACCTGTTTGCCAAGGTCAAGCACTCGAAGCCGTCTGACCCCGACACGATAATCGGTTTCGAACGAGACGCCGACGTCATTCATCTCGGCGGTATCGACGCGATCGCCGGCGGCACCGACGACCCGTTTGCATTCATCGGCAAGTCCGGTTTCTCCGGGAGCGCCGGAGAACTGCGCGTCGCTCGGAAAGGGGACGACGTCAAGGTTTCCGCGGACGTCGACGGGGACGGCAAGGCTGACTTTGCGACAATCGTCAAGGACATCCAGAAACTCGGCGAGGACGATTTCGTGCTTTGATCGGCTGGGATTGGAGCGATGGGGGAAGCCTTGGCCGCGGCGGGCCGGCTCAGGCGGAGTTGGTGAGGGACAGCGACCAAAACCGCCGAGGCGCGGCCGGCCCGGTTCGTAATCAGGTTGGGCAGCAGCTACTCCGGACTGGATTTGACGTCCATCGTTTGCGACGGCGGAACCCAGCCGGCGGCGAGCAGATGCTTCACGATTGCATTAGAATGCTCGCGATGCCGATAGATGCGTCTCAGGATGACATCTGCCCGATAATCGGGCCACGTCACGGATAGTTCCTCCGCCATCTCCCGAGCATTGCTGACGTCTCCGAGGGCGTGATAGGCGGCTGCCAGATATGCAAGCGCGGGGGCGCTGACGGGATCACCGAGTTCAGCCGCCGCGCCCAGCGCCTCGATCGTCGTGCCGTAATCCCCGAGATGAAAACTGGCTGCAGCGTAGATGTTGCGGTTGGCAAGCCGCTGGCTGGTCGACATCCTGGATCGGGCCGGATCAGCAATATCGCGGGCTACCTCGAATTCGCCGGTGAAGAGAGCGATCAAGCCATGAAAGTCGAGAACATTTCCGTCGTCCGGGCTGAGTTCCATAGCCCGTTGTGACAGCCTTATTGCATCGTCAAACTCCTGGCCGGTGAAGGCAACCCAGCCGGCAGCGGACTGGGTCCAGGAATTCGCGGGATCGAGCACCATCGCCCTGTCGACCATGGCCCGTGCCCCGGCCAGAAAATCATCGCGCTCCGCTCCGGGCGGGTGAAGGAGAGCCAGGGCGCCCAGAGTCTGTGCCGCACCGGCGTATCCGCCGACGTGATGATCATCCAGCCGAATGGCGCGGCGAAACATTTCCGTCGCCGATCTCAACCGCTCGACGTCGAATATCGGAAAAATCAGCCCGCGTGCCTGCTCGGCCAGATTGACCGCCTGCAGGGAGGCATGCGACTTTTCGGCTATCGCCTGGCGCTCCAGGGCCCGCTGGTCGCTACCAACAGTGCCCGTCTCATGTTGAGGAACATTCTCGACAACGGATTGGCTATCGGTGAGGCCTGGTCCAAACAGATAGACGAGTCCCGTAACCACGATCACTCCGATCAACAGCCACGCGGCAATTACACCCCAGCGCAGGTTCGGTTCTTGCTGTGGGTCGGACTTTACCTGCCCCTTGCGATCCTCGAATCGCGGGGCATACCCGCCCGGATCGATATGGATTCTCACCGGATCGCTCTTGCCGACATCGAGATAGTACTGGTCGAGGCGCCGGCGGAGTCGGCCAGCATCGACCCGAACGACATTATCTTCATCGGCGGTTGTGCCGGCTGAGCGGCCATAGACATCCTGGGCAACCAGCTTGGCCGGGATCTTGTCGCCACGCCCGGCCAGGCTTTCCTCGACAACGTAGGTCAAGAATTCCTGGAGCCGCAGCGCACCGTCGAACACGCTGCTGGCAAGAATTGCGGTCAGCGCCTCGCGAACATCCCCCTCGGTAATCTCGGATGCACCAATCTGAGTATCGGGGTCGGGCATGCTCGCTTTCTCGGAAGTGTATGAAATCATAAGGGAATATCCGGCTACCACAACGTGACATAGGGTGTGACACACGGTGTGACACTTCCCAATCGCTCAATTCATCGTCGACATGGCGCCCCAGGACATTGGTGGCTCGGATCGTAAATCCTGCGGGGCCAGAATCAAGGGGGCTGCCGCTGATGGGTTATTTGGCGATCGCCTTTCCGGGACGCTCGGCGGAGATTGCGGCGCGACGGCGCGACGATCCGTCATTCGACGAAATTTGCCGCGATTTCGAGCTGATCTCGGCCGATCTTACTAGACTGGATTCGGAAGAGCACCGCGGACAATCGGATCAACTCGTTCACCTGACCAGCACCTTGGCGGGCCTCCATGGCGAAATCGCCGAGCACTTCGAGAAACCGAGCCGGAGTCGCCCTTGAGACGGCTGCAGCCAAAGGAAGGAATTCGCAAAATGACGCTCCACGAAAAGTCGGTCCGTCAACACCGTCGATCGAAGTCGAAATCGTCGATGAGGCGCCTCGCTTCAACAATGGTGCTTGGAACCGCGGGCGCGCTGGCAGGGTGGGCGTTTCTAGGCAATCCGGTTGATCAGGCGTTGGGGCCGATTACTGCCGCGCATGCGGCTGGCGGTGTCGTCTCGACCGACGATTGGTCGCCGACCAAGCCGTACCCAGTTCACAATGTCTACTATCCGGGAACAGAGGAACTTGCACCCGACGAAATGCGGGTCATTTCCTGTGGTTCGGGCATGCCGATGGCGCGCCTCAAGCAGGCTGCGGCCTGCTTCCTGATCGAACTCGGCAATGGCGACAAATTCATCTTCGACATGGGAAACGGTTCACTGGACCGGATCATATCCCTGGGCATTCCGCTCGATTTCATCGACAAGGTCTTTCTGACCCACCTGCATCTGGACCATGCCGGCGATTTTCCGCACTTCTTCCTGGGCGGGCCGCAGAGCAACCGCTCTGTTCCCTTGCGCGTGTGGGGCCCGGGCGGCGGCGGTTCGCCGAAAGAATGGGGAACGCAGGCGTTCGTCGATGGCATGATGGCCTCATGGGCGTGGATGATTAGCACCTTGAAAGGCACGATCGACACCCGATCCTTCAAAGTCGAGGTGAACGAGTTCGACTGGTCCAAAATCAACCAGGTCATCTACGAGGACAATGGCGTCGTGATCCGCTCGATCCCGGCGATCCACCTGGAGCAAGCCGTCAGCCTTATCCTGGAGTGGAACGGACTGAAACTGGCCTACTCCGGCGATACCATGCCGAACCAGTGGTGGGTAGAACACACCCAGGATGCGGATCTGTCGATCCATGAGGCCTTCTTTACGCCAGGTGTCGCTATCGCCAAGTGGGGTTTCAGCGGTCCGGAAGCCCTGAACGCGGTGACGACTGTCCATTCAACCGCAGCGTTTTTCGGCAAGGTCATGGCCATGACCAGCCCCAGGCGCGCTATTGCCTACCATTTCCAGAATGACGCCGACACGTTGCCGGTAATGATCCGCGAGGTCGAGAAACTATACGACGGTCCAGTGGACTACGCCCAGGATTTCATGGTGTGGAACGTGACCGCCGACGACATCCGCATGCGCCGCGTCGTGGCCAATCCGGAAGCCTATCCGACCCCACCGCTGGCCGAAAAAGTGATCGATCAGGACGATCCCTATCGGACACCGGAATGGGTGCTGGACGGTTGGTTAGACGAGGTCACGCCGATCGCTGAAGAGATCTATTCCGATTTCAACGAGGCGAACGGAACCGACTTCCAGTTCCAGCTTAGGAAGTGATGCTTTCTGATTGCGGGCTCGCCGGCCAGCGGCTCGCGGGCCTGATCGCAATTCCGAGAAAGAGGACTGGACATGGCACAAACCCATGAAACTCCACGACCGGAACTCCAGCGACGAGAGTTCTTGGGCATCGCGGGCGCGGCTGCCGCATCCACCGCCGTCCTGGGCGCCGGCTCCGCGCTCGCATCCGACAATGAAGAGGTAGCCCGGGGTGGAACCATCAAGCTGGCCGGCTACGGATATGATCGCGTTCAAGCGATTATGGACGGAACGGAGGGCATGGACGGGACGGACATCAGTTTTGAGACCAGCAACATCTACGCGGTCAGTGCATCCGCATTCGGCCCGGAACAAAAATACGATGTCACCGAAATCGGCCTGATTCCGCTTATCAGAAAATATGTCAATGAAGACTTCAGGGCCTACACCGCCATCCCGGTTTTCATTTCGCGCATTTTCCGGCACCGCAATGTCTTCGTGAGCACGGATTCCGGTATCGAGACGCCGGAGGATCTGCGTGGGAAGCGGGTCGGGACGGATGGTTATGCATTCAGCGCCAACACCTGGATCAGAGGCTTCCTGCAGGACCAGCACGGTGTGAAGCCCGACGACATGCACTGGATCGAAACCAGCCAAAGTTCCGACGGCGCCAAAACCAGCTTGGAACTGAACAGGCATTTTCTTCCAGACGATTTTCCATTGGTGAAGGGACCAGAGGGCGTTGACGAGTCCGATCTGCTGCTTTCCGGTGAATGTGACGCGATTATCGCTGCAATCACGCCGAAGGCCTTTGCGGAAGGGAACCCGAAGATCAGGCGATTGTTCCGCGATGTCCGGGCCGCGGAACAGGACTACTACAGACAAACACGCGTGTTTCCGATCATGCACACGGTCGCTATCCGCACCGAATTGATCGCCGAAAATCCCTGGTTACCGAAAGCTGTCTTCGATCTGTACAGCAAAGCCAAACAGGTCGCTTACGCAAACCTGGAATCCACCACCGTCCTACGGACAACGCTGCCCTGGGCGACACAGGACTTCGAAGATACGCGCGCGTTGATGGGTGAAAATTTCTGGCCTTATGGCATCGAAGACAACCGGAAAGAGCTGGAGTTGGCGATGCGTTATTGCCATGAGCAAGGTCTGGCAAAACGCCATCTCGATCTTGAGAAACTCTTCCATCCATCGACGCTGAATCTGGTTGAAAATGTCTGAGAGAATGAGTGATCGCTCGTTGTCAAAATCTTGGAGGTACCAAATGAACTTTAGATTGAGAGCATGGCTATCTGCGGCCCTTCTGGTCGGAGCCACGCCATACGCGGTGGTGGCAGCGGACGATGAGCAGATTGTTCGTGATGCCGAATACCGGATCCTTGAGCGACAGCATGGCGATCGCTGGGCTTCCGAGGACAAGGAAATCGACGCGAAACTGGCGGAGATTAGGCAGCGCAACGGCGGCAAGCCGCCTAACATTCTGTACATCCTGCTGGATGATGTCGGTTTCGGAGAATTCGGCATGCCGGACCTGGATGTCGTACGCGGATATTCAACGCCGAACATCTCGTCCTTCGCTGAAGAAGGCATGTCCATGATGCGGATGTATACCGAGCCAAGCTGCACACCGACCCGGGTTGCAATGCTGACCGGTCGCCACCCGGTTCGCACGGGGTTTGACGAGGCGAAAGCCGTACCGGAAGGCGAAGGGTTGGCAGACTGGGAGATCACATTGGCCGAAGTCCTGAGCGATGCAGGCTATGCCACCGCTCACATTGGCAAATGGCATCTTGGTGACATCGAAGAGAGCTATGCAATCAATCAGGGGTTTGACCACGCGGAACACCCGATTCATCAACAAGCACAGCTTGCGTTGATGAATACGACGTCGACCACCGAAGGCAACGTTTCCGGCGTGAACATGAGACTACGGTCTGATGAGCTGGAGCTGGACACAACCTTCCGGATCGACCCATTTGCCATGGTCTATGGGGTTGTTGGAGAGAAAGGCGGCAAGGTCCGAGAGGTTCATATGGAACCCGGCCAGCAATTCACCCAGCAGGACTACCTCGATATGGAGAACCGCTACAAGGCAGCGGCTTTGGAGCAACTCGATCGGCTCGCGGCCGGCGACAAGCCGTTCTTCCTGCAGTACTGGCCGATGCTCCCCATCAGTTTCACGCGCTCCGACATCGAACAGGCGAAAACGCTGAACGGCGGACCGATCGCCGAGTCGATTGTGGAAGTCGACGGCTGGATTGGTGAAATCCTTGATCGTGTCGAAGAACTGGGGATCGCCGACAATACAATTGTGGTGATCATGGGCGACAATGGCCCGTTCATGGAATTCGTGGAGAAGAGCGGCCAGTCGGATCGGATCTACCGGGGCGGCAAGACCGAGCATCTGGAAGGTGGCGTGCGCGTCAATGCCTATGTGCGGTGGCCGGGCGCAATTGAGGCGAAATCCCGCGTCAAGGACATCACCCATGTTTCGGACCTGTTCACAACCTTCGCGCGGCTGGCCGGAGCCGATGACGGCATTCCCCGTGATCGGATCATCGATGGAGTGGATCAGTCAGCCCTGTGGCTCATGGGTGAAACCCACGGGCGTCGGGACTATGTGTTCATCTACGAAGGATTTGTCCTGAAATCGCTGGTCAAGCAGCAGTACAAAATGCACCTGCCGCCGCCCGGCGGAAACCCGATCCTGGCTTCGATGTACGACCTGTACAGAAACCCGCGCGAGGACAGGCCGCAGGATTCCATACTGGTCGGTGTCGGCTTTGGCGCAAACTTCAGCCTGATGGCCCAGCGGCATCTGGGCATGAAGAACAAGTATCCTGATCGCGCCCCTGGGCATGGTGCCCCCTACGGCGGGATTGAGAATCTTCGCCCGGAAACCAAGGCAATGATAGACAACATTGTCTTTGGTCAAAGCTTGGCGGGGGCATCGGAATAACGGCTTTCGGTCCCTATTTTGCCGGCCGGCCTGGGGCCACTCGTCCTTCTCCAAAACCGGGACCAGTGGCTGGCCGGTCGGATCGCTTGCAAGAATTTGCAGGCGATCCTGGCACTTAAAAGAAGTCAGACGGGTGCTTTCGAGCGACCATTTCATCGACACCACGCGATATCGGATTGGAAAACATGTTGATCACTAAGAATTTTCTGGCCCTGCCACTGCTTTTTGCATGGGCGACCGCCAGTGTTGCGCAAGATTCCCGTCCAAACGTGTTGCTGATCGTGGCAGACGACATGGGCTACTCGGACATCGGACCGTTTGGCGGCGAAATCGCGACCCCTACGCTCGACGCGCTTGCCGATGCAGGTCTGCGGCTGACCAACTTTCATGTGCTGGCGAGCTGTTCGCCATCACGCTCGGTCCTCTTGTCCGGCATGGACAACCACAGGGCGGGTTTGGGCACAATGAGCGAGATGCTATCGGAGGACGACAAAGGCAAACCCGGGTACGAAGGCCATCTGAACCACCGGGTCGCAGCGTTGCCTGAAGTGCTGAAGGCCGGCGGTTACCGAACCTACATGGTTGGTAAATGGCATCTTGGGGAGGATGCCGAAACGCTACCCTCCGCGAGAGGGTTTGACGAAACCTTTGTGCTCGAAGGAGGTGGCGGAAGTCATTGGGCGGATGAAAAGTGGGTTACACCAACGGTTCCGGTGGCTTATCGTCGAAACGGCAAAGAAGTGCCGTCTCTGCCGGAAGACTTCTATTCGACCAAGGATTACACCGACGCATTGATTGAGTGGATCAAACGGGACAAAGACGTCGACCAACCCTTCTTTGCTTATCTTTCGTACACCGCTCCCCACGACCCGCTTCAGGCACCTGAAGAGTTCATTGAAAAGTATAAGGGCGTGTATGACAACGGCTGGGACGCCCTGCGTCAGAAGCGTCTGCAGACGCTGAAAGAACTCGGCATCATGGACAGGAATGCCAAACCATTTCCGCGCTTGCAATCGGTCGCGGCGTGGAAGGAATTGTCGCCGGAAGAGCGCGCTTTGGCTTCCCGTGATATGGAGGTCTATGCCGCCATGATTGATTACATGGATGGGCAGATCAAGCGCGTATTTGATCAGCTGGCAGACATTGGAAAGTTTGACAATACCCTCATAATCTTCATGTCCGACAACGGTGCCAACGGCTCGTCGCTGATAAAATACCCCGGCCAGACCACCGAGTATGTGGAACAATTCGACAATAGTCTCGAAAACCGCGGGTTCAAGAACTCGCTCATCGACATGGGCCCAGGTTGGGCGCAGGCGAGCATGACGCCGAGCCGCATGTTCAAGGGCTTCACGGCGGAGGGAGGCATTCGTTCTCCATTGCTGGTGAAATTGCCGGGAAAAATGGCCAACGCTGGCAGCATTAACAAGTCCTTCCTGCACATCAGAGACATCATGCCGACAATTCTCGACGCAGCAGGCATTGAGCAACCGAACAGGAGGTTCGCCGGACGTTCAGTGCAGCCGATCCAGGGAACGTCTGTGCTGCCGATGCTCACCGGGAGCGAAGCAGGAACGCGGGCAAACGTTGGCGATGTCGGATACGAGCTGTTCGGAATGAAAGCCTACTTTGATGGCCGTTGGAAAGCTCTCTGGATGCCAGCGCCGGCTGGCAGCGGTGAATGGGAGCTGTATGACTTGAACCAGGATCCAGGTGAGTTGAACAACCTGGGTACGAAACACCCGCAAAAATTGCAGGAGCTCGTGGCTCGCTGGGGGCAGTACAAGATCCAGAACGGCGTTCTCGATCTACCGTCTGGTGATGCCCATTAGCCCTTCTTCTCCCTGGTATCGGATCGGCAACAGCGCTTGATGCGCTCGCCATCCTCCACTGTCTGCCGTTCGATCCGGAGGCCCATCGCGGCGGCACGGTGCTGTCCTACCTGCCGCTCTCTCATGCCTACGAGCGCACCATCGCGCTGATCGTCCTCAACATCGGCTACCCGATGTACTTCGTCCAGGACGTCAACGAAATCCGTGAGGCGTTTCGACGCAACATCGGGGCTGTTGGTGATAGTCTCGCGACAGTCGTCGGTGACCGGCCACGCGTTCCTCCGACCGGCGGATGCCCGAAAACAAAGAAGGGAAGTCCTCCATGAACCCCCGCTTCATCCTCGCTGCTGCCGTCGCCGTTGCGTCGCTAAGCGCTCTGACTCCGTGGGGTTCGACCCTGCCGGGATCGCACGCCAACGCTGGCGAGCGGATGATGTTCACCGTCCAGCAGGACGTTCCTGCCCTGGCCGCCGTCGACATTGGCATCGACGGCCCGTCTCATGCCGACATGCTTGCCTTCGAAGCCGCCATCGAGGCCGAGGACGGGGCAAAAGGGACGCTGACGGGTATTCTGATCACCGTCGACCTTCCGGTCGAGGCGGACGACATCCACGAGGACCGTCTCGGTCAGCTTGTCTTCGACCTTGGATCAGGTAGCAGCCTCGTTGTCGCCGGGGAGTCGGTCTACGCAAGAGAGGCGACCGAGATGGACGCCGACCGTCCCCAGATCCGCGCGGTGGTCGGCGGCACCGGTCGGTTTCTGGGCGCCCGCGGCCAGGTCACCACCACCCGCAACGCC
>JAAEOR010000437.1 GCA_024222895.1 Hyphomicrobiales bacterium | reverse complement strand
GGCTCTGTTCGCCGCGATAATCCGGATGAACCCGCCAGCCAATATCGGCGAGCAGACAGGCGGCATGGCGCAGCCTGACTTCCCCGGACGTTTCATCAAGACCGACGGCTTCGAAGGCCTGCGCGCTCCACGGAATCAGCTCGCCAGCATGGCGTGGCGATCGGGAGCGGAGCCAGGCAAGTTCTTCACAGGCTACGATCAGCGGATCGCGGATCCTCTCGTCGTCAGGGAGAAGGTCGTAGAGATGACCCTCGCGGACTCCCAGTGCGGACATAACAATCCGCTTCGGCTTCATCACCCTGATGATCTGTTCCAGGACCGCGGCCCCGTAGGGCAGTAACGATCGCCGGTTGCGGGAAACCACCTCGATCGAGTCAAGCGAATCCACTTCCCGCCGCGCCACCATGCGGCAGAAATCGGCTGCCTCCGCGGCATCCAGTTTGTACTCGTGCATCACGTGAAGGGGATATCCCTTCTGTCGCATCTGCAGCCGGGCAAGAGAGCGCCACGTACCACCAATGGCGTAGAAATCACGGCCCTCGCCGTCTTTCAGAACGGAAGAGCGGCTGAGCACCTCGCTGATGACCTTCTCCGCCCTCTTGATGGCCCCCTCCGCGGCATCCTGAAGACGCAGGCCACCAAGCGCGAAGGACTCGCCGGAACCAACCTCCCCGTCTCGGATGTCTACGATCTCAAGGCTGCCGCCGCCCATGTCGCCGGCGATTCCATCAGCACCGGGAATTCCTGATATGACGCCCAATGCCGTGAGCCGGGCCTCCTCGCCGCCAGTGAGCAACTGAATCGGAGCCCCGATAATGGCCTCGACGGCGGTGATGAAATCCTTCCCATTGGACGCCTCACGCGACGCCGCCGTCGCCAGAACGTGGATGCGGGTCACACCAATCTGATCGCAAAGCGCCCGAAAGCGCCGCATCGTAGCCAGCGCCGCCGCCGCGGCGGCCGGGTCGAGCCGGCCGCTGGCCTCCATACCACGCGCGAGCCCACACAAGTCCTTTTCGTTGAAAAGCGGTGTCGAAATCCGCGACAGCCGCTCATAGACGATCAAACGAACCGAATTCGAACCGATGTCGATGACGCCGATCGATCCGTCGCCATTCAGGCGCGCGGGCGCCTGTTCCAGGTCCGGCTCAGCGCCTTTTCGTCTTTTTTCTGAGGGGTTTGGGTGGGTCGGTTTCGATTGATTTGCCACGGCCTGACAGGCTCGGATTGGTCATGAAGTACTTGTGAACGTTGAATGACGACTCACCGCTGTGTCTCATGATGCGTTCCGAAGCACCATCCGGCAAGACGGACCAGCTTTGGGCGTTGTCCGCCAGGTTGGCGACCATGATCTGATCGAGAATCTGCTGATGGACGGTCGGATTCAGGATCGGCACGACCGTTTCAACCCGGCGATCCAGGTTACGCGGCATCAGGTCGGCCGAGCCGATCATGACCGTCGCTTCAGGCGATGGAAGTCCTTGTCCATTGCCGAAGCAGAATATCCGGGAATGCTCAAGAAAGCGGCCGACGATCGACTTGACCCTGATATTCTCGGACATGCCCGGGATACCCGGCCGAAGGCAGCAAATCCCCCGTACCACCAGATCGATCTCAACGCCGACGCCACTGGCATCATAAAGCGCGTCGATAATCGTCGGATCGACGAGAGAGTTCATTTTCATCCAGATTGCCGCGGGTCGCCCGGCTTCCGCGTGGCCTATCTCCGCCTGAATGAGATCAAGGATGCGCGGGCGCAGCATGGTTGGTGAAATCACCATCTGCTCCAGTTCCGCCGGTTCGGCGTATCCGGTGATGTAGTTGAATATCCTGGCAACGTCTCGCGCCACCGGCGGATCGGCGGTGAAGAACGACAGGTCGGTGTAGATCCGCGCGGTCACCGGATGATAATTGCCGGTGCCTATGTGAACGTATGTCGCCAGCCGGCCCGCCTCCCGGCGCACAACCAGTGAAAGCTTGGCGTGAGTCTTCAGGTCCATGAAGCCATAGACCACCTGGACGCCGGCCCGCTCGAGGTCACGCGCCCAACGTATATTGGCCTCCTCGTCAAAGCGCGCCTTCAACTCGACCAGCGCCGTCACCGATTTGCCGGCTTCGGCCGCCTCGGTCAGCGCCTCGACGATCGGCGAGTCGATCGACGTTCGGTAGAGCGTCTGTTTGATGGCGACGACGTCGGGATCCTCCGCTGCCTGGCCAAGGAATTGCAGCACGACGTCAAATGACTCATAGGGATGGTGAACAACGAGATCCTTCTGGCGAATCGCAGCGAAACAGTCACCGCGCTTGTCGCGAATTCGCTCGGGAAATCGGGGTGTGAAGGGTCGGAATTTGAGATCCGGGCGATCCACCGCAACGAGCTGCGACAAATCCGTCAGAGCCAACATGCCGTCGACAAGAAACACCTCGTTGCCGGTAACGTCGAGGGCCTTGGCGACGAGTGCCTGCAAATCCCCGGGCATGGCGGCGTCAATCTCCAGCCGGATGACTGAACCGCGCCGGCGGCGCTTGAGGGCGCTCTCGAAGAACCGGACAAGATCTTCCGCCTCTTCCTCGACCTCGATGTCGGAGTCACGGATGACCCGGAAAGCCCCCTGCCCTTCGACGGTGTATCCAGGAAACAGGCGGTTGACGAACAACGTCACCGCCTGCTCCATCGGAATAAAACGATCCCTCCGGTCGCTTGAAGCCGGTAACCCCAGGAAGCGGCCAAGAGTAGCCGGCATGCGCATCAGCGCCGTCATCGGCCGGCCGCCGGCGCGACTCAACTGCAGCGCAACGGTCAAGCCGAGATTGGGGATAAACGGAAATGGATGGGCAGGATCGATTGCCAGCGGGGTCAGCGCCGGGAACACCGACTCGAGGAACTGGGCTTCAAGCCATTGACGCTCGGCATCTGCGACTTCGCTTGCCTCGACCAGAACAATGCCTTCCTTGACCAGCATCGGGCGCAGTGCCGCCCAGGCCGCTTGCTGGTCTTCGGACAGCACGGACACCGCCTCACCGACCCGGTTCAATTGTTCGCTCGGGGTCAAACCGTCATCGCTGAAAAGGTCGATTCCCCGCCGCTGTTGCGCCCTGAGACCGGCCACCCTGACCATGAAGAACTCATCGAGGTTGTTGGCCGAAATTGACAGAAAGCGAAGGCGCTCGAGTAACGGCTGCAGATCGTTGGTCGCCTCTTCCAGGACACGACGATTGAATTGAAGCCACGACAGCTCGCGATTCATGAACCGTTCCGGCAGGCCACGGAGCTGAACCCCGTCAGTCCAGCCGAGTCGGTCGGCCCCCTCCCGCACAGCTATTTCCAG
>JAAEOR010000436.1 GCA_024222895.1 Hyphomicrobiales bacterium | reverse complement strand
GTAACAGGGGCAAAAGTCCTGGCGCTCAGGGTGGCTTTGCGTCTGTAGTGGTCACGAGTTGGGAGAGATTTTGCAGGGGTGGAGCGCCAGGGACGGCGAGTCGTGTGCCAAGATAACCCCAGAATGAGATTTCGAGCTTTTGGCAGGTCTTGATCAGCGACAGGAAGGCGTCGCGGCAGTCTCTGCCTTTGTCGCTGCGGGTGCCGCCGCTGATCTTGCGCTTGGTGACTTGGCAGCGAATGTCGTTTTCGGAGCCATTGGTGTGGAGCGGGATCTCCGGGCGGTCGAGGACCATCAGCAACTCGGCCTTGTTGGCATGCAGTCTGGCGAGCAGCCGGTTGAGGGCGGGGAATCCGGTGCGGCGTTTGAAGATCCGGTCGAAGCGGGCGCGCAAGGCAGCCTTGCGTTGGACTGTGGGATTGCGGCGATAGGCTTTGAGGTCGGCGTAGTAGCGCCAGATGCGGTGGCGCAGTTGCTGTTGAATGGTGCGGTGCTGGTCGGTGAAGGTGTCGAGCTTGTGGACCAGCCGTTCGGCATGGACCCAGCACAGCCCATGGCGGCCGACATTGAACTGGCCGGCGTCGTCGCTGACGACGACCGTGTCGGCGAGCAGGCCGTGGGCCTTGACGCTGCCCCACAGTGCCCCCTCGGTGGCGATCCGCACCGGATCGGGCCGGACTTTGAGCGCCGTGATGGCGAGCCTTTCGAGATGGGCTTGCCACGCCGCCCGGTTGACGAAGCGCTTGTCGTCGTGATCGGCCAGCAGCCGAATGACGGGGCCGGCAAGCGACCGGCTGCGCATATAGGCGACTGCTTCGGCGTTGATCACGTAGTCGCCATGACCGGCGCGCAGCAGCTCAAGGAAGTTGAGCCGGCTCTTGCAGGGCGTCGTGGCGAACCAGGTGAAGCGGTCGTTGCCGATCTGGGTGCAGAAGCCGTTGGCGGCCTTGTGGCGCGCGCCGGTATCGTCGACGGTGACCCAGGCAGCGGCCGAAAGGCCGGCGCGCAGGACGTCACGCGCCTCGTCGACGAAGTGCTCCTGGCGGTCGATCAGCAGGCGCATCACTTGGCGCTTGGAGATGAGAATGCCGAACCCCCGCAACTGCGCCACCAGCCGCGGCACCGTGACTTGTCCCTGATGATATTGGGCGAGCACGAAGCGGCGCAGTTCCGGCCCGAAATGGCCATCAATGCCGTCTGGAAGAGGCGCCATCACCGTCCGGCCATCCACGGTCAGCCAGCACTGCCGGCGAAAATGGGTGACATGCGGGCGGATCACCAGATCCTGCACCAGCAAGCCCGCATAGCCTTTGAAACGCGACCCGGGCGGCGCGTCGACCTTGAGCGTCCGTTCCTCGTGGATCGCCAGCTTCGCTTTCGTGCTGCCCCGACGGCGACGCCCACCCCGACCTTGCCGCGGCCGACCATCGGTCGCCTTGTCCATGCCGCTTGGCTTTACGTTCGGCCGCCCAGGCCCACCCTTCAACCGGGCGATCTCGTCACGCTGGGCAGCAACGGTGCGCTGAAGCGTCGCCACCTCTTCCATCAACGTAACCACCAAGCGCCTAAGCGCGGCAGCAGAAAGGTCATCGATGTCCGGTAGCGGCATCCCGCGAGTGAGTCAGAAAACGACCGATTCGGGAATCCATATCCCACCACCGAGTCATTCCGTCGCACCAAGCGCCGACCACAAG
>JAAEOR010000435.1 GCA_024222895.1 Hyphomicrobiales bacterium | reverse complement strand
ACCATCAAGTCTGCGCGGATCGTGCATGCATCCGGGATCAGCCAGGCGATTTCGTCCAGCGCCGCCGACGCCGTGTTTTCTGCCATGCGGACGGCACGCTCGGCCGGGGTTACGGTGTCATACGATACCAATCTCCGACTGCGGCTATGGCCGCTCGACCGGGCTAGGGCGGTGATCCACGCGGCGGTCTCCCTTGCCGATATCGTTCGGCCGGGGCTTGATGACGCTCGCCATCTTACCGGTCTCACCGATCCCGACGCGATCGTCGATTTCTATCTCTCGATGGGCGCGCGAATTGTGGCGCTTACTTTGGGAGAGGACGGCGCTGTGGTGGCGACCAGAGAGAGGCGTCAGACGCTGAAGCCGATCACCGTTCGTCACGTGGATGCGACCGGCGCCGGTGACATGTTTGACGGCGCTTTTCTTGCCGAATACCTGCGCACGGACGATCCCTTCGCCGCCGGCCGGTACGCCAACATGGCCGCGGCGTTGTCGACCGAAGCTTACGGTGCCGTGGCGCCGATGCCACGTCGGCCGGCGGTCGAAGCGGCCCTTAAGGAGCAGCGCTGATCCAACCGCATGCACGCGGTCGCGTATTGTGGATGACGTGCGCCAATACGGATCGTGGTTAACGCAACGGATCCGGCTGGAAACCAAGCCAGGATATACAATCGCTGCGGCAACAGCGCCCCGATTCCTTATCCACATGGGGCCGGATTAGCGATCCACATGACATCCGGGCGCCGCGTTTGTAGCGCGAAGTGAGCGCGACGTGATATCAAAGGCAACCGATTTTGCTAACGAAATACTAACCATTCTCAATCGGGATGACCCTGGATGAACGACGCCAGCGATAATCAGAGCAGGGGCGGAAACGTTCGAACCCTGGAGACGGCCATGCGCCGTGTCCGCACCGCGGAGGCAGAGCGGTCCGACGTCGTGGTAGACCTGCGTGACGCGGAACGGGCGCGCCTCGAAATGCTCGCCGATGAGTTGAAAGGCGTGTTCGCCGAGGTTCCCGAGGACAACGATACTTTTCTCTTTGCCGTTGCTCCTGGCTCGCCGTCGCGTCTTTGGATCGACATGACGTCATTTGTCGTTATAGGGCGAGATCGGCGAACCTATCGCTTTCTCAAGGATACCAGGCTTGGCCGGACCGTCATTGTCGAGTCGACGGTCATCAACGAAGTCGCTGACTGTGTCACCGAATATGTGGCCGAACGGATCGTCGAGCGGGAACGGGCGATAGAGGGCGACTGGGTTATCCGACGCGTCAGGCGCGAAGCGGACCAGCCGGGCGATCAGATGCGGCCACCGATGCCGGCGGCGCCGATGGGGGCTCCCGGGGCCGCGCAGGATCGCCGCTGGCTCGGGTGGGTGGCCGCCGCGTTCCTGTTTGGCATCCTGCTCGGCGTCGTCGGATTGTTCGCCTATGCGTGGGTTCGCGTGCCGTTCACGTGACCGTCCGGTCGATCAGTCGTCTCTCCGAAAGAACAGTGATATCGCCGGCACCGCCGGACCGGCCGCGTTCGGCCATATCGCAAACGAAGCCGTCGGCCTCACGCGCAATTCGGAAACGCAGATAGCTTCCGCCTGGCTTACCGCTGCGGGGAGCATGCCCGGCCGAAGCCGCCCCAATCACGGGAACCGGTCCATTCGGCCCGTCGATCTGATCGATGGCAGTGCGGTGGTTGTGCCCGTGAAGAACGAGCTCGGCACCGGCGTCGGCTACCGCGCGCCGGAACGAGGCGGCGCCAATCAGACGCCTGTGCCAGTCGGTGGCGCCGATGGCGGGCGGATGATGAAGCAAGACGATCCGGAACAGCCCCTCCGATCCGAGGGCCCGCAAGTGTTTTCTCAGCCGTGCGGATTGAGCCGTGCGGATTCGTCCGGTGGCCAGGAAAGGCGCTGTGGCCACCGCGGTCGATACGCCGACGATTGCCACGTTGTCGCGACGGCGAATAAATGGAAAGGCAACCGGGCCGCCGGGATTGGCGTCGTCGCTCATGAAGGGTTGCCAGCTCTGTTCGAGGTGCCAATGGGCGCCGGGGATGTAGGCGTCATGATTGCCGGGGACCACGGTGATGTCGTGATGATCACCAAGACTGTTGAGCCAGCGCCGCGCCGCCTCGATTTCGGCCCGCAAACCAATATTGATCAGATCGCCGGTGACGGCGATGTGATCGGGGGGGTGAGCGCGTATGTCCGCAACCAGCGCGTCGAGATTGCGTCGTCCGAGCGGGGAACCGCGGCCACGGCGCCAGTTGACGTAGCCAATTGCCCGTTTGGATGCCAGCTCTCGCCACCGAATGGCAGGCAGGGGCCCGAGATGAGGATCGGATAGCTGAACGAGCGTGAAGACGGCCGGTGGCGATTTCGGGGCCGGCGGTGTCCGGTTCGAGGTGGGCGTCAAGGATTGCGAAACCTCATTGAGGGACAAAGATCCGCGTGCGGGCACGTCTCGGCCGGACCGGGGCGGTTATAGGGCCGCTTGGGCTGGTATGCCAGTCGTGTCGACGTGGTCCGGCGTTTCTGGCGCGGCCGCCGAACCGGGGAAGGAGTTGGTAGGATCCTCACTGCAGCCGCCCGCCGCCTGGTAATCGGCCCATACCTGTTCCTGTCGCGCTTCCGTCGCGCCATGACCCTCGGTGTTCGGGGGGCTGTGTTCGATTCGTCCGGGCGCGTCCTGCTCGTTCGCCACGGCTACGTGCCCGGATGGTATTTACCCGGCGGCGCGGTTGAAGTCGGCGAAACAGCGATTGGAGCCATTGCTCGCGAACTCCTTGAGGAAGGTGGAGTGAGGCTGGACGGGCCACCTGAACTGTTCGGCTTCTACCTCAACCGGCGCACCTCGGCACGCGACCACGTCGTTCTCTATGTCTGTCGAGCCTGGACGCAGACCGGTGATCCGCCCCGCAATGCCGAGATCGTTGAAAGCGGGTTCTTCGATCCCGGCGCGTTGCCGGTCGGGGCCACGGGTGGCACGCGGCGGCGGCTTGCAGAGATCTGTGATGCTGTGACGCAGTCGGCGGAATGGTAGCGCGCGCTTTACGCTGCCCCCAGGAAGTGCTATCCGCCGGCCCCTGATTTGGGCGACAATAGTCATGGCAATCAACGGTCTGCGACGACGAACGATGCGAGCTGGCAGCCTGCCAGTGCCCGCCGCTCGTCCGGCCGTCTCACGCCACTGCTGAATCAGTACGCTGCAAGCGGCCGCGCCGGGTCAAGTCCGATCCGATCCAGGCCGCATGTCATGAAAGCCGATACCCTGAACTACCGTGCCGAAGGTCCGGCAGATTCTCCAGCGATTGACGCACTCCATGCCGAGGCGTTCGGCCCCGGACGTTTTGCACGTGCTGCCTTCCGACTGCGCGAAGGCGTGCCGCATGATCCGACGCTGTCCTTTGTGGCGATTTCCAATGGAACGCTTGCAGCTTCCGTGCGTCTTACACCGATTTTCATTGGTGATCGGCCGGCGCTGCTTCTTGGCCCACTGGCGGTCAAACCGACATTCAAGGGGCGGGGTGCGGGCAAGGAACTGGTTCGCATGGCGGTCGCCGCATCGCGGGTCGCCGGACACGCGTTGGTTCTACTGGTCGGCGATCTCCCCTACTATCAGCCGCTTGGCTTCGAGCCACTTGCCCCCTACGCCGTGACGCTTCCGGCACCGGTCGATCCGGACCGTGTTCTGGTGGCGGAGCTGACCAGTGGCGCGCTGATCGGCCTGGCTGGCGCGGCGCGCCGGGCGTTATCGCCCCTCGCGAAACCAGGTCAGCCCGGGTAGCAGGAGCAGGATGAGCAGGGCCAGAAAAGCCGCCGGTCCGGCGTAGCCGCCGAAGAGCGGAACCCGGACGATCCCCTTGAGCACGCTTGCCTCGGTCATCCGGATCCCGATCCAGTCGGAGCCCGCGGCATCGGCGCGGTTGCGAACCGGCACGATCCGAGGGACAGCGAGCCCGCCGCCGGTATCGGCCATCCGGGCAATCCGGCCGCCGGTCGCTTCAACCAGCGGGGCCAAGATCGTATCCGTTGACCGGGCGTCGACAAACTCGCGAGGATTTGCGGCGCCGACATGGGCAAAAGCGCGTTTGCCATCTTGTTCGACGCGATAAAGCCCGATCTCTTCACCCGGGAGCACTGCGTGCCAAAGTCCGGGCTCAACCGGCTGGAGCGTGATGGTTTCGACAGTGCCGGACGGAGTCGTGACCGTCGCTGGAGCCGTTTCGTCGCCCATCGTCTGCCGTTCGATGATCAGTTCACCGCCACGGGCCTTGGCCCGCAACGCTTCTTCCTCGAGGTCCGGCTCCTGCATCAGCCAGTGAGCCAGCCGGCGCAACAGGTCGACATGGGGCCCGCCGCCTTCGAACCCGCGCGCCCACAACCAGGCATGATCTGACAGGAGCAGTGCGACGCGGCCTTCATCGACCCGATTTAGAACCAGGAGAGGCTTGTCGTCCGGGCCGCTCATCACGGTATCGCCACCGGGCTCACCGACGTCGATGACACGGAACCAGCGGCCCCAGCGAGGTGGGTCAAAGGCCGCGCCTTCCAATCCTCGCGTTACCGGATGCTTGTCTCCCGTGTCGGTGACACGGGCGTGGAATGGCGCCTCGGTGATCGTTCCGGTTGGGGCAACCGGCAGGACCGGCGAAAGCGGCGTATCATACAGACTGCCAGCATTGGCATAATCGGGCCCGGCCGCGATGAGCACGGCCCCGCCGCCGCGCACGTAGCGGGCGATATTGTCGAAGTAGAGGATCGGCAGAACACCGCGATGCTGGTAGCGGTCGAAGATGATCAGGTCGAATTCGTCGATCTTCTCGGAAAACAATTCACGCGTTGGGAAAGCGATCAGCGACAGCTGGTTGATCGGCGTACCGTCCTGCTTCTCCGGGGGGCGCAGAATGGTGAAGTGGACAAGATCCACTGAGGCGTCTGACTTCAGCAGATTTCGCCAGGTCCGCTCGCCGGAATGCGGCTCGCCGGATACCAGCAGGACTCGGAGGTTCTCACGAATACCCTCGATCGACGCAACGGCGCGATTGTTGATGTCGGTCAGTTCACCGTCGAGCGGTTCAGCCTCGAATTCGAGGATGTTGGCGCCGCCATGGGTAATTTCGACCGAAAGCGTTTCGGCCTCGCCGGCAGTTACAACTTCACTGGACAGCGGGTTGCCGTCGCGGCTGACGGTGACTCGAACCCGGGCACCACTTGACACGTCCCCATCGTCAAGGACGCGGAAGCGGATGGTCTGAGCCTCGCCGACGATGCCGAAGCGCGGTGCCGCTTCGATGATCAGCCGACGGTCGTGTTCATCTTCGCGACCGGAAAGAAGCACGTGGATCGGGGCCTGTCCGGCCAATCCGTCGGCCTCGCTCGGCGCATCGTGAACCTGTCCATCGGTCAGCATGATGATCGCCCCGAGACGTTCCGGCGGCACATCGCCAAGGTTGGTCGCCAGCGGATCGAACAGCAGCGTTCCGTCGACCGTCTCACCACCGGCTTCGCCGGCATCGATTCTCCGCACCTCCACGTTGCGGAACTCAGCCAGCCTCGTGGTCAGTTCCTCCAGCATCAATTGAGTTGTCTTGCTGCGGCCGTCGAGGCTCTGACTGGCGCTCCGGTCCGCGACTACCGCAACGACCGTCGGCAGCGGCTCGCGGTCTTCCCGCAGGGCGACCGGATTGAGGAGGGCCAGAAAGAGAACCGCCGCCGCTGCCGCTCTCAACCACGCCCCGCGCATGCGCCGCCAGATGCCGACAGAGACAATGATCAGGGCGAGCAAACCGGCCGAGGCGATAAGCCACGTCGGTAACAGTGGCTCGAGGGCGAGTGACCAGGTCATTGGCCAAGCCGCTCAAGGAGCGCCGGCACGTGGACCTGGTCGGCTTTGTAGTTGCCCGTCAGGGTGTACATGACAATGTTCACGCCGGTCCGAAACGCCATCTCACGCTGCAACGGATCGGCGGGCACGGTCGCATAGAGCAGATCGCCATTGGTGTTCATCGCCCAGGCGGCAGCCAGATCATTCTCCGTGATGAGGATGCTTGAGACGCCATCGCCGGCCTGGGCCGGTCGGTCGGCGCGCGCCTTGTCGTCGGCCATCGCCTCGACCCAGAGTGATCCACCGTTGTAGCGGCCGGGAAACTCGTTGAGCAGATAGAACGCCTTGGTCAGAACGTGGTCGGCCGGCACCGGTTCGAGGGGCGGGATATCGAGGTTCGCCAGCATTTCCTGCAGGCGCTCCGCAGCTGGCGTGCCGCTGAAGCTGCCGAAGCTCGTCGACCGTTCGAGCTGGTCGCGCGTGTCGAACAACACCGAGCCGCCCTGTCGCATGTAGGCGTCCAGCCGCGCCATCGTTGCCGACGAGGGAATCGGGCCGTCGGGATCGACCGGCCAGTAGATAAGCGGATAGAAGGCGAGTTCGTCGCGTTCGGGGTCGACGGCGACCGGGTCGCCGGGTTCCAGGGCCGTGCGTTCAGCGAGCACCTGCGTTAATCCGAACAGGCCGGCGGCGCTGACCGTGTCGATTGTTTCGTTGCCGGTCTCGACAAATGCAAGCCGGGTCTGGCTCACCGCTTCCACCGCAAAGCGGTCCGCAGCCTCGTCGGCCAACGCCGCCGGCATTGGTGTCAACCAAGTCGCCAGCGCGATGCCGGTCACCAGCGCTGTTGTCGCCGGCCGTCGAAGCGCCCCGAGCCCGCCATTCAGCCAAAAGACGGCCACGGCATCAATGATGAACAATGCCAGCGCGACGGCAAGCAGCCAGGGGCGAAGTTCCAGCGGGGCTTCGCTCGGATAGGAGACAACCGCCGCGCCCTGAACGGTCTCCGGATCAAATGCCGAAAGGGGCGTGTTGTCGCTGAAGAGGTTGAGTGAGCGGAAGCCCTCTTCGGTTCCGTACAGACCCGGGGGGTGAGCGGCGTTGGCGGCGATATCCGCCATGGCTGACGGGACCGGCTTTGCGTCCGGTCCGGGGGCAGTGAAACGACCGTAGCCATCGAGCAGTCGGTACGGCGGAATCATTGCGACCTCTGACTGTCCATCATCGCCACCGCCCGAGCGGGCGGCGGTGGAGAAGGCGACCACATGTCGAAGCATGTCGACGAAGGTTCCTGACAAAGGCAGGTTCGACCAGCTCGTATCGGCGGTGACATGAAACAGGACCAGCCAACCGCGCCCGGACGGCGAGGCTGTCACCAACGGCGTGCCATCGTCGAGAGCCGCCCATGTTCGTTCGCTCAAAGTGCCGTCGGGTTCGGCCAGCACCTGTCGTTTGACCAGCACGTCGTCCGGAACGTCCATCCCGCCGAACGGGCTTGCCTCGGCAAACCGCGCCAGGGGCTGTTCCTCCTGCCAGGTCAGGCTGCCGCCGAGGACCCGGTCGCCCTGGCGCAATTTCACAGGAACAAGTGAATCGGTCGCCGTCGCCAGGCGTGGACCGGCAAAACGTACCAGTGTTCCGCCCTCCGCGACCCACTGGCTGACGGCTTCCTCCACTTCGGCGGGCAGGGTGCCGATGTCGGCCATGGCGATGATGGACACACCGCTGTCAATCAGTTCGGGCACGGCCACCGCGGCATTGGCGTTGCGCGGCTCGAACACGTCGGCAAACGGCTGGACGGCTCGGCCAATGTAGTAGAGCGGAGAAAGCAGCGGTTGTGCCGTGTCCGCTGCTGCGCCGGACAAAAGCCCGATCCGCCGTCGCCGCCAGCGTTCGTCAAGCAATTGAACGCCTCCGGCGGTCTCCGCTCCGACGATCTCGAGCCTGGCGATATCGTTGCGCAATTCCACCGGCAGATCGATGCGGGCCTCGGTATCTTCGTCGCCGGAAGCGAAGTCGAATGAAAAGTCGCCGATATTGCGCCCCCGCAGATCGCTGGCGCGAACGAAGCCGCCTGCAGGCAAACCGGTCTGCTGCCGAACGACCGGAACGATCAACGCATCCGCGCCTCCGACCGGTGGCTGAAGTCCGAGGATGTCGCGGGTCACATCCGCATAGACGACCAAGCTGTCACCCAACGCGGCGGACAGATACCTGCCGAATTCAGCGTTGGCCGTACCGCCGAGGCCATCGGAGAGCCACACGCCACCGCCAAACGCGCCGGCGCGGGTAGCCGAGTCGATGGCCGGTGTGAGCGCTTCATAATTCGCCGGGTATGGGCGCGGCGTCAGCGCTTCAAGGCGCTGGGTCGCGTCGGATGCATCGCCGGGAGCGAATTCCTGGCCTGGACCATCAGCAGCCGCGACCAGGGTGATTGGACGGGACTCCTCTTCGGCGAGGCGGATTACCCGTCGGGCGGTTTCAACCTGGGTGTCCCAGCCAGGTGCGGAAGCCCAGCCGTTGTCAATAATAATCAGGAGAGGGCCCGAACCGGAGGTCTGATCCACGCTCGGCTTGTAGACTGGTCCGGCAAGGGCAAGGATCAAGGCGGCGGCGATCAGGCAGCGCAACAGGATCAGCCACCACGGCGTTCGCGCTGGCTCCTCTTCCTTTGGCACGATCTCCAGGAGAAGGCGGGTAGGTGGGAACGTCTCCGTTCTGGGTTTGGGAGGGGTCGCGCGAAGCAACCACCAGATCAGGGGCAGCGCCAACAGGGCCAGCAGAATCGGCGGATAGGCGAAGGCGAAGGCCAGAATGTTCATGCGGCGCGCCCCGTCGGTGCGGCCGATGTCGCCGCGTGCCGGTCGGCCAGCCGCGCGTGCAGGGCCAGTAGGGGTTCGGTCGCCGGACGATCGGTACGGTGAACGAGGAAGCTCCAGTCCAGGCGGCGACAAATCGTTGACAGTCGATCCCGCAAGGCGGCGAGCCGGGCCTGATACTCGTCGCGATGAGATTCGGCCCTGCCGACAATGTGGCGCAGTCCGCTTTCCGGATCGATAAACTCGGTGCGGCCGCGATAGGCAAAGGTCTCCTCGATTGGATCAACCACTTGTACGAGATGGGCACGGGCGCCGGTACGCACGATCGCATCGAGCATCGCTTCGGTTTCGGCCAACGGATCGAAGAAGTCACTGATCAGAATGACATCGGTGAACCGGCGAAGCGGTTGCAACACTGGACGACGGGGCCGAGCGCGGGCCAGGAAGTCAGCCAGCCTTTCGGCCGCATTGCGGGCAAGGAGCGGGTCGCTTTCGCCGAGCAGGCCAACCCGCTCGCCGGCTGCCGCAAGGAGCTCTGCCGTGGCGAGAATAAGCACGAGCATCCGGTCCCGCTTCGTGACGCTCGATAGCTTCGACTGGAATATCATGGAGTCCGACAGGTCGCCCCAAAGCCAGACCATGTGTGCGGCTTCCCACTCCCGCTCGCGCACGTAGAAGTGATCGTCGCGGGCCGATCGTCGCCAGTCGACGCTCGACGCTGCTTCGCCGGGCATGAACGGGCGGAACTGCCAGAAGGTCTCACCGCGACCGGCAATCCGACGACCATGCCAGCCGGCGATGACCGTCGATGCAACACGACGTGCCTCGATAAGGAGATCGGGGAGGCCTCCAGCCACGTCCTTGGCCTCGGCCAGGGAATCGTGAATCGCGCCGAATCCCGTGCGTTCCATGGCCGGAGAAGCCATCGTCAGCCTATCTTTGTCTTCAAATCGGCGATGACGTCGTTGATTGTCATGCCGTCCGCACGGGCGGCAAAGGAGAGTGCCATGCGATGCTTGAGCACGGGCTCAGCGAGTTCCGCCACGTCGTCGAGCGAAGGCGCGAAGCGTCCGTCGGTCAGCGCTCGTGCACGCACGGCCAACATCAGCGCCTGACTGGCGCGCGGGCCAGGCCCCCAGGCAACCATTTCGTCAAGCTTGGCGTTACCACCGCCGGGACGAGCAGCGCGAACCAGGTTGAGTATCGCTTCGACCACCGATTCCCCGACCGGCATGCTCCGCACAAGACGCTGGATTGCCTGAATTCCGGCCGCATCGAGGACCGTTTCCGGCTTGGCGTCGGTGACGCCTGTGGTTTCAAACAGCATGCGCCGTTCGGAATCGCGTCCGGGATAGTGGACATCAATCTGGAGAAGAAAGCGATCGAGTTGGGCTTCCGGAAGCGGATACGTACCCTCCTGTTCCAAGGGGTTCTGGGTTGCCAGAACGTGGAAGGGCGCAGGCAAATCGTGACGTTCACCCGCTACGGTGACATGGTGCTCCTGCATGGCCTGCAGAAGCGCCGATTGAGTGCGCGGGCTCGCTCGGTTGATTTCGTCGGCCATGAGCAACTGGGTGAACACCGGTCCGCGCACGAAGCGAAACGCCCGGCTGCCGTCAGTCGCGACATCCATGACCTCCGAGCCAAGAATATCGGACGGCATGAGATCGGGCGTGAACTGGATTCGCGCTTCCGACAGGCCAAGCACAGCGCCGAGGGTTTCGACGAGCTTGGTCTTCGCAAGCCCCGGTACCCCAATCAACAGTCCGTGACCGCCGGCCAAAACGGTAATCAGCGCGCGTTCAACGACTGTCTCCTGGCCGTAGATGACTTTGCCGACCGCTTCTTTCGCTGACGTGATCCGGCTGATCGCCGATTCCGTCTCGGCAAGTACTTTTTCCGGGTCGACTGTGACCTGGGATTGGCTGAGTGCGGTCATCGGTGACGCTTGCTCCCTGGGATAGAACACGGCGCCCTTTATCGCCGCATGTCCGTCAATGTGGCATGACCGACGCTGCAGAAGTAGGGGCGCATTCGGGCATTTCGCTGTTGCCACCCGCCGTTATTGCATCACATAGAGCAAAGCGGGGCAAAACAATGGCCGCAGCCGTCTGCAATTTGAGACGGTGACCTGCGGCGCGACAATGGTAACTTGGCCTGATGACGGTCTCGGCACCCGAGTCGCCCTTCTCCGCGACACGGTTTTTCCCACTGGCGGCGAAGCGCCTCGATCACCAGCAGTCGGCCGCTGCCGACCTGGTGCGTGGCGACCACGACCTCAATCCCGATTTCGCGAATGCCGATGTCAGCTACCGCGACGCCGCGGTGCTCATACCGGTGATCGCCCACGAGCCGGAAGTAAAGCTGCTCCTGACCGTTCGTGCCACCCATCTCAATGATCATGCTGGCCAGATTGCCTTTCCTGGCGGGAAGATCGATGCGTCCGACCCGGCGGCGACCGATACGGCCCTTCGCGAGGCGGAGGAGGAGATTGGCCTCGGCCGTTCGGCCGTGGAACTGGTCGGTACGCTACCGTCCTACCTCAGCCGCACGGGGTTTCGGATTGCGCCGATCCTTGGTCGGGTTGAACCGGGAATGCAACTCCGCCTTAACCCGGCCGAGGTCGAGCACGTTTTCGAAGTACCGCTGGCCTTCCTGATGAACCCGGCCAACCACCGCCGCACCAGCCGCGTATTCTGGGGCAAGACCCGTTACTTTTATGAGATGCCCTACGAAGGGCACTATATATGGGGAGTGACTGCGGGAATCATTCGGGAGCTTTACGTGCAGGTCTTCGCCTAATGGGACGTCTCCTCGCGTTCAATCTTGTCTTCTTCATGTTGCCGTTTGGCGTTTACGCAGCGTGGCTCTTTGTCAAGCGAGGCGCGGCGAGCAATGCCGGCGACTGGCCGATGAAGACCATCAGCTGGCTAGCGCTGGTGGGCGCCGTCTTGATGCTGGCTGCGATCTTCACCTTCATACAATTCAATGGCGCTCCGCCCGGTAGTGTCTATGTTCCCGCACAACTCATTGACGGGGAGCTTGTCCCCGGCCGATACGAATGAGCTGCGGATTCGCCTGATGGCCGACATGCTCCGCGATGTGGCGAAACGGGACTGGTTTCGCGCCGCCTCGGTGCAAACGGTGTTCTCGGTGCTCGGCGAGGGTAACGTGCCGGTGCGGATCGTCGGCGGCGCCGTCCGTGACGCGTTGGCAGGCCTGCCGATCGGCGATATCGATTTCGCCACGCCACTGACGCCCGACCATGTTGTCGAGCGTCTCAGGGCATCGGGTCTCAAGGCAGTTCCAACCGGTATCGAGCACGGCACCGTGACCGCCGTCGTGGCCGGTACGGGATACCAGGTGACAACCTTGCGCGAAGACATTGAAACCGACGGGCGGCGGGCCGTGGTCCGTTTTGGTCATGACTGGGTCGCCGACGCCGGCCGCCGGGATTTCACGGTGAACGCGCTGTCCGTCGATTCAAGCGGAAAAGTCCACGATCCGCTGGGAGGCTATGGCGACATCGTTTCGCGCGTTGTGCGATTCATCGGCAACGCCGATCGCCGCATCGCCGAAGATCGCTTGCGGGTTCTCCGTTTCTTTCGGTTCAACGCCGAGTTTGGCCAGGGCCGCATCGACACCGTTGGATTGGGGGCCGCTATTCGAGCTCGAAACGACCTCGGGAACCTCTCCGCCGAGCGGGTCGGTCAGGAAATGCAGAGACTGGTCCTTGCTCCCCGGGCAGCGGAAATTGCAGGTGCCATGCAGGACGCCGGTATTCTCGGAGCGGTCCTTGGTGGCGTTGGTTATGTCGGTCCCCTGCAACGCGTCGCAGCCTTTGCACCGGAGAGCGATATGGCGGTCCGGCTGACGGCCCTGGGCTGTCGGGTCGAGAGCGATGTCGAGCGTTTGACCGAACGTATGCGCCTTTCCAACGCCGTGCGCGATCGCATGCTCGCCACCTTGATGGCAGCGCGCCGCCTGCCGCCGGTACTGACGGAACGCGACGCCAGACGCGGCCTGTACAGGAGCGGCGTT
>JAAEOR010000434.1 GCA_024222895.1 Hyphomicrobiales bacterium | reverse complement strand
GGCAAGGACGCCATCCTGTCAGGGCCGGCCGGTGGTGTCGTCGCCGCTGTCGAGACGGCGCGGCTGGCCGGGTTCGGGAAAGTCATCGGATTCGACATGGGCGGAACGTCCACCGACGTATCGCACTTCGACGGCGAGTATGAACGCGCCTTCGAAACCGAGGTTGCCGGCGTGCGCATGCGCGCGCCAATGATGCGTATCAATACGGTGGCGGCGGGCGGTGGCTCGATCCTCAAGTTCGAGCAGGGTCGCTTTCAGGTCGGGCCGCAGTCCGCCGGCGCTCACCCGGGGCCGGCCTGCTACCGGCAAGGCGGGCCGCTGGCCGTGACGGACGCCAACCTGATGGTGGGCAAACTGCTGCCATCGCATTTCCCCCGGATCTTCGGAATCGGCCGCGACCAGCCTCTCGATTCCGAAGTCGTTGCCGATCGGTTTGCATCGCTCGCCGCCGAGATTGGTACCGAGCGGCCGGCCGAAGATATCGCCGACGGGTTTCTCAAGATCGCGGTCGAGAACATGGCAAACGCCATCAAGACGATCTCCGTCCAGCGCGGCTACGACGTCACCGAATACGCCCTCAACTGTTTTGGCGGTGCCGGCGGGCAACATGCGTGCCTGGTCGCTGACACCCTCGGGATCAAGACGATACTCGTTCATCCGTATAGCGGT
Organism: Hyphomicrobiales bacterium; assembly: GCA_024222895.1. Taxonomy (GTDB): domain Bacteria; phylum Pseudomonadota; class Alphaproteobacteria; order Rhizobiales; family Kaistiaceae; genus Bauldia. Next base: position 10,121 of record JAAEOR010000434.1, on the reverse strand, counting down.
GTGCTGTCGGCCTATGGGATGGGGCTTGCCGACATCCGCTCCAGCCGCAACCGCGCGGTGATGCTGCCTCTGGGGCCGGAGTTGTCGTTTTCGGACCTGGCGAAGGAACTCGAGGCCGACGCAGCATCGGAGTTGCGAGGACAGGGCGTCGACGACGCGGATATCACCATCTTCGTCCGCGCCCACGTCCGTTACGATGGAACAGATACCCCCCTGCCGGTCACCATCGCGGAGCGGCAGCTGTCATCGCGATCACGGGAAGTGTTTTTGCCGGCGGCGGAGATTGCCACGGCCTTCGAAGCGCTGCACCGAAAGCAGTTCGGGTTCGCGTTCGAAGCCAAACCACTGCTCGTGGAGTCGCTGGAAGTCGAGGCTGTTGGTGGTGGTGCCGATATCGACGAGAGTCGTGCTGCAGCGTCGGAATACGAGCCTGAGCCCGACGATCGCACGCGGTTCTACTCGCAAGGGACGTGGCACGATGCCGGCGTATTCCTCCGCGAAACGCTGACGCCCGGCGCACAGATCAACGGGCCGGCGCTGATCATCGAGCCGCATCAGACCGTCGTCGTCGAAGCCGGGTGGCAAGCAAAGGTGACGGCCCGAAATCACATCATCCTGGTCCGCGCCATTCCCCTTCCGGCCCATGCGGCCATCGGTACCGACGCAGACCCGGTTATGCTCGAGGTGTTCAACAACCTGTTCATGTCGATCGCCGAACAGATGGGCGTCACGCTCCAGAACACTGCGTATTCGGTCAACATCAAAGAGCGCCTGGACTTTTCCTGTGCGGTGTTCGATGGCGAAGGACATTTGGTCGCCAACGCGCCGCATATGCCCGTCCACCTCGGCTCAATGGACAGATCGGTGGAAACCGTCATCCGCCTCAACGCCGGCGACATTCATCCCGGTGACGTGTTTGCGCTGAACGCCCCATACAATGGCGGCACGCATCTGCCGGACATCACCGTATGCACACCGGTGTTTTCGTTCACCGACGACGGAGACAGCAGCGCGATCCTGTTCTGGGTTGCCGCGCGCGGTCACCACGCGGATGTTGGTGGTACCGCTCCGGGATCGATGACCCCGCGCGCTATAACCGTGAACGAAGAAGGCGTACTCATCGACAATTTCCGCCTCGTCGAGCGCGGCAGGTTCCGCGAGGCCGAACTCGTCAGACTCCTGACCGACCACCCGTGGCCGTGCCGAAACGTGGCGCAGAATATAGCGGACCTCAAGGCACAGGTCGCCGCCAACGAGCGCGGCGTCCACGAGTTGCGCAGCATGGTCAACCACTTCGGCCTGGATGTCGTGCGCGCCTATATGGGTCATGTTCAAGACAATGCAGAAGAAAGTGTCCGGCGGGTCATCAAGGCGCTTCACGATTCTTCGTTCACGGTCGAAACCGATCAGGGCGCAAGGATCAGTGTGCAGGTCACGGTCGATCGCGAGAGGCGTGAAGCAACGGTTGATTTCAGCGGCACGAGTCCCGAGCAGGCAACCAATTTCAATGCACCGGAACCGGTGACCCGTGCAGCTGTCCTCTATTGCTTTCGCCTCATAGTCGACGATGCAATCCCCATGAACGCCGGGTGCCTGCGCCCGCTCAAGGTGATCATTCCGCAACGGTCGATGCTCTCACCGCGCTATCCGGCCGCGGTCGTGGCGGGAAACGTGGAAACGAGTCAGCAGATTACCGATTGCCTGCTTGGCGCCCTCGATGCGATGGCCGCGGCGCAAGGGTCGATGAACAATCTCACCTTCGGCAATGAACGGGTCCAGTACTATGAGACGATCTGTTCGGGTGCCCCCGCCGGCCCGGGCTTCGACGGGGCAGACGCTGTCCATACCCACATGACCAACTCCCGCCTGACCGATCCGGAGATCCTGGAATTCCGGTTTCCGGTCCTTCTGGAAGACTTCCACATCAGGAAAGGATCGGGGGGCCGCGGCAAATGGTCGGCGGGCGATGGTACGGAACGAACAATTCGTTTTCTTGAAATGATGGATTGCGCAATTCTTGCGTCGCATCGAACCTCGCGATCCCATGGCCTGCATGGAGGCGAACCGGGAGAAACCGGCGCAACCCGGATCCGGCGCGCCAGCGGCGCCGTTGAGCAGCTATCGGGCTGTGATCAGACGCGCGTCGACCCGGGCGACGCCGTGATCGTCACCACTCCTACCGGTGGAGGGTATGGGAAGGCATAGACGACGCCTTGCGGCTACTCCCGCTTCAAGAGCGCGAATGCCGCCAATGCGTGCTCACCTGTCTCCGCGAAAAGACAGCGCATGGTCTGCTCGTCCTCAAGCGTGCACTGATACATCGTCGTGTCGTCAACGTCGGCAATCACCACGGTCGGGCCGGTTCCGTCGACCGCTCCGATTGCCGGATGTGATTGCCCCTGGAAGGGCTCACCGGCATGGGACGCCTTCCCGCTCGGCGACTTGTGTTTGACCGTCTGTGTTACTCGGAAAACCGGCCCCAGCTGATCATGGATCTCAAACTTCAACACATCGAAATCATCCGGAATGGCGCTTGTTCGTTCGTCCGAGATGATGGAGGCGCCCTCCACGGCATTCCAGGTTCCGGTGAGGTCGGGCGTGAAATCGTCGGCCGAGGCCGAAACGGTAACGGCCAAGCCACACACAATTGTTCCGACCGCCGGGCCGTCGTCCGGATCGACATAGCTACCGCTCCTTTTCCTGCTCCATTGGTGGGTCACTTTGACCTTATCAGAGATCGAGTGGAGGGCGACAGCCACGCCCGCCACTCGGGCTCGTCTGTCTTATGGGAGGGCGAATACCAGCGCCGGACCAGTGCCACTTACCGCGCTGATCGGGTCAGTGGACTGGCCCGTGAAAGGCGAAGCCCAGAACGAATGGAAGGATCGTCTTCATCACATTCTCCCAGATTTACTTTTCACTTCTCTTCGCGCAAAAAGGCGCGCCACCGCGGCGGCATGCAAAGCGTGCCATCGGGTCGATCAATTCTCAGGTGGAAAAGAGGGAGGGCCATCAAATGCTGGCGGCTGATCGGCGATCGACACCTGCTCCGGTGACGCTACGGAGCCGGTGTAGGCGTTCGCCAGTCCATAGCGCGGCTGCCCTGGAATCGCGGCATATCTGGCGCCGACGAAGGGTGGACGCGCGGGTGGCGCGACGCTCGGCTTTGGTTTGCAGTATTTCGACGTCCCGGATTTGCCGTGTTGGGCAAGGTCGACATGAAAATGGTCACCGTGGTAGGCAGCACCGGGGCCAAGAGTGGTCTTGAACGTGCTGCAGGCACTGCCGAGAATTTCCCGTAGAAACGCCCGCTCGTCGGAACGGCCGCGCCACCCCGATTTGATCGTTACGGTCCGCCCGTTGGCAAGCTTGAATCCGGCGATGTCGAGGGCGTTGCCGAACGAATGCTCGGAAAGCTCCGCCCCGCGCTTGTTGTTGCGAGTACGGCAGCTGTAACTCGATATCTGACGAATTTCGACGATCGGCATGCCGAAATGGGCAAACGACGCCGGCTGCACCGAATATCGCATCCAGTATTCAAGCGTCGCTTTCATCGGGCAGTTCAGCGTCGCGTTCGGACCGATGCCAATCGTCCCATCCTCCAGTGCCTGAATCTTGAGCGGATAGTCGATCCCGCAGGTACCCTTGCCATCGACGGCACTCGCCTGACGAACGAAATAGGATTGCGGTTTGCCAACCATGCAGGCCCGCTCGGCCTGACCGCGCCACGCATCGCGACGCTCGAAACCGAGGAAGTTTAGGGCGCAGCCACTCACCAGTGCACATAGGCCAGCGGTCACCGTCAAATACGCAACGCGACGGAGCATGGCGCCACCATGCCGTCGACAGGATTAAGGAAGAGTCAAACGCGGCGTCCAAAGATGGGAAATCCGAGAGCGAAACCGATCCTTGCAAGTGCCAAACTGGCCTCAGTCCGCGCCGGGAACCGCTACACCGGAAGGGAGAACCGTCGGCGGTACCGCAGCATCCGCTGCCGTCGGCACGGGCTCGGGTGCCACGGCCGTCGCCGTCGCGGGCGTGCCGGCGATACTCGGCTTGCACATCTTCGGCGACCCGTCCGGCGCCAATTTGGCCAGGTCAACGTGGATATGGTTGTAGTGCATGATGTTGCTACCGGGCGCGAGCACGGTCGTGAACCGAGAACAGGCTCCGGCAAAAACCTGGCGCATGAAAGCCTGCTCCTGGGCATCCCCTTTCCATCCGCCCTGAACGCTGATCGATCTGCCGTTGGCGAGCTTGAAGCCTGATATGTCGAGAGCATTGCCGAAGGCATGCTCGGAAAGCTCTTTGCCGAAATTGTTGCGATTGCGGCATGCATAAGCGGAAATCTGTTTGATCTCGACGACGCGCGATCCGAACTTCGCCTGCGCTGCCGGCTGCACTGAAGCCGCGATCCAGCTTTCCAGCGTGGCCGCAAGCGGACACCCCATTTTGGCCGTCGGACCGATGACCACTGTGCCATTGGAAAGGGCGGTCACTTGAAGGGCAGAATCCATGCCGCAGGTACCCTCTTCGGTAATCGAACCGATCTCGGCAACTGTCGCCGAGGGCGCACGGCTGTCCATGCAAGCGCGCTCTTTTTCGGCACGCCAGCCGCCACGGCCCTCAACTTCGGTGAATTTGTACTCACCCACGTTACAGGCGGACAACACCGCCGCACAAACGATCAGGATAGTTGCACGCCACCGCGAGCCGCAAAACACAGAAAAGATCCGCACGAGTCTTCCTTCCCTTAGGCGATCGGCCAGGCGGTCAACCCATCCCGCGCGGACGACTGCCCCCGACATGCTTAATCCGCCATCGTCTCGAGCGACGCAAGGCTTTCTGCCGGACCCGCCGCCTCGAAGGGGGTCGTAACCTCAACGAAAGTATCGGGATAGAACCCGTTGAACCGTGTTCTCAGCGCCAATGAGTAGGCGCCAATATGGCCGATTTCGATCCAATCGCCTGTACTGACCGTCTCCGGCAGATAGAACGGACGTGAGAGAATGTCGACGGAATCGCAGGTTGCCCCGCACACCTTGAACGGAACGATGTTGTCCGGGTTGCCAACGCGCTTGCGTCGGGCGGAATCCGGCAATAGCCGCGCCGGCAGCGTAATCTTCCCTGTCCACGAGTCCGACAGCGATGCCCAAATTCCGTCATTGATGTAGAGCCGCCTGCCCTTCCTCAACAAGACGCGCACGATCAGAGAAAAGCTGCGCGCGACGATTACCCGGCCGGGCTCGGCAACCAGCGGCACATCCTCGAGCCCCCAGGCGGCGATTTGTCCCACGATGTCGTCGATCAGCGCGCCGGTCTCGGGATGCGAGGGCGGCGCCTGGCGAGGATCATGGCCATACCGAGCGGGAAATCCGCCGCCGATGTCGAGAAGATCGATCGGTACGCCGGCCCGCGACCGCACCCAGGCCGCCGATGCAATCGCTCTTTCGTAGGTATGCATATCGGCCGCCTGGCTGCCGACATGAAAACAAAGGCCGACCCGAAACCCGACGCCGGCGATTCGCCGCACCAACTCAACGGCGTGACCGGGAGCCGCGCCGAACTTCTTCGACAGCTCATATGCAGCCTGCCCGCGGGCGGCGATACGTACCAAAAGCGTGATCACCTCCGGATCGAGATCCAGGCCGCGAACGATTCTGAGGATCTTCGCCACTTCATCCTCATGGTCGAGAGCGAGGACCCGAATGCCGTACTGTTCCAGAGCAAGACGAATGTCGGACTGCGCCTTGACCGGATGAGTGTAAAGGAGTTCCGCATCCGGAGCGACCGTGCGCGCCGCCTCAAACTCCGCCGGCGACGCGACATCAAAACAGTCGAATCCTGTCGCCGCCAGCGTCTTCAACACCATCGGTTCGCTGTTGGTCTTCACGGCATAGGCCGTCTTGCCCGGAAACGCTTCGGCGAAATTCCGCGCATCGTCCTTGAGGACCTGTGGTCGAAAACAGTAGACCGGCTGATCTGGCCGCAATGCGTGCACAGCCGCACGTGCGGTTGCAAAAATCCTCATTTCCGTCTTCGTGCCCCAGCCGCTCTAGTGGGATCAAGTAGGGGCGGAACGCTATCAGTCAAAACCGTGTTGAGAAACATCCGTTATCCGCGTGGGTCGGTCGGTGGGGTTTCCGTGCATCGCGACTACAATCGTACCGTGTCGAGCACGGTCAGATCCCGTCCGATGGCTGCACTAGTGGATCGTCGGACCCTCGAAATCCACAACCAATATTGCCTTCCACCGAAGCTACTTAGGTCCAGTTGTTCATCTGCCCAACAAACACGGTGCAGCGCAGCACAATATTCGCTTCGCCCGCCATCGATGCAGGGCTAGAATGCGCAAGGGGTGGATTGAAATGGAGACACCGCATGAGCCTTGCCCGCCAGCTTCATTTGGCGATGGTGTGTGCCGCGTTCCTGTTTGTCGTTGCCGTTGTGGTCGGCGCTGTTTGAAGCTCCACACATCGTAGAAAGAGAGTTTGTGTCGTGCGATCGGGTGCCTTTCGGCAGGCGCCCGTTTTTTTCTGCAACATCAGTCGTGAGCCGGCCAAGACAGTCACCTGTAGAAGCTCGGCATGAACAGGACCAGCACCGCGAGAATTTCCAGCCGTCCCATGATCATCGCCAGGCACATGACGATCTTGGCGGTGTCCGGCAGGCTGCTGAAGTTGCCGGCCGGGCCGATGACATCGCCGATGCCGGGACCGATATTTCCAATCGCCGACGCGGCGATCGAGATGCTGGTTTCAGCGCCCATCCCGAATGCCGCCATCAGGACCGCGACCACCGAGAACGCGGCGAGGTACAAGAAAACGAAGACACCGACCGAAGCGGCCTGTTCGTCCGGTATCACCTGGTTGCCATAGCGGATCGGCGCGACGGCATGAGGGTAGATCGTCCGCTGGATGTGCTGCTTGACGACCGAATACATCACCTTGAAACGGAAAATCTTGATGCCACCCGCCGTCGAACCTGTACATCCTCCCATGAAGCTGAGCGCAAAGAACCAGACCGATGCGAACGTCCCCCAGAGGGCATAGTCTGCCGAGGAATAGCCCGTGGTCGTGGCAATTGACACGACGTTGAAAGCAGCCTTCGTCAGGGCACGAGCCGTCGGCAGTTCCTGCGAGGCGAGCAGCCAAACCCCGAACACGGCAACCAGGATCACCAGCACGACGAGATAGGTACGAACCTGGGGGTCGACGCGTTCCTTGAACGTCCCGGATCGCATCATCCGCAGGAGAGCCATGAACGGCAAGGCCCCAAGCACCATGAACAACACGGCAGCCCACTCGAGCGCCGGACTGTCGAAATATCCAAAAGAAGCGTCGTGGGTTGAGAAGCCTGCCGTGCAAATCGTGGTTAGCGCATGGTTGAGCGCATCGAACGGCGTCATTCCCAACAACCAGTAGACGACGAAGCAAGCGGCGGTGAGGGTGACGTAGATCTCGACGATAGCAGTTGCAATGCTGCGCATTCGCGGCAGCGCCTTCTCAGAGCGCTCCGTAAATTCGAGACGGAAGAGCTGCATCCCACCGATCTTCAGGAATGGCAGGATGACGATGGCGAAGCCGATGATGCCGATCCCGCCGATCCACTGAGAGGTCGAGCGCCACAGCAAAACCGAGGGGGCGACTTTATCGAGGCCAACCATCACGGTTGCGCCAGTGGTCGTAATGCCGGAGACCATTTCGAAATAGGCGTCGACCACCGACAGGTTCACCGGCTCGGCGATGAGAGGCAGCGCGGCGAAGGCCGGCACCACGATCCACGCGACGACGGTCAGCAGCGTCGCATCGCGGAACTTCAAATCGAACTGTCTGCCCCTGGTCGTCAGGACGCACGCCCCTGCGACGAGCGCCGTTGCCGCGGCGGAGACCCCGAATTCGGTTGAATGGCCGTCTTCGGTTGCGAGCGAGAACAAGGCCATGGCGCCCTCGCCTGCTGCGATCGCAAACAGGATCCAGCCCAGAGTCAGTATGGCCGGCCAGATCTGAGGAAGCATTTTTCCCGCCGTCGCCCTAATGCGCCCGATATGCCCGCACCCGGCGGGCGGTCCGGTTTAGCCCAGAAGACGATCGGTCGCCACGCGATTGCTTGTGATTTCCATTTCATTCATGCGGACACGCTCACAATCGTCGATCGCCACCCAAGGCGATGCCGTCCCGGGAAATCTCGATCAAGGGCTGGTAAGTGGATCGTCAAGCGATCGGGGACCGGCCGCCCAGAACCGGCTGTCGATGATCAGTTCCCGGGCCGCCTCGAGTATCGCCGCGTCCGTCCCGAGCGCCGTCGTAACGCTGCCTCGCTCCTCATTGTATGGCGCACCATGCAGGTCGGGGTCGCGCCAAAGGCCCGTTGTGATGGTGACGCCGCGATACACAAGCTCACCGTTTACGCGCGAAAGATTCATTCCCCCTGAGGAAGAACCGCTCGCATCACAATCGGAGCGAAAAAACGACGTGATACTCGACGAAACCGGCACCCGCCGGACGGCACAGGGCTGAACGACCGGGACATCGTTGGGCACCTGCTTTTCCATGCCGGCGGGATGAGCGGTGACCACAATCAATCCATCACCGGCCTGGATCGGAATGTCGTTGGCGACAGGGAACGGCTCGACGCCATCGATCGGGCTCACAAGCGGTACAACCGCAAAATCGTAGTTGGAACCGGGCTTCGGCGGAACGGCGCCAAATCTGCCTTCCTCGGGGATCAGGTCGATCTTCACAAATGGTTCATCCTGATTCTTGAAGAAACAGCTGGAGCGCCTAACGCCGGTCTCCGGATCGAAGAATACGTGGCCAGCCGTCAGGATCTGACTATTCGCCAGAAATAACGCCCCCGATCCGAGTGAAGGCGTCGGGAGGAAACACCCCACATAGCCCGACACCTTGCGGATGCGTTCAATCTCGTCTTCGGACAGACCGAGGGCCGGCCCTTGGACGAGCAACGAATCGCGATCGTCGGTGCCATCGATCACATTGGCGGTCGCTGCGGGGATAGACGACAGGCTGAAAACCGTGGCGACTGCCATCGCAAGCGTAGGAAAATTCATCGTCACTCTGTCTTCAAACGCCTGATCCGGTCGGTTTCGGTCATCCAGCCGCGGGAGATAATCACAGGAGATGTGAGATTGGTATCGACCAACCGGTCAAAAACGACCTTATTCATTGATTCCCGGTAACAACAGAGTGAGTCGCATGTGCACGAGACTGTCGCTGGCTGTTCTGGGCCTGGGTCTCTTCGTGAGCGGTCACCCCGGTCCTGGTTTTGCCATTGACGCGCCGCCGCCCGACGATCGATGGATCATCGATACGGACATGGCCTACGATGATCAACTTGCCATCATGATCGCGCTACGGCATCCGCGCGCCAAAATCGTCGCGATCTCAGTGGTCGGGACGGGAGCTGCCCACTGTCCACAAGCCGCCACGACCGCAGCACGGCTCGTCGACCTCGCCGAGCGGGATGCCATACCGGCGGCCTGCGGCCCCGAATTTCCACTCGACGGCTTTCACTCCTTGCCCACATTCTGGCGCGATGCGGCGGATGCGCTGGTACCGACCGATGTCCGCGAATCCAGGAATGAACCGCCCCCGTCAGACTCCGTCGACCTGATCATCGAGACGGTGCGCAGCGCCGACGGCCCGGTTTCCATACTGGCGCTCGGGCCGCACACCAACCTCGCCCCTGCATTTGAGCGAGCGCCGGACATCGTTGGCAAGGTGCGCGAAATCGTGGCGATGGCCGGCGCCATCCACGCCGCCGGTAACCTTTCGGTTCCTGGCGTTACCGACGACTTGGCCAACCGAACGGCCGAGTGGAATGCGTTCATCGATCCGATAGCGACGAAATCGGTAGTGGAGACGGGGCTGCCGATCCGGCTGGTCACCCTCGACTCCACCTCCCAAGTCAATGTCGACTCGACTTTCCTCGGACTATTCAACAACTTATCTGAGGACTCGGTAACAGGGGCAAAAGTCCTGGCGCTCAGGGTGGCTTTGCGTCTGTAGTGGTCACGAGTTGGGAGAGATTTTGCAGGGGTGGAGCGCCAGGGACGGCGAGTCGTGTGCCAAGATAACCCCAGAATGAGATTTCGAGCTTTT
>JAAEOR010000433.1 GCA_024222895.1 Hyphomicrobiales bacterium | reverse complement strand
GTGGCAGGGCGCGTCATCTGGGGCGAGCGCTATGAATCCACCCTGGACGGCGTCCACGAGGTGCGGGCGAAGATCGTTGCCGGTGTCATCGCCGCGCTGGAAACCCAGGTGCCGTTGAACGAGGCGTTCGCGGCACGGCTACTGCCGCCGCAGCGCCTCGATGCCTGGTCGGCCTTCCATATCGGCCTCCAGCACATGTACCGGTTCAACCGCGCCGACAACGACATCGCCGCCGGCTATTTCAAGGACGCAATCACCAAGGAGCCGGGGTTTGCACGCGCCCACGCCTGCCTATCTTTTACCAGTTTCCAGAACGCGTTCATGCATTACGTGCCGGACCGGGCCGCGGCGATCGAGGAGGCCCGCCGCTCGGCGGAGAAGAGCCTGGAGCTCGACCTGCTCGACCCGTTCGGCAACTACAGCATGGGGCGGGTCTGCTGGCTTCAGGGCGACCTGGAAGGGGGAACAAGCTGGCTCGATCGTGGCCTTCAGATATCGCCGAACTTCGCCCAGGCCCATTACGTCAAGGCACT
>JAAEOR010000432.1 GCA_024222895.1 Hyphomicrobiales bacterium | reverse complement strand
TAGCTAGCCATTGTCAGTAACTCCTTCTTGATCACTTGGTTCAACTTGATTGCCGAGACGGGCTCGCACCGATGCTGGCCGACTCCCGGATCGCCTTGATCTCGCGGACCAGCATGGCCGCCGCGATGACGGTTGAGAGGATGCCACCGACCAGCGCCGGTGCGGCACCGACGAGGATGTCGTAGCCCAGGGCGAAGGGCGACGCTGCCAGCAGGAAGATCCTGAGCCGCAGGGTGTTGCGCTGCAGGCGACCGATCATGATCAGCGCGACCGCGGCGAAGGCAAAAACGGTCGGCAATCCGATCCAGGTCGCATAGCAGACCACCGCCACCACCGGCAGGAAGAGGAGGCCGGCCCAGCGAAACCAGGGTTGCTCGCCGACCAGGAACGCCAGCGCGCTCTGAGTTGCGCCTATGCCGGCGACGCCGGCTCCGCTCCAGGCCTCGAGCAGCGCATAGTGGGCGCTGTAGCTCGAGCCGATTGCGAACTGTGCGCCCATGATCGCCCTGTGAGCGCGAAACACCGGCCAGATCATCTGGCTGGCGAGACCGAGCACGCCAAAGGCGGAGGCTGCGGGGTTCTCCTGAAGAATCTCGATAAAGGCTTCCATCGCCCTTGTCCTCGTTGCGGGTCACGACTGGGTGTCAATAACAAACCGACTGGTCGGTATGCATTTACAGACCGGTCGGTATGTCGTCAACGAGGATTTCACTTTGGTGTGATCGACGTCACACTTGGCAGAAATCAGTCATTTTAGGCGTTCTCATCGAGGGTTGCGTTCGCGATCGCCGCGGTGCATATACAAACCAGTCGGTTTGAAGGGCCAAGTGAGGAGCCAAGGATGACGCGCAACGCCGAGCAGACCCGCAAGCGGATTCTCAAAGCCGCCGAGACCCTGGTCATGTCCAACGGCTTTGCCGGAACCTCAATCGATCAGATCCTGAAGTCGGCGGGGCTGACCAAGGGGGCGTTCTTTCACCATTTCAAAGGCAAGGCGGAACTTGCCCGTGAGCTGGTCGACTGGCATGCCCGTCAGGACCTGGCTACTTTCGAGGTCTATGCGGCGGAGGCCGAGGCGGAAAGCGACGATCCGCTCGAACAGACGTTGCTGTTCCTCGAGGCCTTCGAGAAGTACGTCAGCAACTCCGACGACCCGTCGCCGGGATGCATGTACGCTGTCTACACATATGAGAGCATGCAGTTCGACCCTTCGGTCCGCGATCTGATCGCCGACACTTTGCGGCAGTGGACATCGATATATGTCGGCAAATTCCAGGAAGTGATCGATCGCTACGAGCCGGCGACGCCGGTGACTGCGCGCCAGCTCGCCGAGATGATCGTCGCTATTATCGAAGGCGGGCTTGTGCTTCAGCGTGCCTATGACGATGTCCGGATGACGTCGCGTCAGTCGGAGCAGTTCCGCAACTATCTCCGGCTCTTGTTCGCCGGGCCCAGGCGCGGGGCCGCCCCATCGGCGCCGAGAGCGGACGAACTCAGCCCCGCCGCGGTTGCTCAGTAGCAGGCCACAGTGCCCGGGGCCGGCCCTGGGCAGCGCCGAAGGCCGGAGAAAACAAGCGAGCCCAGTGGCGGTCCGATTTCCACATTTGCTATCCATTGCGTCACCCGCATGGGCAAATGTCGGAATCGAAAAGACCACGAGTAGGTACTGAATCTAGTTGAGCTCTTGAATTTGACACGTAAGCGAGAGCCTGGCCGCAAGGGGGCTCAATCGCCGGTTTGGTCGAACCGTCCGCGCTGGTTCTCGCCCCCGTCGATGCCGGGTTCTGGGCCATCCGCGATGATGGGCGCCAACTGCTCTATCTAGGCTTCGACGCCGCACTGATCCGGCCAGAACCAATCCACTGCCGGCCAGCGGCATGGAAGGGCTCATCCGTCACCTGAGCGAGGACGCTGTGATGGAGCCCTGCGAATTGATGCGCAAAACGGCATTGTGACCGATCGACGAGGGGCGCGCGACGCAGGCGTT
>JAAEOR010000431.1 GCA_024222895.1 Hyphomicrobiales bacterium | reverse complement strand
CCGAGGTCGCGAAGCTTCAGGACGCGCTCGGAGATCCATCGACCTACGACGACCCCGATGCCGCTCGGACGTTGGCCGAACAGCACGGGAGGGCCAAGGACGCGGCCGAGGCCGCCATGGCCGAGTGGGAGAACGCAGCCGCCGACCTCGAACAGGCCGAGGGCGCCTGAGCCGCCGGCTACAGAGGGCAACCGAGCCGCCGGTTACAGAAGGCAACCGAGCCGCCGGTCACAGAGGGCAACCGAGCCGCCGGTCACAGAGGGCAACCGAGCCGCCGGCCAGTGCCGCACAACGCCTCGATCCTCGAACCCCACCCTTCGCCATCGCGACCCAACCAGCGCAACCGCCGGTAGTACGTGGCGTTGGACACCACTTTTTGCCGGATGTTGCAGCGAGATGGGAAGACGCTGGGCGAACACGCACCTTCTCCCGAGAAAAAGTGGTGCTGTACACCCCGTACTACCGGCGGTTGCAGCGTTGGCAGCGCTAGTTGATCGGGAGGGGTGGGACGGTGGGGAGGG
>JAAEOR010000430.1 GCA_024222895.1 Hyphomicrobiales bacterium | reverse complement strand
CAGTACGGCATCACTGCCTGGAACATCCTCACGCTCATCCAGTACGGCACGCCCGATCAGCTCGATCGGTGGGTGCTCCCGGCACTCCGTCACGACGTCATCTGGTGCCAGCTGTTCAGCGAGCCCGACGCCGGATCAGATGCTGCAGGGGTGAAGACCAGGGCCACCCGGGTCGACGGTGGCTGGCTCGTGAACGGCCAGAAGGTATGGACGTCGGGTGCACACGAGGCCGGCATGGGCTTCGCCACCATTCGCACGAACCCCGACGTGCCCAAGCACGAGGGAATCACGACGATGGTCATCGACATGCAGGCGGATGGGGTGGAGGTCCGCCCACTGAAGATGACCATCGGTACGTCCGACTTCAACGAGGTGTTCTTCAACGACGTGTTCGTTCCCGACGACGACGTGGTCGGTCCGGTCGACGGCGGCTGGACGGTGGCGCGGGCCACCCTCGGAAACGAGAGCGTCAGCATCGGGGGAGGGGGAGGTGGAGTCCTACGGATTCCGGGAAACAGCATGATCGCTCCTTTCGACGCTCACCCGGAGCGGCTCAGCGGTGGTTCCGCCCGGCTCGGGCGCTACATCGCCAAGGATCAGGCCATCGACCTGCTCAACCTGCGCAGCGCCAACCGCGCCGTGGCAGGCGGCGGGCCCGGCCCGGAGGGGGCCATGGCCAAACTCATTCTCTCCGAGCTCGGACACGAAGCAGCGGCGATCCTCACCGAGCTCGGTGGTGCCGATTCCCTCTACATGGACGGGGCCGGCGGCATGAGCAACATGGTCGTGTTGATACACCGGGGGATGTCCATCGCTGGCGGCACGTCGGAGATCAAGCGCAACCAGATCGGCGAACGCATCCTCGGGATGCCGCGAGATCCGCTGATCAAGTGATCTGACCAAGCGGGGGCACCCGCGTTCGCTTTCCTTCGGACAGAGGCTTCAGGTCACAGGGGCAGATCGCCCGTGGCTGCGTGTGTCGATCCCGAGTCGCGGTAGGCAGCGATGGCGCGCTCGGCGATGCGCATCTGGTGGATCTCATCGGCGCCGTCTGCGAAGCGAGCCCAGCGTGCGTGTTGGTACATGCTTGCGAGGGGTGTGTCGGTCGAGTAGCCGAGCGCACCATGAACCTGGATCGAGCGGTCGATGATGCGGTTCAGACTGTTGGCCACGAAGTGCTTGGCCATGGAGACCTCCGACTTGAAGTCGTCGCCACGGTCGATCTTGTAGGCGGCGTGGAGCACCATGAGCTTGCACTGGTACAGCTCCATCGTGGAGTCGGCGATCATCCACTGGATGCCCTGCTTCTCCGCAAGCATCGAACCGTGTGAGAACCGGTTCAATGACCGGTCGACCATCATGTCGAGTGCGGTCTCGGCCTGGGCGATCCATCGCATGCAATGGGCGAGGCGCGCCGGTCCGAGCCGATACTGACCCAGGCGGTGGCCCTGACCCCGCTCGCCGAGCAGGTTCTCCGTGGGCACTCGTAGATCTTCGATCACGATCTCGCTGTGGCCTGTCGAGCCGTGCATGCTCTCGATCTCGCGAACGTCGTTCCACCCCTCGGATGGGATGTCGACGAGGAAGGCCGACGTGGCCGCCTGGGGCGTCTCGGGGTCGTCCTCGGTTCGGGCCAGGAGGATTGCGAATTGGGCGCGACGGGCATTGGAGATCCACCACTTGTGGCCGTTCAGGATCCACTCGTCGCCGTCCTGTTCGGCACGCGTCTGCATGAGTCTCGGGTCGGAGCCGGCGACCTCGGGCTCGGTCATCGCGAAACACGACATCGTCCAGCCCTCACACAATGGCCCGAGGTACTTTTTCTTCTGCTCGTCGGTACCCCAGTGCAGGAGCGTGTGCATGTTGCCCTCGTCGGGTGCCATGCAGTTCATCACCCACGGGCCGTAGTAGGTCTTGCCCGCCTCGGCCTGGACCATCGCGAGCTGTACGTGACCCAGTCCCATGCCGCCCCACTCCTCGGGCATGTGTGGGAGCCACAAGCCGGCATCCTTGGCCTCCTGTCGCATCTCGAGAAGGACCTGCAGGTACTCGGACCGTTCGATGTCGTCGGGGTCGCCGATCTTCTTCTCTCCGGGCCTGACGACGTCGTCGATGAACTCACGGATGCGGAGCCGGACCTCCTCCACCTCGGGTTCCAGAGTGAAGTCGATGGTCATGACGTCCTCCCAGTCATTGCAGCGGCTCCCACCTGCGGAGTCGGGTAGTTCCCTGCGGGTGCCGAGCTATTCCACCGAGTAGGTCGGGTGGAAGTAGGCGTCGTAGCTCATCGTCTGAGAAGTCGTGAAGTGGTACTCGGCGTAGTTGGCGACCGTGGCTTCGTTGTCGGTGATGACCGACCCCTTGTAGCGCCATTCGAACT
>JAAEOR010000429.1 GCA_024222895.1 Hyphomicrobiales bacterium | reverse complement strand
CGTCGCTTTCGTTGTCACAGGTCGTGGCGCCGCAGGGTTCAGAGTCCCAGAAGATGAGGAACCAGATCGTTGTGGCCAACACGGCAGAGCCGAGAAGGCCCGCGATGCCCCAGAAGATCGCGTTCCCGATTCGGCCGATGAAGGTCGTGGATCAACGCTAGATCGATCCACTACCGGCTTCGTCGCTGTCACACCTGCTCTCTAGGGTCGCGGTGATGAATGGGAACGCGTGGGGTCCTCAGCCGGCTGTCGCGCCGCCGATGCAACAGAACCAGTGGGGTTGTCTGCTCAAGGGGTTCTTGTGGTCGCAGTTGGCGACGGTGGCGCTTCTGTGCGGCGCGGCTGGCGCAGCGACCGCAGCTGACTTGAATGGCGGGGAGCCGTCGGGGTGGGTGTTGGTCGGGTTCGTGGCCGGTTTTGCCGCTCCGTTCGTCATCGCCTTGGTAGTGAAAGCGTGGATCTCGCGGCGACGTCGCCGGCCGGCGCGCCCTCCACGAGCTCCTCGGCGGCCGCCGGCCCGTCAGGTGGTGAAGGCGGACGATCCGGCGATGCATGCCCGGGCGTTCACGGCGACAGTCGGCGGAGCCTTCTTGGGCTTCGATCCGCAGAGCGCCTACTGGGTGGGCGCGCCGGCCGAACAGGCGGTGCTGGTGCTGGGCCCGCCTCGGTCGGGCAAGACGAGCTGTGTCGTGATCCCCGCGGTTGCTTCGGCGTTGGGGCCGGTGGTGTCGACGTCGACCAAACCCGAGGTGATGGCGGTGACGGCGGCGTTGCGGTCGCGGTTCGGCGACGTGTGGCATTTCGACCCTGCCGGCGTCGAGGCCACCCCGGCCGGGGCCAGGCGGTTGTGTTGGTCTCCGGTGCCGGCGGCGTCGACGTGGGACCGTGCGCTGTTGGTGGCCAGGGCGATGGTGACCGCGGCGCCAGCGGCGGCGGGAACCAGTTCGGAGTCGCATTGGGCCGAGCGCGCTGTGGCGCTGTTGGCGCCGTTGCTGCATGCGGCCTACCTCGATGGTCGCCCGGTGGGTGACGTGTTGGGCCGGGCGTTGGGCCATGACCTGGCCGAGCCAGCCGGCCTGCTCTCACCGGCCAGAATGTTTCGATACGTAGGAGAGGGAGTCCTGGCGCTGGCGGTGCTCGTGTACGCGGTCACTACGGCGTCATCGTGAGGGGTAGCTTTGGAAATGTTGCCGGCTCCCTCCCCGTCTCGCCTGCCCATCGGTCCGGCCTGCAATAGCGACCGATCGTCGCAACTGGCTGGCCACGATCCCCCTCGACTCT
>JAAEOR010000428.1 GCA_024222895.1 Hyphomicrobiales bacterium | reverse complement strand
CTTATTCCCGAGAAGATCGAAGTGGGCCGGGCTCGCGAAGCCTTCACCGAATCTGGCGAGCTTGCGGCGGAGCCCGTGGCGAAGCTCCTCAGGCGACTCTGCCGTCAGTTGGTCGATGTCTCGTCACGGCTGGTGAACTAGGTTTTCCGGGCCCGATCCGGTAGGCCTCGACAAACGGGGCTTGACCCAGCGCCGTTGGCGCGACATCAGTCGCTTATGACCTCGATTCCCGATCGCCAACGACTGATTGTTGCCCTCGACCTGTCTGATGTCGCTTCGGCCGAGCAAATGGTGGAGCGCCTCGGCGACAGTGTCGATTTCTACAAGGTCGGGCTTCAGATGATCTATGCCGGCGGCCTGTCATTCGTTTGCGACCTGGCGGACAGCAAGAAGCTTTTCCTCGATGCCAAGCTCCTCGACATCGACAACACGGTTGCCAAGGCCGTCGAGAGCATCCGCGCACTTGGGGCCACCTTCCTGACGGTACACGCCTACCCAAGGGCGATGCGCGCGGCCGTCGCGGCCCGAGGTGACTCGGACCTGCAGTTGCTGGGTGTGACGGTGCTCACCTCGATGGACCAGACCGATCTGATCGAAGCCGGGTACTCGCTGACCACCGCCGAACTCGTGGCAGCCCGCGCCACGCTTGCCCGCGACAGCGGCATGGACGGGATCGTCGCCTCCCCGGCTGAGGCGACCGCCGTCCGACGGATCGTGGGAGCAAAGATGACGATCGTGACACCGGGCATCCGACCGACCGGTTCGGAGGCTGGCGACCAGAAAAGGATTGCGACACCGGAGGCGGCTATCCGTTCCGGCGCCGACTATCTGGTGGTTGGGCGACCCGTCACCGCGGCACCTGATCCAAAGGCGGCGGCGGAGTCGATCATCGAAGAAATAGCAACCGCGATTACCGGGAGGGGGACAGCGTGAGCAGGGGCTACTGGATCGTCCGAGTCGATGTGAGTGATCCGGACGGCTACAAGAAATATCTCGCCGCCAATCCGGCGGCCTTTAAGAAATACGGCGCGAGATTCCTGGTCCGTGGCGGACGGTACGAAACCCACGCCGGCGGATCGCGCGAACGCAATGTGGTCATTGAGTTCAAAGACTACGAGACGGCACTGGCGTGCTACCACTCGCCCGAATACCAGCATGCCATTTCCGAACGCGGTGATTCGGCCGAAGTCGATCTGATCGTCATCGAGGGATTCGACGGTCCGCAGCCGGGCGCCTGACCAGGCCGGCAGGCAGCGCACGCCGGGCGGCCGGGTGTCCCTTTCCCGAAATCGATCCAACGGAGGCATGATGGCAAAGGGCTACTGGATTGCGCATGTCGATGTCCAGGACGTCGACGATTACCAGCCTTATGTCGCAGCAAACCCTGCGATCCTTGCCCGCTATGGCGGGCGTTTTATCGTCCGCGGTGGGGCATTCGAGCCCGTGGAAGGGCAGAGCCGCAGCCGCACCGTGATCGTCGAGTTCCCCGACTATGCGGCAGCGCTCGCCTGCTACAACTCACCGGAATATCAGGAAAACGCAGCGATCCGGAAACGCTCAGCCATCTCGGACCTGATCGTCATCGAGGGGCATGACGGACCGCAGCCCGGGGACGAATAGAGCCTCGTCGACCGGTCGAAAATCCGGATCCGTGTCATTTGCGGCTGCGCAGCATGCAAGCTATATCCGGCGCGAAGTTGAAGACGGGGACAGGCCATGGACGACATGAAGCTGGTGGTGGTCGGCGCCGGAGGGCGCATGGGCCGCACGCTGATCCGAATTGTCGACGAGACGCCGGGTGCGGTTCTCCATGGCGCAATCGACCGGGAGGGGACTGACGTCATCGGTCTGGACGCCGGCGTTCTTGCCGGACTGGGAGCGAACCGCGTTGCCGTCGGCGACGATCCGTTGCCGGCTTTTGCCAAAGCGGACGGCGTCCTCGATTTCACCGTGCCGGCCGCAACCGTTGCCTTTACGGAACTGGCCGCCCAGGCACGGATCGTGCACGTTATCGGAACGACGGGGCTTTCCGCCGAAGACGAGGCAAAAGTCAGCGCAGCCGCCCGTCATGCGCCGATCGTCAAGTCCGGCAATATGAGCCTTGGCGTCAATCTGCTCGCCGTGCTCGCCCGTCAGGCCGCCAGGGCACTCGATGCCGATTTCGACATCGAGGTGCTGGAGATGCATCATCGCCACAAGGTCGACGCGCCGTCGGGAACCGCGCTCTTGCTTGGCCGTGCGGCGGCGGAAGGGCGCGGCATCGATCTGGCGTCTCATTCGGTCAGAGTGCGCGACGGTCACACGGGTGCGCGTCCGCGGGGCGATATCGGCTTTGCGACGCTGCGGGGCGGCTCGGTGGTCGGCGAGCATAGCCTTGTCCTCGCCGGTGAGGGCGAAACCATCGAACTCACACACAAGGCGACTGACCGCGCCATTTTCGCACGCGGTGCGGTCAAGGCGGCCCTCTGGGGTCGCGAGAAGAAACCCGGCCTCTATTCGATGGCGGACGTGCTGGGTCTTTCCGAATGAACGGGAGTAAGACGTAATGGATCGGCTACTGGTACTCGTCCGCCATGGACAGAGCGAGTGGAACCTCAAGAATCTGTTCACAGGCTGGCGCGATGTTGACCTGTCCGAACAGGGGGTGGACGAAGCGCGCCAGGCCGGCAAGCGGCTCAAGGCCGAGGGCTTGGCATTTGAAACCACATTCACATCCGGCTTGATCCGGGCGCAACGTACCCTCCAGCTGATGCTTGAGGAGCTTCAGATGACCGACCTGCCGGTCACCCGCGACATCGCCTTGAACGAGCGCAACTACGGCGACCTCGCCGGGCTCAACAAGGACGACGCGCGAGCCAAGTGGGGTGAGGAACAGGTACACATCTGGCGGCGGTCGTACACGACCCAGCCGCCCGGCGGTGAATCCCTGCGCGATACCGGCGCACGGGTCTGGCCGTATTATCTCCACACCGTCCAGCCGCATGTGATGCGCGGCGAGGGCGTTCTGGTGTCCGCCCACGGCAACTCGCTGCGGGCACTGATCATGGCGCTCGACGGACTTGGGCCCGATGAAGTGGTCAAGCTCGAGCTGCCAACCGGGCTGCCGATCCTTTACCGGCTGAACGCTGACACCACTGTCGCGGAGAAGCGCGAAATTAACGGCTGAAACGACGTCTCAGCTCGGCGCCGCCAGTGGTCCGACCGCACCGGCAACGCCCGCCTCCCAACCGAGGATGGCCCGCTTGCGGGTGAGGCCCCAGTGATACCCGCAGAAACTGCCGCCCTTGCCGAGTACGCGGTGGCACGGAACCACGAACGAGATCGGATTCTTGCCAACCGCCGAGCCGACCGCCCGCGCGGCCCTGGGCTTGCCGATATGCGCGGCTATGTCCGAATAGGTGGTGGCTCTGCCGAGCGGAATATTGAGCAACGTCTCCCAGACCCGCAGTTCGAAGTCCGAACCGATCATGACAATGCGCAGCGGGCGATCCGGGTGCCATGTCTCGGGGTCGAAGATCCGTCTGGCATATGGAGCGGTCGCCCCGCTGTCCTCGACATAGCTGGCCCGCGGCCAGCGACCCATCATATCGGTGAGCGCCGAGCTTTCTCGCCCTTCATCGGCAAAGGCGACGCCTGCAAGGCCACGATCGGTGACCATGATCAGGGATCGACCAAAAGGCGAGGGATGGAAAGCCCAGCGCATGATCAGCCCCTCGCCACGGGCCTTGTAGGCGCCAGGCGTCATCGCCTCATGGGTCACGAACAGGTCGTGGAGCCGGCCCGGTCCCGACAAGCCGACCTCGAAGGATGCGTCGAGCACGGAGGCGGAATCATCCAGCAGCGAGCGGGCATGATCGAGCGTCAAAGCCTGGACGAAAGCCTTCGGCGACAGGCCGGCCCACCGCGTGAACAATCGTTGCAGCGCCAGGGGACGAAGGTTGACGGCCGCGGCAATCCGGTCCAGCGACGGCTGATCTCGCCAGTGCCGGGACATGTACTCGATGGCGCGGCGAATCGTATCGTAGTCGCTGCTGATCCGGGAGGACGAAGGTGGCATGAGCGGCACGGCGGCTGCGGTTGAGAGAGACATGTGAGACCTCGATAGTCGGTGTCTGCGTGTCTCCAGACCTAGGAAGTCATCAGGCGGACAGCCACCCGATTCTTGCAATCGCCGCGCGCTTAAGTAGCCCCGGGTGCCCGAGCCGCCGCCATGGCCGACGAAAGTGCGGCGGCGAAGGATTCGCGCTCACGCGGCCCGAGGAAGCCGGCAATGGCGAAACGATTGCCATGAGACGTCAGCATGAGGCCGGTCACGCCGATTTCGGGATGACGCTCGACCTCAAGCCGCGCCCAGTATGGATTGACGCTGAACTCCGTGCTTCTGCCATTGGGCGTGGTACGCGTGACGGTCAGTCGATCTGGGAAAACAATGACCTCTTCGCTGGCGCGCGCGGCGCGGTAGTTCAAGCGAAATGCCAACTGGACCAGGAAGATATCGAGGCCGAAGAAACCGACGACGGGCCACGCTCCGATCATCCAGAAAGCCAGACCGGCCGTGAACGAACACGAGACGAGTGCCAGCATCAAGACCATGAACCCTGTCGGGCTCAGGGACCGGTGCGGGGTCAGGCGAGCCGTAAACAGCGGTTCTTCCCTGGTCTCGGCCGAGGCATTGGCAGCGGTCATGGCTGCTGAGTATAGATGACCAACATGCGATTCAAAGAGCAACGCGTCGCCGATGGCTCCGTGTCGGCAGTTTGACGAGAAAACAGAATCATGACCAAAGCGCCGAGTTCATCGCCCGCCAAGCGCCGACCCAAAGACCCCGTAGCCAGGCAGAGCCGTCCTTCAAGACGATTGCGCCGGGGGGACATCGTGGAAATGTTCACCCGGTTCAGGCAAGAGCGGGCCGACCCCAGGGGTGAGCTTCACTTTTCCAGCCCCTTCACACTGCTTGTCGCTGTGGTGCTGTCGGCTCAGGCAACCGACGCCGGCGTCAACAAGGCCACACCGGCTCTCTTCGCCGCAGCAGACACGCCAGAGAAGATGGCCGCCCTGGGCGAAGCGGCGATTATGGAACTGATCCGTACGATCGGCCTGTTCCGATCGAAGGCGAAGAACCTCGTCGGCCTGTCTCAGAAACTCGTTGCCGACTATGGCAGCCAGGTGCCCCGGACCCGCGAAGACCTGCAGAGCCTGCCCGGCGTCGGGCGCAAGACCGCAAATGTCGTTCTGAATATCGCCTTTGGCCAGCCGACAATCGCAGTCGATACACATATCTTTCGGATCTCCAACCGAACCGGCCTGGCACCGGGGCGAACACCCGATGCCGTCGAGGCCGAACTCGAACGGGTGATCCCGGCGGAGTTCAAGCTTCATGCCCATCATTGGCTGATCCTGCATGGGCGTTATGTGTGCAAGGCCCGCCGACCCGAGTGCACGACTTGTATTGTTCGCGACATCTGCCGTTATCCGGACAAAGTCAGGTAACCAAAGCCTGCCGGTTGCCTGGCCGCGCGCCGCCGCTATAGTCCCGGCGCCCATCCCTCAAGACCCGGTCATCCGCTTATGAACCCGCCAAAATTCGATGCTCTTTGCATCGGCAATGCCATTGTCGACGTGTTGTCACGCGCCGAGGATGATTTCCTGGTCGCAGAGGGCTTGCACAAGGGCACGATGCACCTCATCGACAATGATCGCGCCGAAAGCCTGTACGACGCCATGGGGCCGGCCATCGAAGCGTCCGGAGGATCGGCCGGCAACACAGCGGCCGGAATTGCATCGCTTGGCGGCAAGGCTGCCTTCATCGGCAAGGTCGCCGAAGACACGTTCGGCGACGTGTATGCCCATGATATGCGCGCTATCGGTGTCCACTTCAACACGCCGCGCCTGCTGAGCGGCACCGCAACCGCCCGGTCGATGATTCTGATCACGCCGGATGGCGAACGGACGATGAATACCTATCTCGGGGCGGCGCAGGAACTGGGCCCCGGCGACATCGATCCGGACATAGTCGGCGAAGCCGCGGTGACTTACCTTGAAGGATATCTGTGGGACCCACCCTTGGCGAAGGAGGCCTTCCGCCGCGCCGCCGCAACGGCGCACGCTGCCGGGCGCCGGGTCTCGCTGACGTTGTCGGACCCGTTCTGCGTTGATCGCTTTCGCACTGAGTTTCTCGGGCTGATGCGGGACGGGACGGTGGATATCCTGTTCGCCAACGACTCGGAGTTGCGCTCTTTGTATGAGACCGCGAGTCTGGACGCCGCACTTGCGGCGCTAGCCGCCGACTGTCGGCTGGCAGCCGTGACGGTGGGAGCCGATGGGGCAATTGTGGTCGACAGCGACGGCATGTCGCGGGTCGCTGCGACGCCCGTCGAAACGGTGGCCGACCTGACTGGCGCCGGCGACCTGTTTGCCTCCGGTTTTCTTTTCGGCGTCGCCCGGGGCATGCCGCCAATCGATGCGGCACGGCTGGGCACGGTGGCGGCATCCGAGGTCATCGGCCATATCGGCCCACGACCAGAGGTTTCGTTACTTGATCTTGCCCGCGACGCCGGGTTCAGCCTTTAAGAATACCAAGGCGCGTTTCCAGCTGAAATACGGCGCGATTCAGGCGGAGGCGGGTGTCTCGCCGGGGGTAGCCGGAGCCGCCTTTTGAGCCTGCGCAAGACGCTGCCGATAGAGGGACATGAAATCGATTGGATCGATCAGCAATGGTGGAAAACCGCCATTTCTGCTGGCGTCAGCAATGATCTGCCGAGCAAAGGGAAACAGGAGCCGCGGGCATTCGATCCGCAGGATCGGCTGAATCGCTTCGGGCGGGATATTGTTCAACTTGAACAGGCCGCCATAGACAAGCTCAATGGCGAAGAGAACCGTATCACCGGTTGTCGCCTTCGCCTCGATTTTCAGGTCAACCTGAACTTCGTCATTGGTGACCTGGCCGGGTTCCACGTTGATTGTGATGTTGATGGTCGGTGACGAACCGCGCGTGCGCAGGGATTGTGGTGCGCCCGGGCTCTCGAACGACAAATCCTTGATGTATTGCGCCAGAACCCCCAGATTCTGGGGTGCGGCCTGCGGGGCAGCGGTTTTCGCGGCCACCGGTTGCTGGGCATTGCCGGCGGGCTGCCGGCCACTGTTGTCTTCGGCCATTGAATCCGCTTCCTGATCGATTAATCCGTGGGCGCCGACGCCCGGTCACCCGGGGGGCTAACACGGCCTCGACAAACAGACAAGACGCCTGCGGCGCATCGCCGGACTCGCATCCGCCGCAAACGTTCACTACATTGCAAAAACATCGTTCCCCTACGACATTTCGTGCTAAATCCCAATGATCGGGGACAGGACCCGGACGCATGGACGGTTTCATCGACATCTACACGATCATCTTTCTGGCCCTGGCGATTGTGGTCTTCCTGTATCTGAGAAGTATCTTGGGGCGGCGGACCGGCAATGAACGGCCGCCCTTTGATCCGTATTCACGGACCGAGGCGCCGCCGACCGCCAGTGGCGACGAGAATGTCATCAGCCTACCGCCACGCCGGTCGGGTGGTGACGCGGCGGCTGACATTGCTCCGGCCGCCGAGGCACAAATCAAAACGCTGGCACCGGAGGGTACCTCGCTCAACGAGGCGCTCAGGGCAATCGCCGGCGCCGACCGCAGCTTCGACCCCGACGGGTTCCTCAACGGCGCCAAGGGCGCCTATGAGATGATTGTGACGGCGTTTGCCGAGGGCGACCGCAAGACGCTGAAGCAGTTGCTGAGTCGCGAGGTCTATGACGGCTTCGTCGCCGCCATCTCGGAGCGGGAAGGTCGCCAGGAGACGATCGAGTTCCGCTTTGTCGGCATCGACAAGGCGGAGATTACTGATGCCTATCTCAAGGCCAGTTCGGCGCACATAACCATCCGGTTCGCGTCCAAGCTCATCTCGGCCACCCATGACAGCGAGGGCCGGGTGATCGACGGCGACCCGGTCCATGTCGGCGACGTCACCGACATCTGGACGTTCGCACGAGAGGTCAACTCCCGCGATCCGAACTGGAAACTAGTCGCGACCGAATCCGTCGAGTGAGCGCGGACGGGAGCGCCGTGGCCACAAGGCCGGCGCCCTCTGGCTTGCGCCTCGAAAAGGTCGACTTCGACCACTTACCGGGCTGGACCGCAGATGATCATGCTGCGGCGCTTTCGGCATTCGCAGGCGGCGCGGACGTCCTGGCCGATCACCCACCAAAACCGCGCGCCAGCGGTATCGCGGTTCCGCTCCTGGCCGAACGAATCCGCGAGGCGGCGAACCAGGGCGACACCGGTGCTGCAGCCGCCCGTCGCTTCTTTGAGACCCGTTTCGAGGCCTACGCTGTCGCCCCGGACCGGTCGAGCGCGTTTTTCACCGGCTACTATGAACCCGTTGTAGCAGGTACGCGAACACCTTCCTCCACGTTTGCCCATCCAATCTACGCCCGACCGGGCGACCTGGTCGATATCGATCCCGACTGCCTGCCGTCCGGGTTCGAAACGGGAAGCAGATTTGGTCAGCAGCGAACGGACGGCAGCTTGTCCCCCTATCCGGACAGGGCGGCAATCCGGTCCGGCGTACTGGCTGATCGCGGGTTGGAACTGGTCTATCTCGCCGATCCGGTCGATGTCTTCTTCATCCATATCCAGGGCTCGGCGCGCATTCGCCTGATCGAAGGCGGGGAGATGCGGGTTACCTATGCCGCGAAGAGTGGGCATCCTTACACGCCCATCGGCCGCGTCCTGATTGAGATGGGTGTTTTGCCGCCCGGTGGCGCGACGATGGCAACGATCCGGCGATGGCTTGCGGATAATCCCGGCGACGCCGACGCGGTGATGGCTCGCAACCGATCCTACATCTTCTTTCGCGAAACGCCGGTGGCCGACGCTAATCTGGGACCTGTCGCGGCCGCCAAGGTGCCGCTGACGCCGGGGCGAAGCCTTGCCGTCGACCGGCTGATCCATACTTTCCACACGCCGGTATGGGTCGACACCCGGCTGCCGGACGATCAATCATTTCGCCGCTTGATGATCGCCCATGACACCGGATCGGCAATCGTCGGCGCGGGCCGCGGCGACATCTTCATCGGCTCCGGTGGCGCCGCAGGCAAGATCGCCGGCGCCCTGCAGTCGACGGGGCGCTTCGTCGTTCTCTTTCCACGACCGGAATAGGCCGGCGAGCACGCATGACCCACAAGCCCGGGAAACGCCGGCTGAGCGACGAGGAAAGGCGCCTGTGGGCCGCCGTCAAGCGGACCACGGAGCCGTTGGCGCCGACGCAGGACGTCCAAACCGAGCCGGAACCTGCCAAGGCGCCGATGGCTACCGAAGCGTCAACACCAGCAGCGCCCAAGATGCCGGCCCCGGAGCGCAAGAGACCGCCAGCGGCCGGTGCGCTCGATCGTCGAACCGTCAGGCGATTGTCGCGCGGTCGGACGGAAGTCGACGGCCGGATCGACCTGCACGGGCTGACCCAGGATGTCGCGCATCGGCGCCTGCTCCATTTTGTCGAGGACGCCCAGGCGCGCGGCGCCCGAATCGTTCTGGTGATCACCGGCAAGGGCAATAACGGAGCTCCGGAGCGTGGTGTGCTGCGCCGGGCCGTGCCGCAATGGGTGCGCTCCGCGGCCTTCAAGCCATACGTTGCCGGCATTTCGGAAGCTGGCCGACGCCATGGCGGCGCCGGCGCTATCTATATCCGTATTCGACGCCGGCGGAACTGATACGCAAAGCGCCGAGCGACGACCGCCGGGGAGCCCGCATTTCTCACACTCCATGCTTCAGCCGGCCCGAAGGGTCGCAGACTGCGTGGAGCGAGAATGCAGGCTAGGGCTAGGCGAGCAATTTACGCAGCTCGGCTTCCTTGTCGTTGATCAGCCACCCGTAGAAGTTCTCCTGCGGGTACTGAGGCCGCTTGCCGGAGGCCGTCCGTTTTTGGTTTTCGGCTCGTAGTATGCGAGCTCGCGTGGCGGCGTTTCCGAGGTTGTACAGGGTGGCGGTTATGCCCGGGTTCTGCGAGATATCGAAGCCGGCGATCTGCTTGTACATGTCGATCGACACCTTGATATTCGCCGCCACATAGTGAAGCGAACTCTCCGGATTCATGATCTGCTGATAGACCGTCGATGCATCGTCGATCGACAGGCGCGGCAAACCGCTCTTGGCGCTGACAATGTCCGTAACCGACAGCGCCGCGATCGGGCTCAGCTGGCCGAACCCGAAGGTCTGCCCGGCGAACAACGGCCCAAAATAGACCCGGTGCAAGCGATCGCGAGGATACTTTCGGCCGTCGACGAACCGCCCCATGAACGTGCGCTCCCAGATCGTCTGGCGGCAG
>JAAEOR010000427.1 GCA_024222895.1 Hyphomicrobiales bacterium | reverse complement strand
GTCGATCACGATCTTGACGTTCTTGCCGTCGCCCTTGTCGGTCACCGTCGAGGCACTCTCGACCTGCGCCTCCGTCAGGTCGTCGTCGCCCGACGAGTCGTGGAAGCGCAGCGTGTCACCCTTCTTCAGGTCGGTGATCTTGACATTGCCGGCGTTCGCGTCGGCGACGCCATCGTCATTGGCGTCGTCATATTGATAGACGAAGGTATCGCTCTTGGCGCCACCCGTCGCCTCCTGATCGCCGTGTTCGTCCGGGTCGAACACGATCGAGTCCTTGCCCTTGCCGCCGTCCACCGTCACGCCGCCGCCGACCGAAATCGTGTCGGAGCCCTTGTCGCCGTGAACCTCGGCAGTCGATCCGGTAACCTCGATGGAGTCGGACCCCTTGCCGCCCTTCACCTCACCGCCGTAGTCGGCCTGGATGGTGTCGGCGCCCTTGCCGCCCTTGATGATGCCGCTGCCATCGAAGTCGAAAATCGAATCATCGCCGTCGCCGCCTTCGACCTTCCAGTCCCCGCCCTCTCCAATGATTGTATCGTCGCCGTCGCCGCCCTTGACCGTCATGGAACCGCCGGACAGGTTGATCGAATCGTCGCCATTGTCACCAAAGACCTTGCCGTTCCCGTAGCCGGCGTCGATGGTGTCGGCGCCCTTGCCGCCTTTGACGATCTTGTCTCCAGTGTCAAGCTCGATCGAATCGTCGCCTTTGCCGCCATCGACATGCTTGCCGATTTCGGAATAGATCGTATCGTCTCCGCCGCCGCCAATGATCGAACCAACTGCGGTCGTGAAGAAGATCGAGTCGTCTCCGCCGCCGGCATCGACCGTTCCAAAGCCGTCACCAACGAAGACGGTGTCGTTACCGCCACCGGCCTTGATTGACGCGCTCCCGTACGGCGCGGAAACCGAGTCATTGCCGTCGCCGGCCTTGATCGTCTGGATACCGTCATTTCCTTGGATTGTGTCGTTGCCATCACCGCCCTTGAGGAGCCACTCTCCATCACCGATGGCGATACTGTCGTCGCCATCGCCGCCGTCAATGGTCGCCCTGCCGTCGCCGAGGTCTACGGTATCGTCGCCCTTGCCCAGGTCGATCGATGCCACGCCGTCCTTCGCGTCGATCGAGTCGTCGCCGCCGCCGGCCTTGACCGTGAAGCGGGCGTCCTGGCTGGCGTAGAGCGTGTCGTTGCCGCCCTTGAGGTTCCCGTCCCATACACCGTAGCCGATGGTGATACTGTCGGAACCGCCTGATGTTCCCGGAATGTCCTTTGCCATTGATCCGCCTCCTGTTGGGCGCGCCACAAAGTGCGCTTATCCGAGCTTATCGGAGAAAAAAAACAGTGGACTGTAACGTAGATGGCGGGTTTCCGGAACAGACAATGCCGGCGACGTGTCGCCAAACGGCCATGAACACAGTTCCAGATCAACTCCGCTGCTTGGGAGCACAAGGTCATTTGAGGTGCACTACCCCATCTCCGGCACTTCGCCATAGCGCGCAGGCTGAGCTGCCTAGCGTGGATAGCTGAGCGGGAAATCAAAATGAAGAATAACCCCAAATGGGGGATGCGCTGCTCTCGTCGGTCAAGAGAATTGCTCTACGCCAGAAATAGCGAGGGGACTTGATCACAAGGCTCGCTATGTCGGAACAACAGAACGAGGTTTCGGACTGGGGCGGCTAGGGTTCCGGCCCGCAGCGGCGCGCTGTTCCAAGAGCGGCTTGGCGTTCCGAGCCTCCGTCGGGATCGAAGTCGACAGAACGAACAACGCCAGCACTCTGAGGTCTGATCCTCTTGTCCCCTCGTCGATCCCTGAAAAAAGGAGCACCTGGAGGCGCTCTGAGTTGATTTTCAATCTAGTGATCTTTGTACTTATTTTGGGGCCGTAGATCGTGTCGGCGCTGTCGCCGCCCCTTTAAGCCGCTTTTCGACTTCCTTTCTGATACTTACTCGGTCTCTGCTGCCAAAGGGCGGATGCAGCCCTTTGTCATCATTGCTCGCTCAACCTCGCTCTTCTGCTGCCTGGCGAAAGAAGGATCGACGCGCGCAAGTTCCCGGGCGAGCTCATCACAAGCCCAGCCGGCGTATCCGTACTCGACGGAATCCGTCACTCCCTGTCTATTGGCGCAGCCGCAGGTGGCGAAACAAATGAAAAAGAACATGATGGTAAACTTCATCGGCCATTGCCACGGTGGGGATCAGCATCAGGAGGGCGGCAAGACATGCCTTCATAGTATCCTCCCGGGTTCAACGAACCTGAACGCACTCCGCAAGATCGGCCTAATCATTGATCTTATGGTGGGCCCGGCAGGACTCGAACCTGCAACCAGACCGTTATGAGCGGCCGGCTCTAACCAATTGAGCTACAGGCCCGGAGATTGAACCGGCACCGATATAAGAGAAAACGACGCGCGCAGCAATCGGCCGCAATCCGGTCAGAATGGCGCGGCAGTTTCCGGCGCGAGGTCGACAAGGAGAAATGACCGTGAAACCCATTGCCGTTGCCCTGACCCTGTTCCTGTGTGCGTCCGCGCCGGCGCTTGCCGCCGAGCCGCGCCTCGCCACCCTCAATGCCAATGGCGCCGGTTCGGTGTCGGTGGCGCCGGACATCGCCATCGTCACGATCGGGGTGATTACCCGCGAAGAGACCGCAAAGGCGGCACTCAAGGCCAACAACGCGGATCTCCGTCAGGTGATCGCCGCGATCCGGGGGGAGGGAATCGATGAGGCGGACATCGGCACCAGTGGCTTCACCGTGACGCCGCTCTTCAAGGGCAAGGGTTCGAGCATCCTCAGATACGACTCCGAAGGCTCGTCCAAGATCATCGGCTATGAGGTCTCCAACACGGTCCAGGTCACGATCCGCGATCTCGCAAATTCCGGCGCCGTGCTCGACAAGGTGGTTTCCAGCGGAGCAAACCGAATCAGCGGGATCCGCTTCGATGTGTCGGATCCGCAGGTCGCTTCCGACAAGGCTCTGGCCGCCGCAATTGCCGAAGCGAGGCGCCGGGGCGAATTGATGGCCGCGGCGGCCGGTGTCCGGCTGGTTCGGATCCTCGACGTCAACGCTTCCAGCGGCGCCCCGGTGTTTGCCCGCAGCGAGATGCGGGCGGCGTCGGATTCGGTTCCGGTGATGCCGGGGCGGCAGGAGATCACGGCCAACGCCAACGTCACCTGGGAAATCGCGCCGGAGTAAATGATACGCTTGGTATGAGCTTTCCCGAATAACCACTCAGGCGCTTTGCAGTTCGCGTTCGAAATATTCGATCGTCCGCGGCAGCCCGTCGGCCAGTGCCGTTTTCGGCTCCCAGTCCAGAATGGCCTTGGCGCGACCGAGGTCCGGTTGGCGCTGACGCGGGTCATCGGCGGGGAGCGGACGATGGACGATCTTCGATCTTGATCCGACAAGGTCGATGATCTGTGTCGCGATCTCGGCAATCGTGAACTCGCCGGAATTGCCGAGATTGATCGGCCCGGTGACGTCCGATTCCGTGGCCATCAGTCTCATCAGACCCTCGATCAGATCGTCCACATAACAGAAGGACCGGGTCTGGCCGCCGTCGCCGAACACGGTGATATCTTCGCCGCGCAAGGCCTGGATGATGAATGTCGAGATAACGCGGCCGTCATTGACGTCCATCCTTGGTCCGTAGGTGTTGAATATGCGCGCGATCTTGATCGCCACCTGATACTGCCGCCAGTAATCGAGAAACAGCGCTTCGGCGCAGCGCTTACCTTCGTCGTAGCAGGACCGGATACCGTTGGGGTTGACGCGCCCCCAATAGTCCTCCGGTTGCGGGTGCACATCGGGGTCGCCATACACCTCCGAGGTTGAGGCTTGCAGAACCTTGATACCCAGGCGCTTGGCGATCCCAAGCATATTGATCGCGCCGACGACGCTCACCTTGGTGGTCGCGACCGGATCGCGCTGGTAATGCACCGGCGATGCCGGGCAGGCCAGATTGTATATCGCGTCGGTCTCTGCATAGAGCGGGAAAGTAACGTCGTGCCTCAACAGCTCGAAATTCGGATTGTCGAGTAATTCGTGAATATTCCGACGATTTCCGGTGTAAAAATTGTCGACGCACAGCACTTCGCTTCCCGAAGCAACCAGACGGTCACACAGGTGCGAGCCAAGAAATCCGGCTCCGCCGGTAACCAGGACACGCCGCCGCGGGATCGAGAAAGGAGTATTCAAGAGATTGTCGTCCTCTGTTGCGAGTCCGATTGGCACGGGGTCCATGGCAACAAGTGGTCGCGGGGCCAACGAGTTGCGAAATTTCAAGGTTGGTTTGAAACGGCTGTTATCATCCGATCCGGCGGCGAAACCGCCTGCGTTGAACAGAAGAGACTTGGACCGACAAAGGGTGAGGTGTCAATCGCCGCTAGCACGGCGTGGTGAAGCATTCGCAGCATCACCACGCCGCCATCTGCAAGACCGGAATCGCACGCCGCTCCCGTCAATGTCATCAAAAAGCCCTGCTAACTCGCAAGACGGAGAATCCCTGCGGGCCAACGATCGGACCCGCCAGGGTCGGATTTGGAATTGACGCACGATAAGAGACTGGTTCGGCCCGGCGTCATGTTCGTCGAAGAGACCGGCCGATCATAGCGGGGCGTTGGTCTTGGCTCCTGGCCGACCTGATCTTAAGGTACTGGCATCATGAGAACACCGTTTCGCCTCACGTTACCGGCCGTCATTGCCCTTTTGATGTCGCCCGCCGCCTTTGCCGCCGACCGCGTTGCATTGGTCATCGGCAATGGCAGCTATCAGGTCGCACCAGCCCTGCTCCGCTCCACCGCGGACGCGGCCGACCTTGCCGAAGCATTCGACTCGGTTGGCTTCGACGTGACGCTTCTCACCGATGCCGATGCGCGGAGATTGCGGTCGGCGTTCCGATCCTTCGAGCAAAAGGCGGACGACGCGTCGGTTGCGGTGATCTACTTTACCGGCCATGCCATCGTCGGCGACGGGGTCAACTATCTGCTTCCAGTCGACGCGCGCCTGGCGCTCGACAGCCACATTGATGACGAGGGCGTGCCGTTGTCGCGCCTGGTCGCGGCGCTGTCCGGCGCCGATGATCTGCGTCTGATGGTGATCGAGTCCGCCGGGCGTCTCTCTGCCCTGCAGTCAATGAAGCCGGCAATGGGCAAGCGCCGGGTCGGCTTCGATCTTGCGCCGGTCGATCTTTCGGACGAGGCCGTGGTGGCGCTGGTCGGGCCGGCAGTCGATGCCGTCGTCGGCGACAATGAAGGCAACGGTGTCTACGCGGCGGCACTCCTGGCGCACCTTCAGACTGAAGGACTCGACCATGGAACGTTGCTCGAACGCGTCCATGCCGACGTCATGAACGTGACCGGCGGCCGGCTGGTGCCGGTGGTGTTTGGATCGATCGGCACATCGGTTCCTGTCGTCCCCGATACAAAGACGCTCGCTGCGCTTGACGACCGCGAACGGTCCGAGGTCAAACCGATGACCGGGGAGGAAACGGAGCGGGCGTTTCGCCGGGCCGA
Organism: Hyphomicrobiales bacterium; assembly: GCA_024222895.1. Taxonomy (GTDB): domain Bacteria; phylum Pseudomonadota; class Alphaproteobacteria; order Rhizobiales; family Kaistiaceae; genus Bauldia. Next base: position 3,996 of record JAAEOR010000427.1, on the reverse strand, counting down.
GAGTCTCGGCACCGTCGAGGCCTGGGACAGCTTTCTGCAATTCTGTCCGGACGACGGCACGGGCGGCATCTATTGCAGTGCTGCAGCCACCACGCGGCAGAAGCTCCTCGACGGTGGTGCGCAGTCCAAGGGCGCCCCGGCGATCGTCGGTGACGGCGCCAGCGTCGCCGGCCGGGCTTCTATCGCCGATCTGAGGGCTGTCATCGAGGGAGAAACACCGACGGCGAAATGCGACCGACTGGCCGCACATTCGTTCGATCCCGACAAGCCGGTCGCTGTGGTGGGTACGGATCTGGCGCTGCTCGAGCTGGTCGCCGACACGGCGATTGCTGTTTGCACCGCCGCGGTTGACGCTCACCCGGAAGAACGCCGTTACGCCTTACAGCTCGGACGTGCCCTCCACGCGGCGGAGCGGTTCGACGAAGCTTTCGACTGGTACGAGCGCGCAGCGGAGGCCGGCAGCACCACGGCCATGAGCAATATCGGCTTTCTGCACGCCAGTGGTGGTGGCGTGCCGGTCGACTACGATCTTGCCGGCGAGTGGTATCGGCGCGCGGCGGAAGCCGGGAATGTCGCCGCGATGGGTAACCTGGCGACGCTCTATCAGAATGGCGCCGGTCTCGAACAGGACCTTGCCGAGGCGCGTCGGTGGTATGGCGAAGCGGCTGCGGGCGGCAACGAGGTGGCGATGAATGCGCTGGCGCTGCTCAACCTCGACGGCCTCGGCGGGCCGCAGGACCTGGATGAGGCGCGACGGTTGTTGCAGGAAGCCGCCGACCTTGGTCTTGCGGACGCCGTCAACAATCTCGGCCAGCTCTACAACTACGGTCGTGGCGTTCCGATCGACTATGTCCAGGCGCGGCAGCACTACGAGCGCGCGGCCGATCTCGGCAGCAGCGCTGCTATGGTCAATCTCGGCATTCTTTACGAAAACGCTCAAGGTGTGCCCGGCGACGACCGCCTGGCGCGGGAATGGTACGAGAAGGCCGCCGAACTCGGCGACGCGGCTGCGATGACCAATCTCGCATATCTCTACGACCGCGGTCAGGGCGTGCCGGTCGACAAGGTCAAGGCACGCGAGTGGTATCTGAAGGGCGCCGAAGCCGGCAATGGGGCGGCGATGGCATCGATCGGCTATTTGTACGCCAACGGCCAGGGCGAACTGCAGGATCACGACAAGGCGATGGAGTGGTATCGGCGTGGCGCTGATATCGGCAATGCCGAAGCGATGGCCAATGTCGGTTTCATGTATGAGAACGGTTGGGGCGTGCCTGCGGATATGGAAGCGGCGCGCGAGTGGTACGAGCGGGCTGCAGCGGCCGGCAATGCCATTGCCATGGCCAATCTCGGGCTCATCTTCGAAAACGGCCGCGGCGTCGAGGCCAGTCCCGAGCAAGCCTTCGAGTGGTACAGCCTGGCAGCGCAGGCCGGCAACGCCCAGAGTATGACGTCTCTCGGCTATTTCTATACTAACGGCATCGGCGTGGAGGCCGACGAGGCTACGGCGCTGGAGTGGTATACGCGGGCGGCCAATCTCGGCAATACGATTGCCATGCACAATCTCGGCATCGCCTACAAGGACGGACTCGGCACCGAAAGGAACCTGCGTCGGGCGACGGACCTGTTCATTCTATCGATGCGGGCGAACAATGGCTGGACGTTCGACCAGTTCCGCGACAATCCGGAGAATTATCCGGTCGAGGTGCTTACCGGCATTGAGCGCTATCTGATTGGCGACGGCCTTCTGGGCGGCGAGGCCGACGGAGTTGTCGATGACGATACCCGCGCCGCGCTTGACGCGCTCCAGGCGGCCGCGGGCAGGTAGAGCGATTATCGGCTCCATCACCTGATACCAAGGGTCTCTAATAGTTAACTTTGACCGGAGTTTCCGGAGGGTTTGGCGAGGCGCGATGGCGACGTGGTGCTGGTACCACGAGCCAATCGCAGCGACGTCCACAACGTGCGGAAACTCCGGCCTGCGATGGCCCAAATGGGCCCGCCGAGCAGCGCTACGTCTCTCGGACGATCGCCCCGTATCGCCCTTAGAGATGTGCCTTGTCGCCAGACGAATTGGGGGCCATCAAACGGGTCGCTATCAAAGACCCTTGGTAGGAGCTGATTCGGGTGACGCCGGTCCTTGCCGCGGGTGACGCCGCGGACGGTTGAAGATCGCGGTGATGGGAGCCGCTACACGAACAGTTGGAAGACCAGACCCGCCGCAATCGCGCCGACCACGCCGAGGCCAAGATAGGCGGCGAAGACGCCGGGTTTTACCAGCGACCAGACGGCCGCCATGGCTGGGATCGAGGACACCGCGCCGGCGACCATGAAGGCCATCGCTGCGCCCGCACTCATGCCCTGGTCCATCAAACCGGCGAGCAGCGGCGGTGCAACATAACTGTTCAGGTAGGCGGGCATGCCGACAACGGCAGCGATGACCACCGAGCCGATACCGTTGCCACCGACGACGCCGACGATCAGCGAAGCGGGCACGTATGTGACGAGCAGGGCCTCGAGCACATAGGCCATTGCCAGCCACTTGACGAGAAACAAGGCGTTGTCGGCGATCTCGGTGCGGAAGACGCCACGGCGTTTGTCTTCGGTCCAGAATTGCCAGACCGGCTTGCCTTTGAAGGGTGAGGGCCGACAGCCGCAGCCATCGGCCGTGACCTTGCGCACCGGATCGGCGAACGGCCTGACACCAACCATCGCTTTGACCGCGAAGCCACCAAACAGACCAAGGCTGACCGCCGCGACGGCCTTGCCGATCGCAAACGGCCAACCCAACGCCGCCGCGGTGATTAACAGGGTCGGCGGATCGATAAGCGGTGACGACAGCCAGAACGCCATGATGGCGGGAAGCGGTGCGCCGACTGCCAGCAGTCCGGCGATGAACGGGATGACCTCGCAGGAGCAGAAGGGCGCCAAACCGCCGAAAAGGGCAGCGAGCATGATTGCCTGGGTCTCTCGCCCCTGGAAGGCACGGTCGACCAGGGCTTCCGCGCCGGCCGCCTTGAGCCAAGCGATGAGTACGACTGCGAAGGCAATGTAGGGGATTGTCCCGACAAACGACTCGGTGGCGAAACCTACGACCGGGCCGGTGTTGGGTCGGTCGAACATCAGAACCGCCAACGGAGCAACAAACACGATGGTCCAAGGCGTCAGTAGCCATTGGCGCCAGTTGCGCAAAAGCGCAAGCCTTTCTGGTCTCAGCGATGAATCGGTCGTACCGGCCTCATCGTTGCTCTGAACGGTGTCTGTCATGCGGCTTCACTCTCGCCGTCGGCCTCATCGGCGCAGCATTCCTTCAAGATGTAACCAGCCAGGGCCTCAAGGTGACCGAAGGCGGCGCGATTGACGACCGATCGGCCGTCCTTCTCCTGGGTGATCAGCCCAGCAGAGGCGAGAAACCGAAGATGGTGGGCGAGGGTCGACGCGGCCATGCCGGTCCGTCCCCGGATGTCGCCCACAGTGAGCCCCGAAGTGCCGGCCTTCACCAAGCTGCGTACGACCTGGAGCCGCGACTCCGATCCGATCGCCGCAAAGCCGACCGCCGCTTTTTTGATATCAAGTCCGTTCTCCAAAATAGCCATAAAACTAGTTATATAGTATTACGGATAGACGTCAATCGAAATGCGACCCTTTGGGCCAGGCCACATCGAGTGTGGGAAATGGGCAATGGCGGCACAACCGACATTGCCGCCGGGCAGGGGGCGTCCTCCGCCCCTCGGCGAAGGCCTCAGACGTTGGTTCCGGCCAGGATGGGCAAGGCCGATGCTCCGAGCGCGGCGCTTCGTTCACCGAGCGTGCTGACCCGCAGCCGGTCGCGGCCGAGATCCTGGCGAACCGATGCCCGCAGGTCGCCGACACCCCGGGCCAGCCGATCGAGCAGCGTCACCGGGGCGGCGCCGCCGACAACCACCATCTGCGGATCGAACAGATTCTCGATGCCGGCGATACCGACCGAGAGCGCCTCGGACGCCTGCTGAATCCAGC
>JAAEOR010000426.1 GCA_024222895.1 Hyphomicrobiales bacterium | reverse complement strand
CTGGCGGAAGCCTCGGCCGCGCGCGCTTCGCCTTACGATCTCGCACCGCAATCCCAGCAGATACGCGGCTCGCACGCGACCCACGTCACCAGCATCGCAGCCGGACGCTCCGGGGTCTGCAAGCGAGCGAAGATCGCCGCCGTACTTGTATCGCTGCCGGAAGCGGACCTCGATCGCAGCAAGTCCTTCTACGACACCACCCGCATCGTCGACGGGATCGCCTATCTCCTCGCCCTGGCAGAGGCCGAGGGAATGGCGGCTATTTCGATCAACATCAGTCTCGGAACCAATGGCGGCGCCCATGACGGGTCCGAATTGATGTCGCGCTGGATCGACACCGCAATGACGTCGCCGGGGAGAGCGGTGTGCGTCGCCGCCGGCAATTCGGGCCAGGAGGCACCTCAGTTCGAAGGCGATTTCGGCCACTGGTCGGGCCGGGTGCACGCGTCCGGCCGGATTCCGGCGGCCGCCCTCAGGCGCGATCTCGAGTGGATGGTGGTCGGCAACGGCGTCGAGGACGTCTCCGAGAACGAACTGGAAATCTGGTATGGGGCGCAGGACGAGTTCGATGTCGAGCTCGTCGATCCCGACGGTCGCCGCCTTGGTCCGGTCGCACCGGGGCAGCGGATCGAGAACCTGCTCCTGGACAATCGCACGATCGTATCGGTCTACAACGTGCTCGGCGACCCCAAGAACGGCGACAACCGCATCTCGATCTACCTCAGCCCCTTCATGGGCGATCCCATCGTTGGCATAAAAGCGGGCGAGTGGACGGTGCGGCTGACCGGCCGGGTCGTACGCGACGGCGCCTTCCATGCCTGGATCGAGCGGGACGATCCCGGCCGCGGCCGGGAGCCCGCCCATTGGCGACTGCCATCGTTCTTTGCGCCCGGCGCCTTTGTCGACGAGTCCACCCTCAGTTCTTTGGCCTGCGGTCCACTGGTCATCGGTGTCGCCAATCTCGACGAGCGACGCGAACGGCTCAATATCTCATCGAGCCAGGGCCCGACCCGCGACGGCCGGACGAAACCCGAGATCGCCGCACCGGGAACGGCGATCGTCGCGGCTGCCGGATTCGACCCCGTGAACCGTTGGACCGAGAAGACCGGCACCAGCATGGCCAGTCCGCATGTCACCGGCATCGCCGGGTTGATGTTGTCCCTCGACCCGACGCTTACCGCCGCGCAGATCGGCGGTATTATCCAGCGCACCTGCCGGCCGCTCCCCGGCGCAGGATATGAATGGCGCAACGATGCGGGCTTCGGCGCCATCGATCCCGCCGCCTGCCTGCGCGAGGTTGCGCGGCTGGCGCGGCCGGTCGAGGACCTGACCAGGGAGCTGCAGACATGAAAGTCGAGGTCTATCCAAGCGCCAGTGGCGATTGCCTGCTGCTCACGTCGGCCGACGGCAAGACCCTGCTTGCCGACGCCGGGCTACCCACGGCCTACGACACGTTCATCGCCGAACCGCTTGCCGAAATGCGCAAGGCGGGCGAAGTCATCGACGTTGCCTATGTCTCCCATATCGACCGCGATCACATTGGCGGCATCCTGAGAATGCTCGACCACGAGATGAAGTGGCGGGTCTATGAACACATGAAGGCAAAGGGCCGCCGGTTCCGAGAACCGCGCGTTCCGCGACCGCCGCAGATCGGCGAGATCTGGCATAACGCCTTCCTGGAAACGATCGCCGAGACCGAAGCGATCCAGCTGGAGACCGCGCTGGCCACCAGCGCCGGTGCGCTGGCGACCCTCAATGCGGCAGCCCTTGGCAGTCCGAAGCAGGCCGCGCTGGCCGCCAAGACCGAAATGCTGGCGCTCAGCGTCGGCGATGCGATCGAGGTCAATTGGCGGATCGGCGCCGACCAGCTCGACATACCCCTTAACCCGAACTTCGACGGCGACTTCATG
>JAAEOR010000425.1 GCA_024222895.1 Hyphomicrobiales bacterium | reverse complement strand
CTCGAGCAAAACGGCCGAATACAGCGCTTCCTTGTTGCCGAAATAGTGGTAGAGCAGGCGTTTGTTGGCAGCCGCCCGTTCGGCAATCCGGTCGACGCGGGCGCCGTCGAGACCGTATTCGCAAAACTCCGTGCGCGCCGCCACCAGGATATCGCGCTTGGTGCGCTCCGGGTTTCGCGGACGATGTGGCGCCTTGGCCATTGGCGCGCCCTCCCGTTTCATCGTCCTCAAGCTCGCTTCGTGACCATCGCCCACGCCCGCCTTCCCGCACCCTGGACGGCCCGCCGGACCGGCCCGATGCTGAGCAGTATCGTCAGCACAACCAGGATGCAGAAGACGAGGCTGATCGGACGGGTGAAAAACGGCGACGGATCGCCATCCGTCAAGGTCAGGCCACGCCGCAGGTTCTTGTCGAGAAGATCGCCAAGGATGATGCCGAGAACCAGCGGCGCCATCGGATAGTCCATGCGTCGCAGGACAAAACCGACGATCCCGAATATCAGCACGACGACCACATCGAAGAACCGCTGGGTGATCGCGTAGGGCCCGATAACGCACAATACGAAAACCACCGGCATCAGGCGCTCGCGCGGAATGCGCAGCACGGTCAGCAACGGCTTGGTGAGGAACAGGCCGAATACGGTGATGCCAATCGTCGCCACCAGCAGCATTGCGACGATCTGATAGACGAAGGTCGGCTGCTCGATCATGATCATCGGGCCGGGCCGCACCCCGTGAATGAAAAGGGCAGCGATCAGCACCGCCGCCGGCGCAGAACCGGGAACCGCCAATGTCAGGGCGGGGATCAGCGCGCCGGGCACCACCGCGCTGTTGCCGGTCTCGGCGGCGGTGAGGCCTTCGATCGATCCCTTGCCAAACTTGTCGGCCTCT
>JAAEOR010000424.1 GCA_024222895.1 Hyphomicrobiales bacterium | reverse complement strand
GTACAAGCTAGTTCTCAGCTCCAACCAACAGGAGATATTCGATCGCCGCGACGACTGGTGGGGCGTCAAGACTGGACTTCAAGACGCGCCGGCACCCAAGCGCATAACACTTGTGCCGGTGTCCAGCGACGACGCCATGGGTCAGCTGCATATCGCCAATCAGGTGGATGGTGGGCGCCAACTCCTGATCGGCACCTTCGAAGCGGCCCGTTTCCAGAACCCCAACCTGTCGTCCTGGAACACAGAGGGTCCGAACTGGGGCGCACCGGATGGCTGCGATTATTCGCTCGTCTTCAACATGCTCAAAGAGCCTTGGGATGACATCAATCTGCGCTGGGCGATCAACTCTGCGATCGATCGGCAGCAGCTATCAGATATCGGCTATGAGGGATCGAACCATCCTGTTGCCTTCGCGTTCTCAGGTTACATGGCAAGCACGTATCTGCCGCCGGACGGTCCGCTGCAGAAGGTGATCGACGAATCCGGTATGCTCGACCATAGCCAGGAACTTGTCGACGAGTATATGGCCAAAGCCGGGTACGCTCTGGATGACAATGGCCTGTGGGCCAAAGACGGCGAGCCGCTTGAAGTCCGTGTCCGCGTTCCCGCATTCATCCAGCCCATTCTTGCGCCGCTGACACAGCAGCTCAAGAATGCCGGCTTCGATGCAATCCAGGCGCCTGTCGATGATACCTGGCTGCCCGACATAACCTCCGGCAACTTCGACACTTTGGTGTTTGTCCATTGTGGCAGCCTGTCCGAGCCCCTCGAGACCCTGCAGCACTATCACTCAAAGTTCTCGCGTCCGCTCGGCGAAGCCGTTCCCAACCTGATCGCTGCTTCGCGTTACGCCAATCCGGAATATGACGAGATCATCGACCGGATGGATGGCGTGTTGGCCTCACCGGATCCAGACTCGCAATACATGAAGGATGCGGTCGCCGCTCTGGAGATCGCCCTGCGGGACATTCCGCAGATCGATCTGCTCGAGGAGTTCCACGTCGTGACCTTCAACAACACTCACTGGACGGGCTGGCCGTCGGCAGCGGATCCTTACGTTGCGCCGTACACACCTTGGGAGGCCTTCAATCTGGTCATCCACAACCTGAAACCGGCGGAATAAGTGCCGAGTTGGTGGGTGGCGGAATTCCGCCACCCACCCCCGCATCCTGAATACCTGTCCTGGTAGAACACGATGTCGAACGAATTGATCCGGTATGTTGCGACCAGGTTCGGTCAGCTCCTGCTGATTGTCTTCATTGCAGTCAGTATCAATTTCCTCATCCCGAGAATGCTGCCCGGTGATCCGGTGCAGACCGCGCTGGCGCGCCTGCAGAGTTCTGGAGGCGCGCAGAGTGTCGACATCCAGGCCGTCTCGGCGGCCTATCGCGCCAAATACGGACTCGATCAGGGTCTTTTCACTCAGTACATCAACTACTGGTGGGACTTGCTACACCTTGACCTGGGCGTATCCTTCGCCAATTTTCCCGAACGTGTGTCATCAATGATCGGCTATGCATTGCCCTGGTCGGTTGGCCTGCTGACCGTCGCCACCTTGCTCGCCTTCACTGTGGGATCGTTGCTCGGTGCGCGGCTCGCCTGGCCCGGCACTGGCAGGTGGATCAAGGCCTTCGTCCCACTCCTGATGATCCTGACATCCATACCCTTTTATCTGCTGGCAATGATCCTGATCTATTTCTTCGCCGTGCAGTGGCGGATCTTTCCTCCCGCTGGCGGCGTCGACACGACGCGCATCATGCGTTTCGACTGGGCTACCTTCAGCGATATCGTCGGTCATTCGGTCCTGCCGATCATGGCCATCGCGCTGGGCAATATCGGCTTCTGGGCGCTTGGCATGCGCAGCCAGATGATATCCGTACTTGGGGAAGACTACATCACCTTCGCCGAAGCCAAGGGCCTCAAGCCCGGGCGTGTTTTCTTCTGGTACGGGATTCGCAACGCATTCCTGCCGCAGATCACGGCGCTTGCCTTGTCGCTGGGGGCTGTCGTCTCCGGCGCGGTTCTGGTCGAAGTGATCTTCAACTATCCCGGCCTTGGCAACCTGCTTTACGTCGCCATCCGCGGCCAGGATTACTTCGTCATTCAAGGCGTCGTTCTGATTCTCATCCTCACGCTCGCGATCCTGTTGTTCATCGTTGAGCTGATCTATCCATTGCTCGATCCGAGGATCCGCAGATGACTGCCTTCTTCAAGGCCCTGAGACGTAATTACGCTCAGGGACGGATCAGCATGACCCTGATTCTCGGATGCGGGATTCTGCTGGCGATCATCCTCTTCAGCGTGATCGGCCCATTCTTTGTCGATCTCGACAATGCTCAAGTTGGCGCGGTGGTGCCGCGTCGTCCGCCATCGGCTGAGTACCTCCTGGGTACCGATTCCCAGGGGCGCGATATGTGGACCCTGCTCATCTACTCCACCCCGAACACTCTCAAGATGGGTCTGATTGCAGGCGTAATCGGCGTCGGACTCGGTTCGGTCCTCGGCCTGGCAGCGGGCCAGTTCGGCGGCGCGGTCGATGGGGTCATTCGTGTACTATCGGACTCGTTGATGACAGTGCCGGCCATCGCCATTCTCGTCATCATCGCAGGCAACATCGATCGAATGACCATCTTTGTGATGGCGCTGGTCGTGGCGTCGCTAGCCTGGATGTTCACGGCCCGTACCGTGCGGGCCCAGGTACTGTCGATTCGTGAACGTTCCTATGTCGAGGTCGCTCGGGCCAATGGCGAGAGCGCCATGGAGATCCTGTTCACCGAAATCATGCCCAATCTCATGCCCTACATCGTGGCGAGCTTCGTGGGTACGGTCAGCGCCGCCATTCTGGCCATCATCGGCCTTGAAGCACTTGGACTGGGCGCCCTCGAGGAAATGACTCTGGGCAATACCATCTACTGGTCGCAACAATCGTCTGCCGTGTTGCGGGGCTACTGGTGGTGGTGGAGCCCGCCGATCGTTGCCATCGCGCTGATCTTTATCAGCCTCTTTCTGATTTCGCTCGGCTTTGACCGGTTCGCCAACCCGCGCTTGGCCAGGCGCTGATGAACACTGCCACACAGCCTGAACAGCCGGCGGCTGACGACAAGCCCGTATTGGTGGTGGAGGAACTCGAGGTTGTCTACGACACGGCAGCCGGCCCGGCGCGAGCGTGTGACAAGGTCAGTTTCACGCTTAGACCCGGTGAGCGCCTGGGACTGATCGGTGAGTCGGGTTCTGGCAAGACGACCATGGGCAATGCTCTCATGCGCCTCACTCGGGCACCGGGCCGTATTGTCGGTGGACGCGTCTTGCTCGCGGATCGCGATATCCTCGCCATGAGCGAAAGGGAACTGCGGGAAACCCGTTTGCGCGACATCGCAATGATTCCCCAGGGTGCCATGAGCTCGCTGAACCCGGTCATGCGTCTCAAGGATCAGATGATCGATGCAATCCTTGCCCATATGAAAGGCGGCGGTCGCGCCGCGCTGGATTCGCGGGTTGCCGAACTGCTCAAGCGCGTCGGGTTGGACCCCGGCGTCGCCAACAAATACCCCCACCAGCTCAGCGGAGGCATGAAGCAACGTGCTGTTATGGCCATCGCCACTTCGCTCGCGCCAAAGGTCATTATCGCGGACGAGCCGACCAGCGCCCTCGACGTGGTGGTTCAGCGCCAGGTCATGGTCACCCTTGGCCGGCTGCAGGACGGGATTGGCGCCGCGGTGGTGCTGATCGGGCACGACATGGGGCTGATCGCGCAGTTTTCCGATGTCGTCGGGGTGATGTATGCCGGCAAACTCGTCGAGATCGGGCCGGTGCAACAAATCATCAACGCACCGCGACATCCCTATACCCGGTTGCTAATCGACAGCCTGCCCGGCATCGAGACCAAGCGCAGCCTCACCGGCATTCCCGGTCTCCCGCCCCGCCTGGTCGACCTTCCGCCCGGTTGCAGCTTCGCCCCGCGTTGTCCTTATGCGTTCGAGCGCTGTACGTCAGAGCATCCGATTTCGAGGGAAGTGACGCCCAACCGGCACGCTGCCTGTCTCCTCTATCCCCAACACACTGAGTTGCCACCTTTGCCAGCGGACCGGAGCAAGGAGGTGGTCCTTTGACCAAACTCATTGAGCTTCAGGACGTCACAAAGGAGTTCGGCACTTTCACCGCGCTGAATCGAGCGGCGTTCTCGATCATGGAGGAGACCTCGTCGATGACCGCGATCGCCGGCGAGAGCGGCAGCGGCAAGACCACCATGGCCAGGATCATGCTTGGCTTCACCGAGCCGAGCAAGGGCCGGGTGCTCTATCGCGGCAAAGACATAGCCTCCATGTCCACCGCCGAGCGACGGCAGTTTCGCCGCGAAGTCCAGCCGATCTTTCAGGATCCCTTCGATGTATTTAACCAGTTCTACCGTATCGACCATGTGCTCACCACGCCGGTCAAACGCTTCAAACTGGCCAATACCGAGGCCGAGGCGCGCAGCCTGATTGAGGATGCGTTGAGCCGGGTCGGCCTTCGCTCCCAGGATACCCTGGGACGGTTCCCGCACGAACTGAGCGGCGGTCAGCGACAGCGCATCATGGTCGCGCGGGCGGTCTTGTTACGCCCGCGGCTCATTGTTGCCGACGAGCCGGTGTCAATGGTGGACGCGTCGTTGCGCGCCACCATTCTCGATGAATTGCAGACCCTGAATCGGGACCTCGGTATATCGATTATCTACATCACCCATGACCTGACGACAGCATTCCAGATCTGCGAAAACATCGTGGTGCTTTATCAGGGCAACGTTGCCGAAGCCGGTTCAGTTGAACGCGTGATCGGCGACCCGAAGCACCCCTACACGCAGCTTCTTGTGTCCTCCATACCGCTACCCAATCTAGAACAGAACTGGGGCGGCGAGGATTTCATCACACTGGAGGCCGCGTCCGAACGTGAATCGAGGGGTTGCCGGTTCGCGCCCCGGTGTTCGCAAGCCATGGATGTCTGCTGGCGCACTCCACCTGAGAAATACCTGTGTGATCGCGATCGACTAGCCAGTTGTTTTCTATACAGAGACAAGCCGACCCTGCGCACGGATGATGTGACCGAGGCGTTTGGCGGCCCAGTGGCGGCCAAGAGCGACCATCGGAAGACGGGGGCCAGGAGCCGAATCGATAGTGAAGGGTAGGCTGCTGTAACCTCGTAGGCGACCGTCGACGCCAGCCGATACCAGTTTGCCAGAACGTCGTGCCGACAGCCTCCGCTAAAAGCGTTCACTTACCGCCGGGAATGAAACGATGACTGCTGATCTGTTTGAAGCCCGGCAAGTCGGTCGAACAAGACTCCGTCTTCCGCTTTTTGGGCTCGGCACGGCCCATTTTGGCGGCATGTACGAACACGTATCCGGAGCACAAGCCGAGGCGACGTTAAAGGCCGCGTGGGCAGGCGGTGTCCGCTACTTCGATTCCGCCCCCTACTACGGACGCGGCCTTAGCGAACACAGGCTCGGCAGTTTCCTCATCGACAGGCCGCGAGAGGACTATTTGGTTACGACCAAGATTGGGCGGGTCTTCTTCAGGCCATCGAAGCCGGGCACCTTTGATCGAACGCCTTGGAATGGCGGGCTGAATTTCGACTTCCGTTTCGACTACTCATATGACGGAGTGATGCGATCTTACGAGCAAAGTCTCATGCGGTTATGCATCGATTCCGTTGACGCGTTACTGGTACACGATCCGGACGCGGCGTTGCATGAGGCCGAACACGGAGCGCGCATGAACGATCTTACGGACGGCGGTATCAAAGCGCTCGAGGAACTTAAGCGGGCCGGCGACATTGAAGCGATCGGCATGGGGCTTAATCTGCCGGAATCGTTCGAAACCATCGCATCGCTGATCGATCCCGATTTCCTCATCGTGGCCATGCCATACACATTGCTGAGTCAAAGCGTCCTGCACACCGGGCTCAAGCGCTGTCGCGACAAGGGCATCTCGGTGGTCATCGGTGCACCATTTGCCTCCGGCATCCTCGCAACGGGTCCGGGGCCCAACGCACGCTATGGCTATAAGATCGCCACCGAGGAAATTCAGGCCAAGACACGCCGGATCCAGGATGTCTGCCGGGCTTACGATGTTACACTGCAGTCTGCAGCGCTGCAGTTCACGCTTGGTCACCCGGCCGTTGTCTCGATTATCCCAGGCGCAGCCAAGCCAGAGGAGGTCGGGCAAAATCTGGCATTCATGCGCGAGACCATTCCAACCGCCTTGTGGGAGGCGCTCAAGAGCGAGGATCTGATCGATCCTGAATCGCCGTGTCCTGTACAGTAGTTCAGCGATGGATTGCGTGGTCGGATGAGTCGCCTGGGGTCCATTTGTCTACTGCGATGGATTTTGGTGGCGCGCGCGGTGGCGGGCACCCACTCTACGACGGAATGCCCGATGCGTTGGCGACCGAATCGGAAAACCCGCTTTGCCGGTTCCGCCGTTTGCCGGCTCGGTGTCACACAGCTGTGACGGTCGGCCTCCGCGGGATGCCGTCGGTCCGGGCGCCTGTGCATCTCTCCGCACCGCGATGCACGGAGATGTAGGTCGCGCCGAGAAGTGGCGGCTTGGGACCCAAGGTCAATGATCTCCGGTGGCTTGCGGATGCTGCATCCGCCACGACGCCCTTGAACAGTGAATTGTGGCTACCGTGGAAAACCTCGGCGTAGCCTTTCTGCGTGACCGATGCATCACCTTGAAAGCCGCGCACGTGACTTCGTTGGACATTGCCGGTTCAATCCCAAGCTTGTTTGAATCGATCGCGCGGCGCCATCCGGACCGACCCGTGGCGATTTTTCAGGCGGGCTCAATCACCTATGAGGTACTGAACACAGCCGCCAACCGATTGGCTCACAGGTTGCTTGACCTTGGAGAAAAGGGTGACCGTGTAGCGCTCCTGCTGCCCTACGATCCTTCATCCATGGTCGCGCTCCTGGCGGCCCTGAAAGCGGGCCGTGAGAGCGGGTCATGGATGTCAGTGACGGCCTGCCGAAACTCCAGGATGTTCCAGCAGAAGCTGGCGGCAGCGGTATGATGATGCACGAGCCGGTGACAACAGGTTGGCGCGTCTGACTGGGCCCCGTCAATGCAGGAACCGCTACTTCACCTCCTGCGCCCAGTAATCGACCACGAGGGCATTCTCGATCCGCTCCGAGACGAAGGCGACGAAGGCTTCATGCCGCGGATGCGGCAGGTAGGCGTCGCGCGCGGTCTCCGAGGCGAAGGTCAGAACGAAACAGTGGGTGTGGCCGTGGTGGATGCCTTCCGGGCTGTTGTTGACGCCCCATTCGAAGGCTTCGATATCCGGAACGGACTCGGCCAGTGCCGCGAACCGCTGCACGATTTCATCGATGTCGGCCTCGGTGGTGCCGTCCTTGAATCCGAACAGCACCACGTGCCGCAATCTGGTCTTTTCCATTAATTTCGCTCCGGTGAGAAGGGGGGCCACGACTCGTCATCCTGCTCCTCCGACTTGATCGGAGGATCTGATCGCAGGATCAAGTCCAAACGCCGAATCGTCAACGCTTTCGCGCTTCCCTCAGTGATCCCGCGGTCGCGCCGCAGGATCACGATGGAGGGGACAACAGCGGTCAGCGGCTCGTCCCTCAAGGCGCTCTGAACGCGGATCGATCATGCCGGAACGAACCTTCGGACAACGTGGCAGAACCCGACCCCAAAACCATGCGCTTCGGGTAAGATGTCGACCCTTGTACTATGCCGGGAGTTTCTCGCTACATGATTTTGCGCCCTGCCGCCGCACTCGTCGCTGGCCTGTTGTTCGCACCATCGGGCCCGGTGATGGCGGTTTCGCCGCCGCCGGTCCAAGCGGCCAACGGCATGGTGGTCACCTCGCAGCACCTCGCCTCGGCCGCGGGCATCAGCATCCTCAAGGCGGGCGGCAACGCAGTCGATGCGGCCGTGGCGGTCGGCTATGCGCTTGCCGTCGTCCACCCCTGTTGCGGCAATCTCGGCGGTGGCGGCTTTGCGACGCTGGATCTCGTCGACGGCACCACGACATTCTTCAATTTTCGTGAGAAGGCGCCGCTGGCAGCAACGGCGACCATGTATCTCGACGATGCGGGCGAGGTGATCCCCCGGCTGAGCCTCGACGGCTACAAGGCGGTCGGCGTGCCGGGCACCGTCCTCGGCCTCGACACGATGCTCCAGCGCTACGGCACCCTGTCGCGCCAGCAGGTGATGGCGCCGGTGATCGAACTGGCCGAGGAGGGATATGTCCTGACCGAGGGCGACGCCGCCATCCTGGCAATCGGGACCGAGTGGTTCGAAACCGAGGCCAATGTCGCGGCGATCTTCCTCGATGACGGCGCGCCCTGGCAGCAGGGTGAGCGGCTGGTCCAGAGCGATCTTGCCGCGACGCTGAAGGCGATCGCCGCCGACGGCCCGGATGTGTTCTACAAGGGTGCCATCGCCGACGCGGTGGTCGCCGCGAGCACCGCGCATGGCGGCATCCTGGCGAAGCAGGATTTCGCCGACTACACCGTGGTCGAGACCGAGCCGGTTCGTTGTTCTTACCGCGGCTATGAGATCCTCTCGGCGCCGCCGCCGAGTTCAGGCGGCACGATCATCTGCGAGATCCTCAATATTCTCGAGGGTTATCCGATCGGTGAACTCGGCTATCACTCCGCTGCCGGCATCCACAGGATGACGGAAGCGATGCGCCAAGCGTTTGTCGACCGGAATTCCGCCCTCGGCGATCCCGCCTTTGTCGAAAACCCGGTCGCCCGGCTTGTCTCGAAGGACTATGCCGCCGCGATCCGCGACGGGATCGATCTCGAAAAGGCAATCAAATCGGAAGATCTGAAACCCGGCGTGGCGCCCCATGAGGGGACCGATACGACGCACTTTTCGATCATCGACAAAGCCGGCAACGCGGTGTCGCTGACCTATACGATCAACGCCTGGTTCGGCGCCAGGGTGATTGCCGGCGATACCGGGTTCTTCCTCAATGACGAGATGGACGATTTCGCTATCAAACCGGGCGCTGCCAATATGTTCGGCCTCGTCCAGGGCTCCGCTAACGCGGTCGCCCCCGGCAAACGGCCGCTCAGTTCCATGAGTCCGACCGTTGTTCTTGAGGACGGCAAGCCGTTGATGATCCTCGGCAGTCGTGGTGGCCCGCGCATCATCACCATCATCGCCCAGGCGATCATGAACGTTGTCGACCATGGCATGGACATCAAGGAGGCTGTCAACATGCCGCGCATCCACCACCAATGGCTGCCGGACACGCTGTTCGTCGAGCGCCGGGCGTTGTCGCCCGACACCGTACGGATGCTGACCGATATGGGTCACACGGTTGAAGAGAGACGCAACTGGGGAGCGGCGCACGCGATCATGATCGGATCGCCGCGCACCGACGATGAGGGTCCGGCTGAACCGGGCTCGCAGGCACGGCCTCTCGCGGCGCCGGACTACCGGTTTGGTGGCAGCGACGATCGCAACCCGGCCGGCGCCGCGATCGGCCATTGAGACCGATCGATTCACCGATCAGGTGCAGGACGACCGTGTGCCGGTGCGGATGCCGGCGATACGAGCGCGATGGCCGTCGCTTATACCCGCGCCGCCACAGGTGCCGATGTTCGGCGCAACCGGGACCACCGTCGTGATCAGGGTCAGCCGACTTGGCCGGACTCCTCCAGGTAACGTGCCATGCCGGTGATGTTCTCCTCGCGCCAACCCTCGTATTGCCCCCAGTCCTTGTAGGCGTCGAGAGTGATTTCGGCCTTCAGCTCGTCCACGGACTTTCCTGCCTCGAGACCTTCGAGAACGGCGGCCTGCAACTCGACCATGTAGTCGGTTGCGTCATCGAGATCCGACTTGTTGCCGACTGCTCCGTGCCCAGGTGCGAATATTTCGAAGTCAAGCGCCTGGGCGGCTTCGAGCTGCTTGAACCAGCCAGCGATGTCCGCGCCGGGAAAATCGCGGAAGGGGAGCCGTTTGGGCGCGGCGACATCGACGATGAAGGCGACATTCTCGGGTCGGACGATGGTGACCAGCATGTGATTGTCGTGGCCGGCGCCGAGGTTCACCAGCTCGATTGTCTTGCCGCCTATGGTCAGCGTATGGGTGTCGCCGACGCGCGTATCGGGCGTGACGCCATGGATCGTTTCCGGCGCATCCTCATGGGCGATCACTTCAGCATCCGGGTGGGCCGCGCCGCCCGAGGCATGATCCCCGTGGCTGTGCGAATAGATCAGATGAGTGACCTTTTCCTGGCCGATCTCGCCGAGGTTCGCGTTCAACCATTCGCCGGCCTCGGCGTTGATCGGATCGACGCGAACCACTCCGTCCTCGGTCGCCACGAGCAGCGAGTTGTGGAAGTCGTTTCTCATCAGATAGACGTCGCCCGCCACTGGTTCGATGCTGCGCTTCACCTCTTGGGCCACAGCCGGAGCTGTCAAAGCGACGATCAAAACGCTGAATAGAAGTCTCATGGCGCCCTCGTACTGGTTCAGGAATGGAATGGCTGAACTATGCGCATTCCGGACCGATCGGGCGCGTCACATTCGCGTGAATGCGTGGGCGGTCATGAAGACCGGGTCCAACCGGCTTATGGCGTCCGTGCGGCCTCGATCCGGAAGTCCGTGCCGGCTTCGTCGACCTTGAGTCGCGGGCTGTCGAGAATGCCGGAAGGATGGCGATCATAGGCCATCGCATAGCGGGCGAATGCCTCCAGCACGATGGCCGTCGTGTAGGCCTCGGAGCGCCACTGGGCCAGGTTCCAGAAACTGTCGGCAAAGAAGACCCCCGGCTCCCAGCTGAGGGCAAAGCCCGGGTCTCTGCCTTCAAGCGGCCAGGCGGTGAGGGTGTCTTGATGTTTGACCCGGACGACCCGGCGGTGCCGGTAGAGATAGTCGAGGCCGCGCACGATTGAATTCCGGTAATCGGTCAGGCGCAGCCCCGCCGACGTAGCGATGTCCTCCCCGAGGTTCAGGAGGGTTACGACGGCCAGCGCCGTGGAAAGATCGCGGCTGTGATCGGGCCCTCCGTCGAACCAGCCGTCCGGCGACTGTTCCTCGAGCACGGAGCCGATCAGCACCGTCAACGCGGATCGAAGCTCCGGCGAACGGACGCGGCCATCACGCCAAGCCCGCGAGAGCGTATAGGGGAAGATCATCGTCTGCGGATAGTAGAGCCCGCATTGCGGCCACGCCTCGCTCTCCACCGCCCGAACCATCAGGCGCAGGGCATCGTCGTAACCCGCGGCGTGCGTTTGTCCCGCGAGGCCGAGGGCGAGCAGCGCGTTGGCATTGACCACACAGTCGACATTGTTGACGCCGAGCGGAATGATCCCCTGGTCGGGCCGGGAGAAAGCCGGCGTCTCTTCATCCTTCAGCCAGGTCAGAAACGCGCCGGAATCGGCCCCCTTCCAGGCATCCTGGCCATCCTCCCGCAAACGGTCCAGATCGCGGAAGCGCGGCAGGGCCGAGAGGGTGCTTTGATCGATCCCGGTGTCGCCGGCGCCGGCCCGCCCGCCCCATGTCCGGTAGACAATGCCGAAGGCGACGGCCGTGGACGTATCGTCGACATCGGCGGGGATGTTGGTGGCCGACTCGATGCCGTGGGGGTTGGCCTGGTCATCGAGCAGCTGCCTCACCCATCTGAGGAACCGGTATCGCTCGTTGGGGGACATGCCTGAAGTGAACGCCCCCAGCGCGTCGGGATCCTCGGCATACATCCGGATCGACGACTCGAGGTCTTCGGCCGAAACGTTGAGCGGATGGGTCACGTCATAGCGCTCCCCCGCAGCGGTTATCGACGATTGTTGCGGCCAGAAAGCGTAGCCCTCGCCGCGTCGATAGCGGGCGATGCTGTCATGGGTCAGGCGCAGCATGTCGGAGAGGGCGCCGCCGGCCGGTGCCTCGAAAAGCAACAGCGGATAGCCCACGGCGGCGGAAACGAACATGTTGGGGTCCTGCACGCCGAAGAACAGCCGGCCACCATTGTTGCCGGGGATTTTCGGCACGACGCCGAGCACCGCGTTCCACTCGCCGACCACATTGCGAACATCCGGACCAAACGCGGGAATGGCGTGCAAGCGCTGCGAGACGGGAAGGCTGACGAATGCGCGGGACCGGCAGGATTCGTGGTCGCCCATCGGCGCCGAGTGAGATGCCCGGTCGTGTTCTTCCGGTGCGGAGCCATCGCCTGGCGCCGTCGCACCACCGGTCGGCCGGCGATCCCCGCACCAGTCGAATGCGCTGCTGCCGCGCCCCGCTCGATCTCGTATCTGCATGTCGTGGAGCGACCGTAGGGCGCCCTGCAGCACATCGCGCACGGCCGGCATGTCGAGCCGCGCCTGCCGAACTGCCGGGAGGTGGGTTTCGCCCGCATCCATGTCGAAGGGGCCGATCGTCTGGCAGGCGGTCACCGCCAGCGTACAGGCGATGAGCGGCAGCAGTGTCACGATGACCGGCCGCGACCGCCTCCTCGATAAGGATTGATCATTTCCCAGCATGTCCCACTCGAGGATCCGCATGTGTGGCTGTATCCAAGAAAAAGCTATGCAGACGGTAGCGCCGTTTCAAGCCGATTGCGGGCGCCTGCGACCCCGGGTCACCACGAACGCGCGGCCATAAAAATGGCCGCGGAAGCGGACATCAAGCCGGCCCATAACGAGCTGGAATAAAGACAAGGCACTGGTATTATTAGGGTATGAGAGATATTAGAACGGGCAGAAAACCAGCCATAACAACGGCGGACGGCGGTGAATTCGTGGGCCTGATGGAGCCCATGCAGATCGCTGAGTCGTCGCGCCACTGCACGGCGCTGACCGACCGGGTGACGCGAGACCAAGCCGTTCGCCGCGCAGGCAGCAGACGGTCACATCAACGAGCGCGGCCAGCTGTTGAGCCCGAAGTCCATTGCCTCGACGCTGGCGCGATGCGATAGGCTGGCGGCAACAGAAGAAGGAAGTCCGCCATTGTTCAAGCAGCTTCTCGCCGGGTTCGTCTCTATCGTCGTTCTGGGCGGCGCGGCGATGGCGGGTCCGTTCGAGGATGGCTTGGCCGCTTATCGGAGCGGCGACTACGCGACCGCTCTGAAGTTATGGCGGCCACTTGCCGAGCAGGGCAATGCCAGTGCCCAGTTCAACCTCGGCCTCATGTACGGCAAGGGCGAGAGCGTGCCGCAGGACTATGCCAGGGCGGCGAAGTGGTTCGGGCGCGCCGCCGAGCAGGACGATGCCAGGGCCCAAACCAATCTCGGCCTTATCTACGCCAACGGTGAAGGCGTGCCGGAAGACTATGCCAAGGCGGCTAAGTGGTTCCGGCTCGCTGCCGAACAGGGCGATGCCAGGGCCCAAGCCAACCTCGGCCTCATCTACGACCACGGCGATGGCGTGCCGCAGGACTATGCCGAGGCGGTGCGATGGTATCGGCTTGCTGCGGAGCAGGGCGATCCTGACGCCCAGCTGAGGCTTGGGGTCATGTACAACAAGGGCGAGGGTGTGCCGCAGGATTTCGCGGCGGCTCTGGAGCTGCTGCAGCCACTGGCCGAGCAGGGTCATGCCGACGCCCGGAACACTATCGGCGTCAGTTACGCTAACGGCGAGGGTGTTCCGCAGGACGTCGTTCTGGCCCACAAATGGTTCAGCCTGTCGGCGACACAGGGGCTCAAGGACGCCAGGAAGAACCTCAAACGCCTCGAGCGCGAGATGACACCTGGCCAGCTCGCCGAGGCTCACCGCACGGCCCTGGAGCTTTGGTTACCCCTTGCCGAGCAGGGCGATGCCCGCGCCCAGTTCAGGCTCGGTGTCATATACGCCGCGGCCAAGGGTGGATTGCAGTGCGATCCGCAATCCTGTGTCCCGCAAGACATCGTTCAGGCCCACATGTGGTGGAACCTGGCTTCCGCACAGGGCCTCAAGGACGCCAGGAAGAGCCGCGACAGGATCGCAAAAAAGATGACGCCGGACCAGATCACCGAGGCCCAGCGCATGGCGCGGGAGTGGAAGCCGAAGGCCGGGCAGTGAACCGTCGTTAACGAGGCTTTAACGCTGCCGGGCGCAACGTTCCGCGCATCGTTGAGCAACGTTTCATGGGACACAACGCAATGGTCGTCTTGAGCCGACGCACCGCCGCGCAGCAGGCCGGCGCCAGCGAGAGCACCATCCTTCGAGTGATCGCGGCGGGGCGACCTCCCACGACCAGAACCTCCGCCGGTGGCCATGAGATCGGCCCGTCCGAATTAGCGCGCGTCTATCCGCCCAAGCCGAGCAGCGTTGCGTCGGACCATGCCGCGCAACGAAGCGTGGGACAGGACGCACCGGGTGACGAAACGGTCGGCGTTGCGCCGGGAGTAGCGACACGGCTTGCCGTCATGGAAGTCGAATTGAAGGGCCTGCAGACGATGGTCGCCGAGCTGAAGCAGGACCAGTGGCGGGCCCGGGAGGCCGAGCGAGCCACCCTGGGACCGACGCGCCCCTGGTGGAAGCGGCTGGCGGGATGATCTGAGGGCGCTGGCCGCCGCATTGAAACCGCGCTGGCAATGTCAACATTGCTCAGCATCCAGAAACCCGTTGTTTCAATGCTGAACCCGGCGGTTTCTCTTTTTTCCCGCCGCCCGTAAGTCCTTGGCGAGCAGGGCGATGTCGACGCCCGCAACACCATCGGCCTCAGCTACGCCAACGGCGAGGGCGGCCAGCAGGACATCGTTCAAGCCCATATGTGGTTCAGCCTGTCAGCGACACAGGACCCTCAAGGACGCCAGGAAGAATCGCAACCGTGCGAACGCCAGATGACACCTGGCCAGCTACTCTAGCCGAGGCCCGGCGCACGGCTCTGAAGCCGTGGCGTCTTCCCGGAAAACAGATCATTGTCATATGGCAGTGAACGAGTTATATTATGCCATATAGCATATCACCATGACCCAACTCCATCTCGTTCAGTCCGAGCCCGAAACCTTCACGCCTGATCCGATTACGGATCAGGAGGCAGCCGCGATGTTCCGCGCGGCGGTCAACCTGTTCCGGCTCTGGGGCGTGACGGAAGGTGAAGCGGCGACCCTGCTCGACATGCCGGTCAGAACCTTTGCCCGCTGGAAAGCGGACGGGCCGCAGCGATTGGGCCGCGACGGCAAGGCGCGGCTGTCGAACCTGATGGGCGTTCACAAGGCGCTGCGCATCATCTTTCGCGAGCCGCAGCGGGGCTATGAGTGGGTACGCAAACCCAACGCGCTGTTCGGCGGCAAGTCGGCGCTCGACGTCATGCTGGGCGGTGAACTCACCGATCTCATGCGCGTGCGCCGGGCGCTTGATGCCGAGCGCGGCCTCTGGTGAGCCTCGATCCGGCCTCCATCCCGACCACGCATGTCGAATGGCCGGGCGCGGTGCGGATCATCCGCAGCCTCTTTCCGCCGATCGATCTCTTCGAGGACATTGTCGATCCGGCCGACTGGCCGCTTCTGATCTCCGCCGAGATGAAGACCAATCCGCGGCTGATGGAATCGATCGGCGCTCTCGATCTCGTGCCGCCGGAGCGCCGTGTCTCCGGTCCCTGCGCAAGCTGGCTGATGGCGCCCTTCACCCATGTCTCGACCGATCGGCCAGGCCGCTTCTCGGATGGCACCTTTGGCGTGCTCTATGCAGCGCGTGCATTCGAGACGGCGGTCTTCGAGACGACCCATCACCATGCCCGCTTCATGGCCGCGACGGAAGAGGCGCCCGGCTGGACCTCGCAGTTCCGCGAAATCGTGCTCGACATCGATGCAACGCTGCATGACGTGCGGGGCGAGGATCGTGCCACTTCACCCCTGCGCGATCCGGACGATTACACCGCGCCGCAAGCCCTCGGCCGTGACCTGCGCGCGTCAGGCTCGGACGGCATCGTTTATCCAAGCGTCCGTCATGACGGCGGCGAATGCGCCGGTCTCTTCTGGCCCGATGTCGCAAGCAAGCCGCACCAGAGCAGGCACTTGGATTATCACTGGGACGGCAGCCAGGTGAACCTCATTCGCGACCTGGCGAACGGCACTGTCTGGCGAGTGGAGCGGTGAAAGCGCACGACGGGGTGCGTCGAAGCCCTCGACCGTATCCCCCAATACGATCTTCGCGCTCCTCCTGGCCCGTCCCGCGCTTGAACCGGCGCAGATCACCTGGAGTCTGCGGGATGCGGGCTACCTGAACGGCGTCCGGGACATCGGCATCGATCAGGTCGAACTGGTGGCCCAACCAGTTCCGCCTGATCGTCTCGTCGCTCGCCTACAGCCTGATCGAGGCGATCCGTCGCCCGACAGGGCCCGCGCCCAAGTCTACACCGTCCGTCTGAAGCTCTTGAAGATCGGCGCCGTTGTCATCCGCAACACAAGGCGCGCCAGCCTGGCTGCGCGAACGGGGTATCAGGACACTGCGGATTCCTGCCGTCGAGGTGATGCAACAGTGTGATGAGACGGTGGAACGGGTCGTTCAGACTGCGCGGGCCGCCATCGAAGGCTGATCGATGCTGTTTGGCGCTCCCCAGGCCCCCTCCGACGACGCTTCGCGTCGCCATCCCCGATCGAGCCGGGGACAGGCTCTCCCCCAAGAAATCGCTAGGGCATGCACACATCTCTGAGCTGCCATCCAGTGAGAATGGCTCGGAAGTCAGCGATTCCGTTCCTGAATGTTATTGGTCCTGGCGGTCGGGAAGAGGGATATCCATCCCATCCTCCGAGACGAGCAATGATCCAGGCGGCCCATGCGAGACTGTTGGGAGGATGGGGGTTCTTCTGCAAGACGGTTTTGCCTTCCAGTTGCATGTTCAGGGCCTCCAGCGCCTCGACCTCGGCGCTGGTGAAGGCGATGTCGACGCAGCGCTGGTCGTCGCCGTCGCGTGCCTGTACGAGCTGCATCGTCAGGCAAGCGGCTTTGGCGGCGATACCGATCAACTTAAGCAGCCGCTCGGCGGTATCGATTTGACTGGCTTCGACCTGCAGTCCCTGCAGCTTCATTGTTCGGAACAATTGCTCGATCATCCAACGCTGCCGGTACCAGTCAACGATCTGCCAGGCGCTGGCGATGTC
>JAAEOR010000423.1 GCA_024222895.1 Hyphomicrobiales bacterium | reverse complement strand
TGAACGTTCCGGGAAACGGCCTCAATTTACGAATGCCGATCGGCTGCTGTGGGTCACCCTGTCAACCGTCTGGCCCCGCTGGCCGGAAGCGCTGGAGATCGTGCACGCAGACACCGTAAAGCGCTGGCGCCGACAGGGCTTTCGACACTATCTGCTGGGAAAAAGTCGGCGGCGTCGGCCGGGACGTCCTGCCATTGAACCAGAGATCCGAAGCCTTATCCGGCGCATGAGCCGGCAAAATGGCCTCTGGGGTTCCCCTCGAATCCACGGCGAACTTCTGAAACTCGGTATAGATATCTCCCAGACCACGGTCGCAAAATACATGGTCCGCCGCGTTGCCCCACCGTCACAACGCTGGAGTACCTTTCTTCGTAATCCCGCCCGGGAACTTGTTCCCCTCGAAATATTTCCAAGACTCATCAGAAGCTTTCGATCGCTTATCACCCGGATTGCAGGCGCCGCTAAACGTCGACTGATGGATCTCTTCAGAAATCTGCCGGACCTTCCTGCCACCTCTGCGGGCCGCATCATAGATGAACCCGTCAGTTGTCAATACATACATCGGCTTCGACACCAGACAGTAATCGCCCCCGTCGGCTTTGCCGGCCGCGGACCACCGGTTGTGAAGTCACCACTCAATGATTCGTCATCCACTGGAACGTCAGTCGCCGTGATGCGCCCGACACCCAT
>JAAEOR010000422.1 GCA_024222895.1 Hyphomicrobiales bacterium | reverse complement strand
CCATCTCCTCTGATCGATCCGCCCTGAGCCGTCGATCCAGTCAGCTGGCCTTGACATGATACCATTGGGTATCATATTGAAATGAAACCACATGGTATTACAAGGAAGGCATGAGATGATAGATTCGAACATTCTGAAACTGGGATTCGTGTTGGTTGTTGCATCGGTTTCAGCCGGCGCGCAAGCCGCCGAGACGATTGCCAACACCCCGCCACAGGCGCTGGAATGGGCCGTCACCGAAGAGGGCGTGGCGTTTGCGCCTCTCGTCGGTGAACGTTTTGTCGAGCCCTACATGGCGATGGTTCGGTTGCCGGCCGGCCTGGTCAGCCCCGCCCATGTCAAAACGGCCAACATGTTCGGCGTGATCGTCGCCGGCACCATGACCCATGTGGCGGTCGATGCGGACCCATCGACAGAAGTCGAACTGCCGATGGGATCATTCTACCGGATCCCGGCCGGCGTTGCCCATGTCAGCAAATGCATCTCTGCCACCGAATGCGTGACCTTCCTCTATCAGGACGGCAAATTCGATTTTCTTCCGGTGACCGAATGACCGGCGACGTTCAGGCAACGTTTCGCGCATTGGCCGATCCGAGCCGGCGAATGATCCTGAAACATCTCAGCCAGCAGGACATGACGATCGGTGAAGTGGCCAGGCACTTCGCGATGACGCGAGCGGCGGTCAAGAAACATCTGATCGTCCTTGAGGACGGGGATCTGATTACGGTTCGCTCCCATGGGCGCGAACGGATCAACCACCTGCAACCGCGGGCGCTGAAACCGGCCGCCGACTGGCTCGGCTATTTCAGCCGGTATTGGGACACACGCCTCGGCGCATTGCACGCGGCGATCGAACGGGAGAAGAAACAAATGAGCGAAGCGACCATTACCAAGACGGCGTTTTTCGACGCCCCGCGCGAAACCGTATGGGCGTTCCTGACCGAGAAGGAAAAGCTGGCCCGGTGGTTTCATCCGGCGGACGCGGATCTGGCGGTCGGGCGGGACTATGTTCTGCTGGCGGAGGGCGATGGTGACGTATTGGTGAGGCAATGCTGGGGCACGGTGCTGGAAATGGATCGCCCCTCGCGCCTTGTCTACACCTTCACGATCGGACCGATGAACGGTGCCGTCAGCACCGTGACCTGGACATTGTCGGAAGCGTTCGAGGGAACCCGTCTCACCCTGGAGCACACTGGCCTCGAAAATGCCGGCGATGCGGTCCTCGGGCTGCTGACGGCGCTCGACGCCGGCTGGGACGCCCACCTCGCTCGATTGCGGCAGGCGGTCTGACCCGCCGATCCAACCGGTGTGCCCTGCCCTGGCCGGTGGGCCGGCGCGGGGCATCGGCGGTCATGTCTTGCAGCCTATCCGGCGACGGTCCAGCAGCGGCCGGTGTCGCCGAGCCCTTCCCAGCCCTCGTCGGTGACAAGCACCGTGTCCTCCAGCTTGATGAAGCCGCGCGACGGGTCCTGCAGAGTCGTTTCGATCGACAACACCATACCCGCTTCCAGCGGCCGATCGGCGTCGTCGCCCGGATAGGGAACCGGCGCGTCGCTCATCAGCCGCGGCGCCTCATGGCTGACGAGGCCCATCCCGTGGGCGACAAAATCGATGTGGTCGCGAGACTTGGCGGTCGCCAGTTCCTTGCGCCCGGCGGCGATGACGTCGCCGCCTTTGGCGCCGGCCTTGATCGGCGTTCGGGCGGCAAGCTGGATCGCGTCGATCTCACCCAGCAGATCCTGTAGTTCGGAATCCGGTTCGCCGAGAATGGCCATCCGGCACAGATCGCCAATGTAGCCCCGGTAGTTGCCGCCGGAATCGAGCGAGGCGATGTCACCGTCGCGCCACACCTCGTCCGACGGTGCCCGGTTCTGGCTCGTCCCGACCGTCGCGAGGCAGTAGTCGAAGGTCAGTCCGCGCCTGGTCTCTTCCTGGCGCAGCGTATCGATCATGTCGCGCTTCGTGGCTCCCGCCCCGTGGGAGCCCCAGACACTGAGCATCGCCGCGACCACCTGCTCCGAAGCCGTTCGGACCATTTCGATCTCTTCCGGTGTTTTCACGGCGCGCAGGCGCTCGAGCGGAACAACGGCGTCCTGAAACCGGGCGTCGGGGAATGCCTCGGTCAGTTGTTCGTAAGCGTCCGCCGGCAGGAAGCCACGCTCCACAGCGATGCTTGCCGGCGTTCGGCCAAGGCCGCGAATATGCTGAATGGCGCGATCGGCTGTATCGACGGTGCCCCAGAACTCGGCAGCAACAGTTGGCGGCCAGAGTTCTGCGTTCTTCTCCATCGCATTGCCGAGATAAGCCGCCTGGTCGGGCCGGCCGCGTGGATAGATCAGCAGCGGCAGATACCGGCTGAGTCCGATCGCGTCCATCGCATCAAAAAAGAAGAACCGGTGGCCGCCCAACAGATACTGGATGTTATGCTTCGACGAGGCGATCAGCAGATCGATTCCATCCGCCTCCAACTCTGCATCGAGTTTGTCGGAATCGAACGGTAGCTTTTCGGTAGCCATCTTTGCCCCTTTCAGTCCGGGCGAACGCCGGCGTCGGATAACAGTGCCTTGGCCGAAGCGTACGACTCTTCGACCCCGTGCGCATCCGGAAAATGCTTCTACTTCTGCCGTTTCAGGAGCGTGCGGTGAACGGTCGGCACGGGCCCGCTCTCCACATAGGTGACCTCGAAGCTATCGCCGTCGATGATCCGCCCCGCATACCAGCCCGGGTCGCCGAGTTCGGCGAGATGAAAGCTCTGGCCGTCCGCGGAGATCACGCCGAGGAAACGTTCCGAGGGATTGCGAACGAGTTCCTCATTGGCGGACACCAGCGTGTCACTGTCATCGTCACGCACCACGTCCTTGTGGCCTCTGAAGAGTTCCCCGTCCTGATGATCGATCACCATCGTGAACGTTCCCGTCGTGACGTTCGCCGGCATCTGCGCTTTGAACGTTCCCGTCCATGTTCCGGTCAGATCCGGCGTCTCCTGGGCAAGTGCTGTGGCCAGGCCGAGCAATACGGCAATCGTTGCCGCTGCAATTCGCGCGATCATCAAGGCTTCCTCCTCTTGGATTCTCTCAAGCGCCGTTCTATCGAACGATGACCCGTATCGCCCTTCGAGATGCCTTGAATTGGGCCATCAACCGGGTCAGTGTAAAGGACCCATGGGATTAGGTCGGCTTCCCTGCCCCTGCTAGGCTGGACGAACGCCGGCGTCGGATAACAGCGCCCTGGTTGAAACGAAGGCCTCCTCGACCCACTCACGCATCTGGTCGGGGTTCACCGGAAATTCGAGCTCCAGCGAAGCCGTTCCGACGAACCCGGTGTCACGAATGGCCAGGAGGTATTCGTCGAAGGGTGTATTCCCCCGTCCGGGCGGCAGATCGCCGTGGTTGACACCGTCGCAGTCGGAAACATGTACATGCGAAATCCGACCCTTGAACCGGGCCATGTCCTTCGGTGGGATACGCATCAGCCACATGTGCGAAATGTCGATGGTCGCCTTGACGTTGTCGAGGCCGACGTCATCGAGGCACCGCTCCATCGAGTCGACGGAGTTGATGAACGCAAACTCGAACGGCAGGAGTTCGATGGCGATCTCGAGCCCCTTTTCGGCGGCCCGTTGACCAACCTGACGCGTGGCGTCGACCAGCAGCTCCCACTCTCCCTCCGGCGGTAGCAGTCGCTGCTGGAACATGTACTCGCCGGGAACGAAACAGATATTCCTGACTGTTTTGAAATCAGCCGCCAGGTCGACCACCGCCTTGGCACGGCGGATGTGAAAGTCCCGCACCGATGGGTTGAAATCGGTCAGGCCAAGGCAGGTGCAGACCAGCGAGATGACCGGAAGTCCGGTCGCATCTGCCCGGGCAAGATAGGCGGCGCGCTCGTCCGCACTCATCGCCTCGGGATCGAACCCGACAAAGTAGTCGAGGCTGTCGAATCCGATCTGCTCAGACTCCTTGAGGCCGCTAATTCCCTCGTATTTCGAGCCAAACCAGGCCGAATCGATCACTCCAAGCGTCCAGTCAGGCATGTGTCCGTTTGTCTCCCAGCCGGGGTGCACCCCGGCAAATCGGTTAGCGCGGGGCCAGCGGACTCAAACTTACCCCACGCTCGCGGACTGAGGCCAGACGGGCGTATCCGGGGTACCCTTGTCGGCGAGTCGGGCAGAGGTGATCCGGGCAATCTCCTCGGCATAGTCGGCAAGGGCGCGCTGGCCGTTGGGACTGAGAGTGTAGATTCCGGTTTCGACCTTTTCGAACCAGCCATAGTGATTGTCGGCCATCAGGCGGCGGGCCTTTGCGACACCCGATCGCTCGGCGACCATGGCCGCCTTGGTGGGACCGAGAGCGTCGAGGCAGCCCAGGCATCTCAGGGCATCCTGCCGGTAGGCGGTCACCAGCCCCCTTCGGGTCGATCCGCCGACATTCGGGTCCCCGACCAACTTGGCGAATTCCTTGAGCAGTCTGGCTTTCTGGGCTCGAGACTTGCGTGGCCGGTAGGGCGCCGGATCCAGCAGAATCTCGACCAACGCATCCTCGAGCCGGACGGTCATCAACCCCAGGCCGAGACGCCGGCAGAGCTTGATGTTTTTCCGCAGCGATGCGCCGAATGCCTGCCCCGATCCGTATGGCACGGCGAGGTAGACGGTATCCGTAACGCTCTGACGATCAATGGCCTGGTGAAGGAGGGAGAGCGAAAAACCGGTCTTCAATTCGACCACCAGCGGGTCTTCGTCGCCGCGGGCGGCGACGACATCCGCCGATCCGACTTCGCCCTTCACCTCATAGCCCTGGGATTCAAGCAGCGCCTTGATCGGCGGGTACAGGTCCGCTTCGCGAATCGTTCTCTTCGCCATGCCTGCTTGATATCGGCAAAGCATGAACAAAGCGAAACCGGCGCCGCTGCCGTCCGTCCACTCTGTTCAAATCGACGACCGCCTCTGTTCACGCCGTTGGCGGTTCGCAAGGATCGCGGGACTCCGGCACCAAGCTCAAGGCGGCAGACTTCGTCGTCATCGCGTTAGTAAACTGTCCAACAGTTGACCATCTATGGTCGTATTATCGATTTGTTTCATGAACACTATCGATCGCCCTTCATTGATCCCATGTTAAGCCTCTGGTAAAGATTGGAAGATTGGCGTTTGGTGCGCGCGAAGTGCAGCACGGAGTGCCTATTAGCCTTGGAGTCTCGCGCGATTATACCTAAGAGTCGGACAACT
>JAAEOR010000421.1 GCA_024222895.1 Hyphomicrobiales bacterium | reverse complement strand
GGGCCCGCCCGACCGCCGAATCTCCGCCGCAATTTCGTCAAACCCCGGCATTCTCATGTATGTGGGCGGGGAGGCTCACCTCCGAAGGCGGAGACGGGAGCAGCGTGGCGTAGTGTTATCGGGGTCAACAAGCACCCTCACGATGGTTGCGTTGGTGACTTTCGCCGGCTTCGGCGAGGCGTCGGCCGGCGAACAATGCGGCAAGGCAGCGTGGTTCGACCTCGACAGCCAGACCGCAAGCGGCGAAATGGCCGATGGCAGCACGCTGACCGCGGCGCATCGCGACCTCCCATTTCAGACCCGGGTGCGCGTAGAGAACTTGGCTAACGGCCGTACCGTTGTCGTGCGGATCAACGATCGCGGACCGTTCGGGAAGGGCCGCATTATCGACGTCAGCCGCGCGGCCGCAGAGAAGCTGGGCTTCATAAATGACGGCATCACCCGGGTTCGCGTCTCGATGGTCGACGGTGATCCATCAGCTCTGTCCGATTCATGCGGCTCCATCAAGACAGTTGCCAGGGCGGCAGTCGTTCAGGTCTCGAACAATTCGGACGTGCCCGCCCCTCGTCCGCGGCCGGAATCCGAGGCGGACACGGCCGTCACGGTTGTCGCCGTAACCGAAGTGGAAATCCTGCCTGAGCGATTTGACGACGCGTTTGCCCCGACCGCAACGCCGCGCCCGTTGAGCGAATCGCTGCAGGAGAAGGCCGAGGCCAAGCCGCCGCCACCGGTGTTCGACCCGCATCAGGCGATGGCCCGGCGCGAAGACTGGGACCGGCTGCAGCAACTGCCGGAATAAGGCCGGCTCACTTTTGAGGCGCCGCCTCGCCTTTGGGAGCCAAAAGAAGACCGCCCCCGATTTCCCCATCCATTCGGCGTTGACCGCTCATGGCGACTCGGCTTAGCGTCGCGCAAGTGTCGTCGTTGTTCGGCACTCGGGGGGATCTTGGGCCTTCCGAATTTTCCAACCAGTGAAGCGTAAGCAGCTCGTTCCGGGCCGCGTTGGGTCGTGGGCGAAAGCTGGTCGCCTGTGCGTTTTTTCCGTCGTCTTGTCGGAAGAAAACGGGTGACATTTCGGCGCAAGTAACACTATATTTAGCGTTCTTCGCCACATTGGACACAACATCCGGGGAATCAACCCCGGCGGGTGCGTCAGGTAGGGAAAAGTAGCGGGAGCGTCGAATCCTGGACCGTCAGGATACGCGCCTACGGGTGACAGGCGCGTGACAAATGCGCGAGAATCAGGGGGATCCATGCGGATCGAGCGGCACTACACACAGAAGGGCGAGAGCGCCTATAGCGGGATCGAATTCCGGACGACCAAAAGCGAGATTCGCAATCCGAAAGGCTCGATCGTCTTCAAGCTCGATGATATCGCCGTACCGGCGGACTGGAGCCAGGTCGCCAGCGATATCCTGGCGCAGAAGTATTTCCGCAAGGCGGGGGTTCCCACACGCCTGAAGAAGGTCGAAGAAAACGACGTCCCCTCGTTCCTGTGGCGCTCGATCGCGGACGACGCGGCGCTGGCCGAATTGCCGGCGGATGAGCGCACCGGCTCGGAGCAGGACGCCCGCCAGGTCTTCGACCGGTTGGCCGGCACCTGGGCCTGTTGGGGCTGGAAAGGCGGTTATTTCGATTCGGAGGAAGACGCGTCCGCCTTCTATGATGAACTGCGCTACATGCTCGCCACCCAGAAAGCAGCGCCGAACAGCCCGCAGTGGTTCAACACCGGCCTCCATTGGGCCTATGGAATCGACGGACCAAGCCAGGGACACTTCTACGTCGACCACAAGACCGGCGAGGTCCGCGCCTCCGAAACCGCCTATGAGCACCCGCAGCCGCATGCGTGTTTCATCCAGGGCATCGCCGACGACCTGGTCAATGAAGGCGGCATCATGGACCTGTGGGTCCGCGAGGCACGCCTGTTCAAATACGGTTCCGGGACCGGCTCGAACTTCTCGGCGCTGCGCGGCGCTGGCGAACGGCTTTCCGGTGGCGGCAAATCGTCCGGGCTGATGTCCTTCCTCAAGATCGGCGATCGGGCCGCCGGGGCGATCAAGTCGGGCGGAACCACCCGCCGCGCCGCCAAGATGGTGGTGGTCGACATCGATCATCCCGACATCGAGGAGTATATCGACTGGAAGGTCCGCGAGGAGCAGAAAGTCGCCGCCCTGGTCACCGGCTCGAAGGTGGTCTCCAGACACCTGAAGGCGATCATGAAGGCCTGTGTCAACTGCCAGGGCGATGGCGATGATTGTTTCGACCCGGCGAAGAACCCGGCGCTGAAGCGTGAGGTCCGCGCCGCCAGGAAATCCCAGGTTCCGGAAAACTATGTCCGCCGCGTGATGCAGTTCGCCCAGCAGGGCTACACCGACATCGATTTTCCCGTCTACGACACCGACTGGGATTCCGACGCCTACCTCACCGTTTCGGGGCAGAACTCCAACAACTCGGTCCGGGTCACCGACGCGTTTCTCGAAGCCGTCGAATCCGGCGGCGACTGGAACCTTACGGCCCGCATCACCGGCGAGCCGACCAAGACGCTGCCGGCGTCCGACCTGTGGGAAAAGATCGCCGATGCGGCATGGGCTTCGGCCGACCCCGGCATCCAGTTCCATACGACCGTCAACGACTGGCACACGTGTCCGGAGTCGGGACCGATCCGCGCGTCCAATCCCTGCTCGGAGTACATGTTCCTGGACGATACGGCCTGCAATCTCGCCTCGATGAACCTGATGCAGTTCCGCACGCCGGCCGATGCCGCCGGAGGGGACAAGGGCGATATCCGCTTCGATACGGCCGCTTTCGAGCATGCCGCGCGGCTGTGGACCGTTGTCCTCGAGATTTCGGTCCTGATGGCCCAGTTTCCGTCGCGCCGCATTGCCGAACTCTCCTACGAGTATCGGACGCTGGGTCTCGGCTATGCCAATATCGGCGGGCTGCTGATGACGTCCGGCATCCCCTATGATTCACCGGAGGGCCGAGCGATCGGCGGCGCGATTACCGCCTTGATGACCGGCGTTTCCTACGCCACCTCGGCCGAGATGGCCGGCGAACATGGCCCCTTCCCCGGTTACGTCAAGAACCGCGACGCGATGCTCCGTGTCATGCGCAATCACCGGCGCGCGGCCAAGGGGTGGGTCGAGGGTTATCAAGGCGTGCGGATGGCGCCGGTGCCGCTCGACAGCGCCGCCTGCCCCGATCCGGTGCTGGTCGAACGGGCGCGCAGCGCCTGGAACCGCGCGGTGACGCTCGGCGAAGCAAATGGCTACCGCAACGCCCAGGCCACGGTGATCGCGCCGACCGGCACCATTGGCCTGATCATGGATTGCGACACGACCGGCATCGAACCGGATTTTGCCCTGGTCAAGTTCAAGAAGCTGGCCGGCGGCGGTTACTTCAAGATCATCAACCGGGCGGTTCCCGAAGCGCTTGGCATTCTCGACTACGACAAAGGTCAGGTCGACGCGATCATCAACTATGCGGTCGGGCGCGGCACCCTTAAAGACGCGCCCGGGATCAACCACGACAGCCTCGCGGCCAAGGGCTTCACCGACGAGAAGATCGAAGCGATCGAAGCGGGTCTCGGTTCGGCTTTTGACATCAA
This sequence comes from Hyphomicrobiales bacterium, assembly GCA_024222895.1. Lineage (GTDB taxonomy): Bacteria > Pseudomonadota > Alphaproteobacteria > Rhizobiales > Kaistiaceae > Bauldia. The sequence continues at coordinate 1,597 of JAAEOR010000421.1, read as the reverse complement.
ATTCGCCTTCAATAAATGGTCGCTCGGCGCCGACTTCCTGGCCGAACTCGGTGTGACCGACGAAGACCTGGGCGACCAGGCCTTCGATCTTCTCACCTGGCTGGGCTTCACCAAGGACGAAATCGACGCCGCCAATATCTATTGCTGCGGAGCGATGACACTGGAGGGCGCGCCGGGCCTGAAGGACGAGCATCTGCCGGTCTTCGATTGCGCCAACCCGTGTGGCCGCATCGGCAAGCGTTACCTGTCGGCCGAGAGCCACATTCGCATGATGGCGGCGGCGCAGCCCTTTATCTCGGGGGCGATCTCGAAGACCATCAACATGCCCAACGATGCCACGGTCGAGGATTGCAAGAACGCCTACATGCTCTCCTGGCGCCTGGCGCTGAAGGCCAATGCGCTCTATCGCGACGGCTCGAAACTGTCGCAGCCGCTGAACGCACAGATCCTCGAGGATGACGAAGACGAGGCGGAAGATGCCGTCGCGGAAATGATCGCCAAGCCGATGGCCGCACGGGCCGAGGCGGTGACGGAGCGGATTGTCGAACGCATCGTCGAGAAGGTGGCGCGCGAGCGGGAGAAGATGCCGGACCGGCGCACCGGCTACACCCAGAAGGCGATCGTCGGCGGCCACAAGGTCTATCTCCACACCGGCGAATATGCGGATGGCCGCCTCGGCGAGATCTTCATCGACATGCACAAGGAAGGCGCCGCCTTTCGGGCGATGATGAACAACTTCGCCATCGCCATCTCGCTCGGGCTGCAATATGGAGTGCCGCTGGAGGAGTATGTCGAGGCCTTCACCTTTACACGTTTCGAGCCGGCCGGCTTCGTCCAGGGCAATGCGGCGATCAAGAACGCCACGTCGATCCTCGACTATGTCTTCCGCGAGCTGGCGGTCTCCTATCTCGGTCGCCACGACCTTGCCCATGTCAGCCCCGACGACATCGGCTCGACGACCCTCGGCGAAGGCGTCGGCGAGGGCAAGACGCCGTCCCTGGAGGCGGCCGTGTCGCACGGGCCGATTTCGCGCGGACTGGTGCGCGGCAAGCGCTTCGCCGTCGTCGACAAGCCGGCGACTGCGGCCGTCGCCAGTGGTAGCGATGGCGGGACATCGGCCAAGCCGGCAGACGCATCGGGCGGCGGAACCGTGACGGCGATCGGCGGCAACGCCGGGGCAATGGCCCAGGTCGCCAGCGCCGTTCACGCGCTGTCGTCGGAACTGGAGCCGTCGCGGGAAACGGCGACCGTGCCCGCATCGTCTCCGCTCTCGGTTCTCGCTTCCGCACTCGCCGCCGAAGCCCCGGAACCAACCGATGCCAAGGCAGTGGAGGCCGAACGGGCGGCCGCGGCCCGGCTGCGCGGCTATCAGGGGGATGCCTGCGGTGAATGCGGCAATTTTACGCTGGTCCGCAACGGTACGTGCCTGAAATGCGACACCTGCGGCTCGACGACCGGGTGTTCGTAGGAGTCACAGCCGACCACGCAAGGCTGCGGGATGCCCACATCCTTTGTATCATGTAGCTGAAAGTCGGAAGCCTGCACCAATCCTCCCCCGACACTTCGGGGGAGGTGGCGACGCGAAGCGTCGACGGAG
>JAAEOR010000420.1 GCA_024222895.1 Hyphomicrobiales bacterium | reverse complement strand
TGGCTGAAGGAACGGGACGGGACAACCGGGCTGTTCATCAATGGCGAGTGGCGGCAGCCGAAGACCGACGACTGGTTCGAGACCCTCGATCCGGCTACCGGCGCAAATCTGGCCCGTGTCGCCGTGGCCGGCCCGACGGACGTCGACGATGCCGTCGCTGCCGCGCGCGCCGCCCAATCCGATTGGGCGAAGCGTCGCGGTCATGAACGGGCGCGGTATCTCTACGCCATCGCCCGGATGATCCAGAAGAACAGCCGCTTGTTCGCGGTGATCGAGGCCCTCGACAACGGCAAGCCGATACGGGAAACCCGCGACATCGACGTTCCCCTGGTGGCAAGGCACTTTTACCATCACGCCGGGTGGGCACAGGTGATGGCGACTGAATTTCCCGACCGTGTTCCGGTCGGGGTCTGCGGTCAGATCATTCCGTGGAACTTTCCGCTGCTGATGCTGGCCTGGAAAATCGCGCCGGCGATCGCGCTCGGCAACACTGTCGTGCTGAAACCGGCCGAGTTCACGCCACTGACAGGGATCCTGTTCGCCGACATCTGCCGGATGGTCGGCCTGCCCGATGGTGTGGTCAATATCATCACGGGCGATGGATCGACCGGTGAGCTAATCGTCAACCACGCCGATATCGACAAGATCGCCTTTACCGGTTCGACCGAGGTTGGTCGCCGGATCCGCGAGGCAACCGCCGGTTCGGGCAAGAGCCTGACGCTGGAGCTTGGCGGCAAGTCGCCGTTTGTGGTTTTCGACGATGCCGATCTGGACTCGGCGGTCGAGGGCGTGGTCGATGCGATCTGGTTCAATCAGGGTCAGGTGTGTTGTGCCGGATCGCGCCTCCTGGTCCAGGAATCCGTCCACGACACCTTCGTGGCAAAACTGAAGACGCGTCTGAAAACGCTGCGGGTCGGTCAACCGCTCGACAAAGCCATCGATGTCGGTGCGATTGTCGATTCGGTCCAGCTCGAGCGGATTACCGCGCTGGTCCAGCAGGGCGCCGACGAGGGGGCTGAGGTCTTTCAAGCGCCCTGCGAGCTGCCCGCTCGCGGCTTCTTCTTTCCGCCGACCCTGATGACTAATGTGCATCCGGCATCGACCTGCGCACGCGTCGAGATCTTCGGACCGGTGCTGGTGGCCATGTCGTTCCGCACGCCGGACGAAGCGGTCAGCCTGGCCAACAACACCGAATACGGTCTGGCCGCCAGCGTCTGGTCGGAATCGGTCAACCTGGCGCTCGACATCGCTCCGAAGATCAAGGCCGGCGTTGTCTGGATCAACGCGACCAACCTGTTTGACGCCGGTGCCGGCTTCGGCGGCTACAAGGAATCGGGCTACGGTCGCGA
>JAAEOR010000419.1 GCA_024222895.1 Hyphomicrobiales bacterium | reverse complement strand
TTCGAGGCTGGTGACATCCATGGTCAATGGCAATGCTCGCCGACCCAGCGTCTCGATTTCGGCAACCAGATCGTCGGCAGTCCCGGCAACCCGGAGACCAAGGGCAACGTCGGCACCGGCATGGGCCAATGCCAGCGATATCGCGCGGCCGAGGCCACGGGCGGCACCGGTCGCCAGCGCGGTGCGGCCGCTCAGATCGAAGCTTGGAAATTCCGTCATCAGTTGCTCCAGAGGTATGTGTCAATCGACGCTACCCGCCTATCACCCGTCGCGCGACGGAGCCCGATTGTCCTCCTCCGCTTCTTCAAGGACGCTGACGAAGAATCCGTCCGTGGCCGTGCGGCGCGGCGTCAGGACGATCCCGGCAGGTGTCTCCAGCACTGTTTCACCAAGCCGGAAGCCCGGCTCCGCACCCGCGGCGGCCAACATGGATTGCAACGACCGCACCCCAAATCGACCGTGTCTTTGCAGGAACGCCGTAATCTGTTCGTCGTTTTCTACCGGCAGCAGCGAACAGGTTACGTATATCAACCGCCCACCCGGTTTGAGGTAATCCACCGCACCGTCAAGCAGTGCGGCCTGCTCCTTGATCCGCTCCCCAAGCGCGCGCTCCCGCAGTCGCCACTTGGCGTCCGGGCGGCGACGCCAGACGCCCGTGCCAGTGCAGGGAACATCAATCAGAACCGCGTTCATCCGACCGCGCAGGTCGCCCAGGGCGCTGCCCGCCGGCCTGACCTGGACGTTGCGGGTGCCCGCGCGCTTCAGACGGTCGAAGATCGGCGCCAGCCGTGTACGATCGGTGTCGGTGGCGAAGATCTGGCCTTTGTTTGCCATCGCGGCAGCGATCGCCAGTGTCTTTCCTCCGGCACCGGCGCACAAATCCAGAACCTGCTCTCCGGGCTGGCCAGCCACGATCAGCGCGGCAAGCTGACTGCCCTCATCCTGGATCTCGAACCTGCCTTTCTGAAAGCCCGGCTCGACCTGCAGATTGGGATGTCGCCCGTCCAGGGTCGTTGGGGCAATCCGCAACCCGACCGGTGCATATGGGGTGTCCGCGGCGGCGAAGCCGGCAAGCGACCTGGCCACCTTCGGCCGGTCGGCCTTGAGCGTGTTGACCCTTACGTCGAGAGAGGGGCGACGGGCCAGCGCCGCTCCCTCTTCCACCCAGTCATCGCCAAAGGCGTCGGCGAAATACGGTGCCAACCACTCCGGAACATCCGCCTGCACGTGCGACGGTGCTGCGCCGAGGTCGGCGCCGTCGATCCCGGTGATCTCGGAGGGCGTCAACGGGTCAGGAGCGTGCCGTACGCCGTCGATCACCGCCGCCAGCCCCTCGCCACCATACCCCCAGCGCCTCCCTGCGGTCCCAAGGACCAGTGCCCGGGCTGTGTCGCCGTCCATCGCCCACGCGCTCGACGCTCGCCAGCGCAGGCAATCGTAGACGAGGTTTCCTATCGCGGCGCGATCCTTCGAACCGGCGAACCGATGGGACAGGCCCCAATCCTTCAAAGCAGACGCGACGGGCCGATGTCGCGCTTCGATATCGGCAAGAACCTCGATGGCGGCGGCGAGCCGCGCTGCGGGCGTCATCCGGGACTACCGGCCGCTGCGATAGTTGGGGCTCTCGCGGGTTATCGTCACGTCATGAACATGGCTTTCGCGATGGGCGGCCGTGGAGATGCGCAGGAATCGCGCTTTGTCGCGCAACTCAGCCAGATCGGCCGCACCGACA
>JAAEOR010000418.1 GCA_024222895.1 Hyphomicrobiales bacterium | reverse complement strand
GCCGTTCAGGGGCCTCCGCACAACGGTGCAACGGCCATCCTCCCCCGCGGTTTGCGGGGGAGGTGGCAGCCGAATGGCTGGCGGAGGGGGCGTTGGGACGCCGACCGTGAAACCACGGGCAATCGCCGTGCGTGCGGTCCGGACAGTTTCAGACCTTCGTTTTCTTGCCGGTGACTGTTTCTCTGTGATGCACTCCGCCTTGATGGTGATCGCCGTCGGCCTGGTGCAAGGGCCCCCTCCACCATGCACTCGAACTCGGCTGTTGCCGAGTTCGTTACTCATAGTGCCAAAGTCGGGTAAACCCGACTTTGGTGCATGCCACCTCCCCCGCAAAACGCGGGGGAGGATTGCCGTTGCATCGTCGCGCGAACAGCGGCGCGCCTCAATCGCCCCTGCGATTCTGACAAAGAGCGGAATGCACGTAGTCCTGATGACTCCGACATTTGCTTGGGAGGGTGCTGCAGGAGGGTAGCAAATGTCGGAGTCGGACCACGAGGAGCCCGCGTCGCTTCTTTTGGTGAAGGGACGAGGCCTGGGTCGGATTACTCGGCGGCGTCGGCGGGCGCCCGGTCCGGTGGCAATTCACCAGCTGGGGCAGCGTCGGGACCAAATCTCCTCTCCACATAGTCCTGGACCATCGTCTGAAAGTCCTCGGCGATGCTCGAGCCGCGCAGCGTCGCCGCCTTGCGGCCATCGATGAAGACCGGGGCGGCCGGTTGTTCGCCGGTTCCCGGCAGAGAAATGCCGATATCCGCATGCTTCGATTCTCCGGGCCCATTGACGATGCAGCCCATGACGGCAACCTGCAGCGCCTCGACGCCGGGATATTGTTGGCGCCACGCCGGCATGTTGGCGCGCAGGTCGTCCTCGATCTGCCGCGCCAGCTCCTGGAAGACCGTCGACGTCGTGCGACCACAGCCCGGGCAGGCCGCGACGACCGGGACGAAGGCCCGAAATCCCATTGCCTGCAACAGCTCCTGAGCGACGATAACTTCGCGGGTACGATCGCCACCGGGCTCCGGCGTCAGGGATATGCGAATCGTGTCGCCGATACCCTGCTGGAGCAGCAGTGCCAATGCGGCCGAGGAGGCGACAATCCCCTTCGATCCCATGCCGGCCTCGGTAAGGCCGAGATGCAAGGCATGATCGGTGCGGCGGGCGAGTTCGGCATAGACCGCGACGAGATCCTGCACACGGCTGACCTTGGCCGACAGGATTATGCGATCGCGTCGCAGGCCGAGTTCCTCGGCACGGGCAGCCGAGAGCAGGGCCGACTGGACGATCGCCTCGCGCATCACGTCGCCGGCCGTCCGCGGCTCGGCCAGCGCGGCGTTGTCATCCATCAGACGGGTGAGCAGGGCCTGATCGAGGGATCCCCAATTGACGCCAATCCGTACGGGTTTGTCGTAGCGAATGGCCAGCTCGATCAGCGTTGCGAACTGCCGGTCCTTCTTCTCGCCAAAACCGACATTGCCCGGGTTGATGCGATATTTGTCGAGAGCCTCGGCCGCCGCCGGATGATCGGAGAGCAGCTTGTGACCGATATAATGGAAGTCACCGATCAACGGTACGCCCACCCCCATCTGGGTCAACCGATCCCGGATATGGGGTACCGCGACCGCGGCCTCGTTGCGGTCGACGGTAATACGCACGACCTCCGAACCGGCACGGGCAAGCGCCGCCACCTGGCGCGCCGTCGCCTCGACATCGGCGGTATCGGTGTTGGTCATCGACTGGACGACAATCGGCCCGGCAGCGCCGATTGTGACGCCGCCCACGTCGACTGCGACCGTGCGACGGCGCGGCAACGGTTCGGTTAGGTAGTCGGTCATCCGTCCATACTCGATCGGCGGCGCCAAGCGCCGTTTTCTGTTGCGGCAGCGGCGATCCTATCACGCCCGAACCACCGGCAAACCGGCGTTTGAACGTCGTGCCCGCGGATTATTTGGTTCATCCGATCAGTAGACAGGATGTCAGTGATGTTGCAATGCAATATATAGGCAGTGATAGGAACACTCCATGGAGAACAGCATGCTGACAGGCAAGACCGCCCTGGTCACCGGCTCGACCAGCGGCATTGGCCTTGCCATCGCCCGCGCGATGGCAAAGGAGGGCGCCAATGTCGTCCTCAACGGCTTCGGCGATGTCGCCGAAATCGAATCGATCCGTTCCGAGATAGCCGAGGCGTTTGACGTTGCGGTGCGCTACTCGCCTGCCGACATGTCGCAACCGGATCAGATCGCAGCCATGGTCACGGAAGCCGAAGCCGAATTCGGTGCTATCGACATCCTCTGCAACAATGCCGGCATCCAGCACGTTGCCCCGGTCGACGAGTTTCCGGCCGAGAAATGGGATGCGATCATTGCCATAAACCTCTCGTCCTCGTTCCATACCATTCGCGCCGTGCTGCCGGAAATGCGGACCCGGGGTTGGGGCCGCATCATTCAGACCGCCTCGGCGCATGCCCTGGTCGCCTCGCCGTACAAGGCGGCGTATGTGGCAGCCAAGCACGGCATCGCGGGGCTGACCAAGGTGGTCGCGCTGGAGACCGCCGAACAGGGGATCACCATCAACGCCATCTGTCCCGGCTATGTCTGGACGCCGTTGGTGGAGCGGCAGATTCCCGACACCGCCAAGGCCCGCGGCATCAGCGAGGAAGCCGTCAAGCGGGATGTGATGCTGACCGCGCAACCGACAAAGGAGTTTGTCACCGTCGACGAAATTGCCGGAATGGCCGTCTTTCTGACATCGGACACAGCCCGCAACATCACCGGCGCCATCCTGCCGATGGACGGCGGCTGGACCGCGGCGTAAGCACCGACGAAGCCAGGTTCCGCGCACTCGTCGTCACCAATCCGGTGATCGCGACGCTGATCGAACGCCTGCCGCGTCTCGCCTTGCCGGACTGCTGGCTGACCGCGAGCGCGCTGACCCAGACGGTCTGGAACGTCCTTGATGGTCGGAAACCGGAGACCGGCATCCGCGACTATGATGTGTTCTACTACGACCCCGATCGCTCCTGGGAAGCCGAGGACCGAGTCATCACCCGGGCCGCCAGTGTCTTTGGTGACGTGGCTGCGACAATCGAAGTGCGCAACCAGGCGCGTGTGCATCTATGGTTCGACGCGCGCAACGGAACGCATGGCTATCCGAAACTCGCAACCTCCCGCGAGGCGATCGATGTCTTCCTCGAAACGCCGACCATGTTCGGAGTCCGGGCGACCGGCAATGGCGCGTTCGACGCCTACGCGCCCCGCGGCTATGACGACCTCTTCGGCTTCGTGTTTCGGCCGAACCCTAATACCAAGGGTGCTTAATATTGACTCGGTTGACCGGGGTTTCCGCAGGGTTTGGCAAGGCGCGATCGGCGACGTGGTACTGGTACCACGAGCCGATCGCAACGACGTCCACAACGCGCGGAAACTCCGGCCTGCGGTGGCCCGAATTCGCCCGCCGAGCTGCGTTACGCCTCTCGAACGATGACCCCGTATCGCCCTTCGAGACGTGCCTTGTCGGCAGACGAATTGGGGCCATCAACCGGGTCAATATTAGGCACCCTTGGTATAAGGCCATCGGTCCGGCCGATCGCTATGCGGTCAAGGCCAAGGAGCGTAAGGCAGTCTATCCGCGCCTGACCGTCATCCCCTGGGAGCAATCCGCATGAGCGACACCGGCACCACCAGACCACATGGCCGCTGGTCGGACATGGCCGAGCGGCTGGGCAGAGGCGTGCTGCCGTCCGGACCCGAGACCAAGACGATCAATCTTGCATTGCAGGGCGGCGGCGCCCACGGGGCTTTCACCTGGGGTGTCCTGGACGGCCTGCTGGACGATGGGCGTATTTCGGTCGATGCCATCTCGGGAACCAGCGCCGGAGCGATGAACGCCGTCGTATTGGCCGACGGGCTGGAACGGGGCGGCAGCGAAGCGGCGCGCGAGCAGCTTACCCATTTCTGGGCGGGTGTCAGCCGCCACGGCATCGCCGCCTCATCGGTCGATGACGTCATCCGCAATATGTTCGGTTTCTGGCAACCGCCCGGTTTTTCGACCTACAGCTTCTTCCAGCAATTCACCGGTCTGATGTCGCCTTATCGGATGAATCCGCTCAACATCAATCCGCTGCGCAAGTTGCTGGAATCGCTTGTGGACTTCGACCGGGTCAAGCATTGCAAGTCGGTTCGCCTGTTCATTTCGGCAACCGACGTTCGCACCGGCAGAATACGCGTTTTCTCCGGCGGTGACGTCGACGCGGCGGCGGTCATGGCGTCAGCCGCGCTGCCCTTCCTCTTCCAGGCAGTGGAGATCGGCGACAACGCTTATTGGGACGGCGGATATACGGGCAATCCGGCGCTGTGGCCGTTCTTTGAGCAAAGCGCGTCGGACGACATCCTGCTTGTCCAGGTGAACCCGACCAAACGCGACGCCGTGCCAAAAACGCCGCAGCAGATTGTCGAGCGGGTGTCGGAGATTACCTTCAACAACTCGCTGGTTTCCGAGCTGCGCGCTATCGATTTCGTCAACCGGATGATCTCCGAGCACCGTCTCGACCCGCGGCGCTACCGTCAGAACCGGCTCCACCGGATCGAGGCCACCGAGGCCTTGTCGGCTTTCGGGGCTTCGACCAAGTTCGACACCAGCTGGAGCTTCTTCCAGGAACTCCGCGACGCCGGGTTCAAGGCTGCAACCGCCTGGCTCGCCGAACATTATGACGATGTCGGCGCGCGCGGTACACTCGATCTGCGAGCCGCCTTCACCTGATACCAAAGTGTCCTTGATATAAGGGTGCGAAATTGACATTTAGGCCCCACTTCGGGCTGGCCGGGCGGCATCAAGAATGACGGAGGACAGCGGGCGATGGCCGTGAATGTGGGATTGATCGGAGCCGGAGTAATGGGCACCGATCACGCGCGATTCCTGACAACCTCGGTCGGCGGTGCAAGAGTCGCCGCCGTTTCCGATCCGGACACCGGCCGCGCCCGGGAGGTGGCGGACGGTTCCGGCGGCGCGGTGATTGACGATCCGGTTGACTTGATCGGCGATGACCGGGTCGACGCGGTTGTGATCGCATCGCCTGATCCGACCCACAAACCATTGACCCTGGCCTGCCTCGCGGCGGGCAAGCCGGTGCTGTGCGAGAAACCGCTGGCGACCAGTTCAGGCGATTGCCTGGAGATCATCGACGCCGAGGCTTCGACCGGGCGCCGTTTGATACAAATCGGATTCATGCGGCGCTTCGACCCCGGATATGTCGCGATGAAAACGGCCCTCGCTGCGGGCGACCTCGGCGCGGCCCTGATCTTTCACTGCGTCCACCGCAACGCCACCGCCGCATCCTACACGACGTCGGAAAACCTGATCGCAAACACTGCGGTGCACGAATTCGACATTGCCCGATGGCTGCTCGACGACGAGGCCGAGCGCGTCACGGTCGTTTCGCCGCGGGCGAGTTCGCTGGGCGGCATGAAGGACCCTCAGATCATCCTGCTTCACATGACTGCCGGTTCGGTGGTCGACGCGGAGATCTTCGTCAACGCGCAATACGGCTATGACGTGCGCGCCGAGCTCGTATGCGAACACGGGACCGTGTCTCTGACGCCGCCGAACGACATTCAGCTGCGCCACGCCGCCAGGGAGGGATTTGGCCATCCGGAGGACTGGCGGCCACGCTTTGCAGCGGCCTACCGGGACGAGCTTCAGGCGTGGATCGCTTCGGTCAAGGGCGGCCCGCCTGCCGGCGCCAGCGCCTGGGATGGGTACGCCGCAACCGCGATCGCCGAAGCAGGGCTGGCGTCATTGGCCAGCGGCGCGACCGCCAGCGTCGACCTTCAACCGCGTCCGGCGCTCTACCATTCGCCCTGACTGTCGCTGTTCCGCCCCGAAAACACGGGCCGGTTCAGTCCTCGAGTGGCCTAGCCTCATCCGGCAGCATGATGGGGATGCCGTCGCGGATCGGATAGGCGAGTTTTGCAGCGCGGCTGATCAGCTCTTGCGCCTCGGCGTCATATTCCAGCGTGGTCTTGGTCAAGGGGCAGACGAGAATCTCCAGCAATTTCGGATCGATTCTGCCCTCCGATCGTTCCTCGTCGCTCATCGCCGATCTCCTATTGCAGCGACCGCGCGGACTTGCTCGTGTCCCCCGCCAACGCGATCTCGGTTAGCGCGACAAGGGTTTCCGCGCGCGCCTTCAAATCCGGCGCTTCGAGCAAAGCCTGCTTTTCCACCGCGTCGAAAGGCGCCATCATTGCCAGGGCGTTGACCAGTGTCTCATTGGTGGCACCGTTGACGCTTTCCCAGTCGGCATCAAGTCTGTGAGCGCTCAGATAGGCGCGGAATGTCTGAAGCACGGCG
>JAAEOR010000417.1 GCA_024222895.1 Hyphomicrobiales bacterium | reverse complement strand
CGACGGCGAGGTCATCCTTTCATCCGGTGCCATCATCACGCCGCAGATCCTGATGCTCTCCGGCATCGGACCGGCGGACCACCTGGCCGAACACGGCATAGATTGCCTGGCCGATCTTCCCGGCGTTGGCCAGAACTTCATCGACCATCCCGAAGTGCCAATGACCACGATCGCCAATGGCCCCTACGGATACTACAAGCAGGGCGTCGGCTGGCGGATGCTCTTGAATGGCATCCACTTCAAGCTGTTCGGGACCGGGCCGGTAACCTCCGCAGGACTTGAAGCCGGTGCGTTCGTCAACCCGCTCGATCGCGACGGGACGCCGACAATCCAGGCCTTCTGCGTGCCGATCGTCTATATCGACCGCGGCTCGCAGGACGCGGTCAAAGACGATTACGGGCTGTCGATCACCACCGTGGTGATCAAGCCGAAGTCGCGGGGCGAGATCCGTCTGCGATCGGCCGACGCCGCGGACCCGCCCCTGGTTTCGCCGAACCTCTTGAGTGATCCGCAGGATATGAACACCATGGTTGCCGGCCAGCGTTTCTTCCTGCAGGTCCTTCGGGAACATCCGCTCGCCGACAGGATCGAACGGATCGCGCTACCCACCGACGAGAGCGACGAAGGGCTGGCGGAGCACTGCCGCCGCTTCGTCAAGACCAACTACCACCCGGCCAGCAGCGCCAGGATGGGCGCCGATGGCGATCCGATGGCGGTGCTCGACGCGCGAATGCGGGTCCGCGGTGTCAGCGGACTCCGGGTCTGCGACATGTCGGCCGTGCCCAACATCAATGCCGGCAACACCAACGCGCTGGCGATGGTGCTCGGCGATCGCTGCGCCGACCTGGTGATGGGGAACGAACCCTCCAACAACTAGCCAGGCCGTTGATCCCGCAGGGAGCAGCAGGATGCTGCGGGGCATGTTTCTCCCGGTCAGGCATTCAGCAGACGATCCTTGTCGATCGCGTGGGAATGCCGTTCTTCGAGGTTCGGGGTACAGCCAAGGCGGTTTCCCTCCGCGTCGATCAGCGGCGTGCCATCCTCTTTCGCCATCGGGCCGGGCGGCAGGCGGTCGAGAAGATCCAGCACAGTCTCGCTCGGGCGGCAGAGCCGGACGCCCCTGGGCGAGCAGACGATGGGGCGGTTGACCAGGACAGGGTGTTCCAGCATCGCCGCCAGCAGCGTCTCGTCGCTGACGGAGGGATCGAGCAGCCCCAGATCCTCTGCCGGGGATTTGGTCGTCCGCAGCGCAGTGCGGGGTGTCAGGTCGGCAGTTGCGAACAGCGCCAGAAGCTGCGGACGGGTCCAGCCGATGTCGAGATAGGGGATGACCACCGGCGTCTCGCCAGATGCCTCAATGATCGCCAGCACGTTGCGTGAGGTTCCGCAATCGGGGTTGTGATGGATGACGATGCTCACGAAGCGCCCCCTTCGGCCGGAAACCAGTGTTTCGTCCTGTTGGCAAAGGCGACGAGCGAGAGCATCACCGGTACTTCAACCAGGACGCCGACGACGGTCGCCAGTGCCGCACCCGACCCAAGCCCGAATAGGCTGATAGCGACAGCGACGGCCAGCTCAAAGAAGTTGGAGGTTCCAATCAGAGCGCAAGGGGCAGCGACATTGAAGGGAACGCCCCATGCCCGAGCAGCGCCATAGGCCACGAAGAAGATGCCGTAGGACTGGATCAGCAAGGGAACGGCGATGAGCGCAATGACGAGTGGTCGGTCGAGGATGACCTCGCCTTGAAACCCAAACAGCAGCACCACAGTCACCAGAAGCCCGATGATGGAGAACGGCTGCACTCGGGCCTTGAACGCATCCACCGCCGCCTCGCCGCCTTTTCCGACGAGGTTCCGGCGCGTCGCATACCCTGCCAGCAGCGGCAGCATCACGTACAGGCCCACCGACAGCAGCAGCGTGTCCCAGGGCACGGCGATATCCGTCACGCCCAGCAGGAAGGCCACGATGGGGGCGAAGGCGAAGACCATGACGACATCGTTCACGCTGACCTGCACCAGCGTGTAGGTCGCATCGCCGCGCGTGAGGTTCGACCAGACGAACACCATCGCGGTGCACGGTGCCGCCCCCAGAAGGATGACGCCCGCCAGATAGGCCTGCGCGTCGTCCGGCGGGATCAGACCCGCGAAGACGTGGTTGAAGAACAGCACGCCGAGCGCGGCCATCGTGAAGGGCTTGACCAGCCAGTTCACCACCAGTGTCACGACCAGCCCCTTCGGCTTGTCGCCGACCTGGCGCAGCGCACCGAAATCCACGCCCACCATCATCGGATAGACCATCGCCCAGATCAGCACCGCCACGGGCAGGTTGACCGACGCGATCTCCAGCGAGGCCAAGGCCGAAAAGGCGCCTGGTAAGATGTTACCGAGCAGAAGCCCCGCACCAATGGCGAGCGCCACCCAGACGGAAAGCCAGCGCTCAAAAGCTCCAAGGCCCGCTGCGGCGGGAAGCGATGTGTCGGTCATTTCGGCCTTTCGGAGGTTGGAGGCCAGTCGGCCTCGGCAGCGCTCATGCCGATGTCGTCGAGGTTGCGTTGCAGCGCCATCCGGTCGAGCGAACTGACTGGCAGGCTGACGAAGTTCGAGATGCGGCTGCGCAGCATCCGGTAGTTTCCGAAAAGGCGACGCGCATCAGGACCGGCGACCTCGTCCCAGCTCTTGGATCACGCAAGCCCGTTGTGGTTCAGGCCCTGAGCAAGCCGAGCGTGTATGGATGTGCCTGAGGCCCTGGCTTCGATCCGGCGGATGATCGACCAGGCAGAGTTGCCAATGCAGAGAAATGGGACATTGTGGATATCCTTGGTCATGGCAGCCTCCTAACAGGCACAGGCGAGTTCATCGATGACGGGCTGGCACAACTCGGGTCGACCGCCGCAGCAGTCTTCCATCAGGAAGGCGAGCAGGCCACGCATCCCATCCAGGTCGGCGAAGTAGCGGATAGTGCGGCCTTCCCTCTCGTTCCGGATTAGACCGGAGCGGGAGAGGATCGAAAGGTTGGCCGACATAGTATTCTGCCGCACGTCGAGGGTATCGCTGATACCACCAGCCGACATCCCAGCGTCTCCGGCTTTGATGAGAAGGCGGAAAACATCGAGCCGAGTCGACTGGCTAAGGGCGGCGAAGGCGTCGAGAGCACGATTCCTATCCATATATCAGGAATTATTGATATGAAGGATGGCAGTCAAACATTCGTCGCGGTAGCGGCCTTTCAGCCGACGGCAGCTTCGTCCGCTCTGTTGTCGTTAAGGAGCAAGGCACGGGTGGAGAAATGTACGGTTCAATCGCCTTTCTGTGGCCGGCCCTGCTCGCTATGGAAACAGGCCGTGCGACATTGGCTATGGCCGAGCAATTTGCAAACCTGGTAGCGCCGGCCGCGCCCGATCCGGCGGTAGAACCTCCGCGTTGGACAACGCCGAACAAGCTGGCGCTTGAGCTCCGTTCGTTGAAGCTCCGCGACTTCTCCACGAAATCGAAGCCGGGGCAAACGCCGACCCTGGTCTGTCCGCCCTTTGCACTCCATGGTGCGACCATTGCTGATTTTGCCCGAGGCCACAGTCTCGTTCAGGCCTTGCGCGACTCCGGAATTCATCAGCTATTCCTGACAGAATGGCGCTCGGCGACGCCTGAGACGCGGTTCATGTCCATCGACAGCCTCCTTGCCGATTTGAACGTTGCCATCGACGAACTCGGAGGCAGGGTCAATCTGATCGGGCTCTGCCAGGGAGGCTGGATGGCGCTCGCCTATGCCGCGCGCTTCCCGGCCAAAGTCACGCGTCTGGTTATCGTCGGCGCCCCGATCGATATCGATGCCGGCGAATCCGTGGCCGCGACAGGCGCCAGGATGATGCCGCTTTCGCTGTTCAGGGACATTGTCGACCTCGGCGATGGCCGCGTACTGGGAAGACACGCGTTGGGATACTGGGACGCGGCCGCCTTCGACTCGACAACAATCCGACAGATCTTGCAGATTCCGGCGGCCGACTCCCGTCAACTCGAGGAACGCTTCGAGGAATGGCACGCTTGGACCCTGGATCTGCCCGGCACGTATTATCTTGAGGTGGTGGAGTGGCTGTTCATGGAGAACCGGCTCGCCAAAGCGAATTTTGTCGCCCTCGGTCATCGGCTTGATTTGTCGAATGTCACGACGCCGGTCTTCCTCCTCGCGGGGCTCCACGATGAGGTTGTTGCCCAGGAGCAGCTTTTTGCAACCGAAGGTCTGGTTGGTACAAAGCAGGACCTGATCACCAAGCGTGTCGTCGACTCGGGTCACCTTGGGCTGTTCATGGGACATCAGACGATGAGGGAAGCTTGGCCGGCGGTCGCCCGGTGGCTGGTCGCCTCCCCGCCCCACAGATGATGCTCCCTTCAGCTCAGAGGGTGCGAAATCCCTGACGCGTCCACTTGGGCGATCTTCCTTGCGAAACCGGCCGTCAGGGCGGGGGCATCGCCTCTGCCGATTTGCTCTGGTCGCCGAGCATCATCAGCTCGGCCAGGTTCTCCTGGCTAATGTAGCCGACAAACCTTTTGTCGTCGGCTACGACGCCAACATAAGCTGCCTGCTCTTCCCGCATATGGCGCAGGACTCGTTCCAGCGGCTGGTTGGCATGGATCGTCGGGATGTCGGTCGTCATGATGTCGATGACCGGAGTGGCGGGGCCGGTGAGCTTCATCGCCCGGATCATGGCGTTTCGGGTGAGGATGCCGCGAAGCCGACCGCCGCCATCGACCACCGGAAACTCGTGCTGCGTTGTCCTGAGCAGTGCATCGGCCGCATCATCAACGGTGGATTGCGGTCCGAGCGTCTCGAAGGACGTGATCATCGCCCGTTTCAGCGGAAACCGCCGAGCAGCATCCGTCAGGCCGGCCTCCCCCGCTTCGGCCTGAGCTGCCAGAAAGACGAAGATTGCGATGAAGACCAGGATCGGATTGCCGCCGATGAGCCCGAGAAAGCCGAAAACGAAGGCGAGTCCCTGACCGATCATTGCGGCGATTTCCGTCGCGCGGCGGCGACCGAGGCGGAAAGACAACGCTGCCCGCAAGACCCGGCCGCCATCCATCGGAAAGGCCGGGATCAGGTTGAACAGCACCAGGAAGATGTTGACGGCCGCGAGCCGCGCCAGGAATCCGAATGTCGGATTCTGGATCTGCTCGAGAGCGGCCACGTCGATGCGCGCGCCGAGGAAAACGATCAGGATGGCCGCGATGACGACGTTGACCAGCGGGCCAGCGAACGCAATGACGATTTCTTCTGACGGATTGTCGGGCACGCGTGACAGGCGGGCGAGACCACCGATCGGCAGCAAGGTGATGTCCGGCGTAGAGATACCGTAATGGCGAGCGGCGAGGGCATGGCCAAGTTCGTGCAGGACGACGCAAGCGAAAACAGCGAGTATAAAGAGGACACTGTCGAGCGCGGCTGATGCACCGCCGGCCAGATATTGCGCGATGCCGATCCAGGCGAGCAGCATCAAGAAGGTCACGTGGATACGGATTTCGCTTCCAGCGACGCGCGCTACAGTAATCGACCAAGGCATCGGCGTTATCTCTCAAGCGTTCGCAGCGGCTGCGACCGCCGCCACGGAAGAACATCGGTTCACTTGCCGCCGTTGCTCACATCACACGTGCTTCCATGCGCGTGTCTCGCGACGCCAACGCTGGCCTGGTTCACAACCAAAACCCAGGGCGGCGCGCGTCAGTCGATGAACACGTAGGTCCCCGGCGCATCCTCCTTCGGGGCGTAGTCGCCCCTGCCACCAAGTCGCGGCGGCGCGGTTGGTTTGCCAGACCGCGCTTTCAGCCAAGCGACATATTCAGGCCACCACGAACCGTCTTGTCGCGGCGTTTCCTGAAGCCACGTATCGGGATCGATGTAAGGGTCCTCAATGCTCCGCGTCGCCACCTGGTAGCTCCGGCCGCGATGACCCGGCTCAGAGACGATTCCGGCATTGTGACCACCGGATGTCAGAAGAAAGGTGACTTCGGTGTCAGCCGGCATATGGATTTTGAAGACAGATCGCCATGGCGCAACATGATCGCGAACCGTGCCGACGCAAAAAATCGGCTGCCCAATGTCGCTCAGCGCAATCGGTTTGTCGTGCACCTGGTAGCGACCTTCCGAGATGTCATTGTTGAGAAAGAGTTTTCTCAGATACTCCGAGTGCATGCGGTGCGGAAGTCGGGTCGAATCGGCGTTCCAGGCCATCAGGTCATTCATCGGGCGTCTTTCACCCATCAGGTATTCGCGAACCACGCGCGACCAGATCAGGTCGTTGGAGCGGAGCATCTGGAACGCCCACGCCATCTGCCGTTCATCCAGGTAGCCCTGTCGACGCATGATGTGGTCGAGGAAATGTAGTTGGCTTTCGCTGATGAAGAGTTTCAGTTCACCCGCCTCAGTGAAGTCGGTCTGAGTTGCCAGCAGACCAAGCGTCGCAAGCCGCTTGTCCCCGTCGCGTGCCATTGCCGCGGCGGCGATGGCAAGCATGGTCCCACCGAGACAATAGCCGAGCGAATGAACGCGTCGCCGGGGCACGATCTTTCCAACCGCCGTCAGCGCTGCCTCGATACCGAGCTTGCGATAGTCCTCAAGGCCGAGATCGCAGTCGCCCCGGTCCGGATTCTTCCATGAAATGATGAAGACAGTGAAGCCATTGTCGACAAGATAACGGACCAGCGAGTTCTCCGGCGACAGATCAAGAATATAGTACTTCATGATCCAGGCGGGAACGATCAGGAGCGGCTCCGGTCTCACCGTCGCCGTGGTACTTTCGTATTGGATCAGCTCGATCAAGCGGTTTCGGAACACGACCTTGCCAGACGTGACGGCAACGTCTTTGCCGACTCGGAACTCTTCCGCGCCGACCGGCCGCTGGTCGGAGAGAGCGCGCTGCCAATCCTCGAACAGATTGGCGTGTCCGGTGACCAGGTTCTTGCCGCCAGTGCCGATCGTCCGTTGCAAGACTTCCGGATTGGTCAGTACGAAATTCGACGGCGCCGTTGTATCGAGGATCTGTCTCGCCACGAAGCTGACGACGTCTTCGTGCTGGCGAGTGACGCCCTCGACATCTCTGGTGGCCTGTTGCCACCACTGCTCCTGCAGCCGAAACCCTTGATGCAGAGCGTTGAAAGGCCACGTGTTCCACGCTTCGTCAAGGAAACGCCGGTCCTGCGGACCCGGGACGGCGCGCTGCTCCAGCTGCCCGCCAATCGCAGCGGATGACAAGACGGCAAAGTCTCGGGCGGCCTGCATTGCAAGCTGCATCTGTCTGCCGGGGGAGAACGACAGATGGCTGAGCCAGTCGAAATAGGCGCCCATCAGCGCAACCGGCGAGAGCCCCCCGGTGAGGCGCGCAATGGTGATGTGTGCGATCTCGTCAACGCTGGCAGCGAGATCCATGCGCGCCGAAGGGCCGCCTGTCGCAGTTGAGGACTCGTCTGCTGATGGTCGATCGGGCGGGTATGCTGCGCTGGTCGACTTCTCAACGGCATCGGACGAGGCGTCGCCTCGCCGTTTCCGGGCCAGGTCCCTGCCTCGGTGCGGTGATCGCTTGCTTCGCGTTTTCATCGGCCGGATGTCAGCTGCGCCATCTCGAACCCGGCCGCCCGGTCTTTTGGTGATTCCGGACTCTCCGTCGTTGTTGCTTCCGTCACGAAGGGTGTTCGGGCGGCGACGAAGCTTGCCCCCATCGCAGAGCAATCGCGTTGACGTACGTCAATCGGCTTGATCGTCGCGTGCAAGCCAAACCCTGCCCCACCGGGACCTCTCGGGTTTGATCTGTCATAACTTCAGAGAAGCGGGCTAGGTCGTTTGGATCGTGCGACCGGGCCCCTAGATATTCGAGCGTTGGAAGATCCCCCACGCGATCCGCAGGAGCAACCGATGGGACTGAATGACGACTTCTCGCGACGCGTGCTGGTCCATGCCGACACAGTCGACTGGACCGCCTCGCCGATGGCCGGCGTCGAGCGCCGGATGCTCGACCGGATCGGCGACGAGGTGGCCCGCGCCACGACCATCGTCCGCTACGCGCCGGACAGCCATTTCTCGCCCCACGTCCATACCGGCGGCGAGGAGTTCTTCGTGCTGGAGGGCGTCTTTCAGGATGAACATGGCGACTTCCCCGCGGGGTCCTATGTTCGTAATCCGCCAACCTCGCGCCATACGCCCGGCTCGGAAGCGGGTTGCACCATCTTCGTCAAGCTCTGGCAGTTCGACCTTTCGGATCGGACACAGGTGATGATCGACACGAACAAGATGGAGAGCATCCCCGACGCGCGCCGTCCGGGCGTGTCCGTAATGCCGCTGTTCATGGACACCCGAGAGACCGTGTCACTGGAGACCTGGGATCCCGACCTCACCGTGACGATGGACTTGCCTCGAGGCGGCGAGTTTCTGGTGCTGGACGGTAGCTTTTCAGAAGGAAGCGGCACACTGCGGCAGCAGTCCTGGTTGCGCCTGCCGGAGGGCAGTACATTCAATGCCAGGGCCGGCGACCAGGGAACGCGGGTATGGATCAAGACCGGCCACATTCCCGACGCCCGGGCGCCACGGCCGGCAGCTACTCCGCGTCCTGTCTGAGCTCTCGGATAAAGCCGCCGAGGGCGGACTGGAAGATGCTCACGTCAGTACCGCAAGCAAGGCAGCGAAACCCCCGGCGGCGCCAGATGCACGCAACGTCGGCCGTGCCGGCAAGAATTGCCGGGGCCTTTCGATGTCGAGTACAGGCCTCCAGCAGCGTGTCGACAGCCGCACGAAACTGCGGGTGCTCAAACTCCGCGGTAATGCCCATCGTGTTGGTGAGATCGTAGTGGCCAAGCCAGCCGACGTCGATACCGGGGACCGCCAGGATGGCATCAGCGTTTTCGATTCCGGTCGCCGTTTCGATCAAGGCAATGACCAGCGTTCGAGCGTTCGCCGCGGCCATCTTTTCGATCACGTCACCGCGGTCGTAGTCATCGTGCCCCGCGCCGAACCCAAGGCCGCGCACGCCTTCCGGACGGTACCGGCACCAACTGGCGAGCTCTTGGGCCTGGGCCGTAGTCTCGATCATTGGCACCATGATTCCGAACGCACCGGCATCGAGAACTGGCGCGATAAGGTGATAGGCAAGCCCGGGAACGCGCACAAATGGCGCGATGCCAACGCCGCAGGCGAACGCAATCTGCCTTTTCAGCAGGTCTATTCCGATCGCACCGTGTTCCTGATCGAAGATAATGAACTCGGCGCCGCAGCCGGCAGCAATCTGACAAAAGCCTGGCGTCAGGAATTCCGTCGCCATGATTCCGTAGGCATTGCCGCCGTCGGCCAGGCGTCTGCGTATGGGATTGTCGCGCATTAGCAGTCTCCTGGCGGAGCGGCGACGCTCACCGACTTCCCGGTGGCTACGGTTCTCACAATGGTCTCGCGATCGATTGATATGCCGGGGCGCATCGACTCCTGACGGGTCCGGTCCTCGATCTCAACAGGAAGCATCATGGCACAAAATGGATGGATCGGCGGCGACGCCCCCGTCCCCACCACAAGTCGGCTAACGCCGTCGCCCCCCGGAATGCGAACGGGTCAAACGCTGTCGATAGCATGTTGTTCATCGGCGGGCCTGCGAAAACTCTAGCGGAAGAACGAAAGGCCCGCGCCCTGGTGCGCACCAAACGTGCAGATCGCGCCGGGTGGTTGAGCATAGAACCCGGCAGGGTCGTCAGCTTGCCCGCCCCGTCGATCACTAAACCCCCTTCCCGTTTCTTTTGGAAATACTAACCGACTCAGCTGTCGAACCGTTTCAACATTCGTGTGAAATCAGTCAACTGTACCACAGGAGATCAGGTTGCCTTCATGGCAACGTGCGTTCGCCAGGTCTCCAACGGCACCGGCACGCAGGCCTGATCGGGGCGAACCAAGCCGAAGGCGTGCACGCCGCTGAAACCAATAGCCTGGCCTTCACATTCTTCGCCGTCGCCAGGGTCGTATTGGGCCCAAAACGCCGTTCGCAAAGGCTTTGGAGCGTCACGAACAAACTTGGCAATATCCAACAGGCATGCAATTCTTTGGACGTAGTCTAGGCTACAAGGACGATTAAGGCAGTCCGCGGTAAACGAAGCCAATCGAACTAGGGAGGACAGTCGGAAATGAGCATAGTATCCAGGCTTTGCACGATCGCCGTCTTCACATCAGCCACCTTTGGTGCCACGACGCTGCCGTCGGCAGCGGAAGACAACATTTGTGTCAGCTGGCGGCATTTCCAGGAAGAGCGTTGGCGCATCGACGAAGCCGGTATCAACGAAGCGCTTGAGGGAACCGGCCACACCTATGTAAGCGCCGACGCGCAGGGTGACCCGCAGAAGCAGCCGTCGGACATCGAGGGCCTGATTGCCGGCGGGTGCGCTGCGCTGATCATCCTCGCGCAGGACAGCTTGGCTATCGTACCGGCGATCGAGGCCGCCCAAGCTTCGGGGATCCCGGTCATCGCCTACGACGTGCCCGTCGACATAGCGGACATCATCTTCATCAGCTTCGACAATGTCCGGGTCGGCCGGGTGATGGCCGAGGGTATGGTCAAGGTGAAGCAGGACGGTAACTGGGCGTTGATCGAGGGTGACTCCTCGATGGCGATCATCAACCTGTTCCGCGATGGGCAGATGGAGGTCCTCCAACCGCTGATCGATTCGGGCAAGATCAATGTCGTCGCTCAGCAGAACATCCAAAATTGGAAGCCTGATGTAGCCCAGTCGACGATGGAGCAGATTCTGACCGCCAACAACAACGAGGTCGACGCTGTGCTGTCAATGAATGACGGCATGGCAGGCGGTGTCGCCGCCGCCCTCGAATCTCAAGGCATGATCGGCATTCCGCTCTCCGGGCAGGACGGTGACATCGCCGCTCTTAACCGCATCGCCAAGGGCGAGCAAACCGTCACCGTGTGGAAGAATGCACACGACCTCGGCGTTGCGGCGGGCAAGGCGGCGGCCGAACTTGCCGGCGGCAAGAGCCTGCTCGAGGTCTCCGGCAACAACACCTTCAAGACGCCGTCAGGCGTCGACCAGCCGGCGATCCTGCTCACGCCAATCGGCATCATGAAGGATAACCTCAACCTGGTTGTCGATGCGGGCTGGATTACCAAGGAGAAGCTCTGCGACGGTGTCGACGAGGACCCGCCGCCGGCTTGTCAATAGGCCGAGCACAACTGAAACGAGCCGGCGCTCTCGGTCTGACGGACCGGGCGTCGGCTTCTCTTGTTGACCTCCGATTTGATTTGCAACGAAGACATCGGCGACCATGGCGAGCATCGACCTGGTGAGGAGCCACAAGGTTCGTGGAGGATTTGAGCGAATTTCCCGGGCCGTCGGCATCGACCCCAGGCTCTTCGGCATGTTGCTCATCCTCGCGACGATCTGGATTATTCTCAATCTGGCAACCGGCGGCAACTTCCTGACCGCCCGCAATCTTTTTAACCTGTCTCTTCAGGTTGCCGTCGTTGGCGTGATGGCCACGGGCATGGTCCTGGTGATCGTGTCGCGCAACATCGATCTTTCCGTCGGTTCGATCATTGGTTTCGTTGGCGTGTTCGGCGCGCTGGTCCAGACCGAGTTTCTTGGTCTGGGCCATGGTTACACCTGGTGGGTTACCAGCCTGTTGATGTTGATGGTCGGCACGCTCATCGGCGCCGGGCAAGGCGCGATCATCGCCTATGGAGGCGTACCTTCCTTCATCGTGACGCTCGGCGGCCTCCTCCTTTTCCGAAACGCCGCCTTTCAGATCAATATGGGCGCCACGGTGGCTCCGCTTGACGAGACCTTCAAGCTGATTGGCGGCGGCCTGGATGGGACTATCGGAGCGTTCTGGAGCTGGGTGTGCGGAGTGGCAGCCGTCGCCGCCATCGTTTTTACGACATTCCACGTTCGTCGAAAACGCCAGCGGTTCAGATTTGCGGTACGCCCCCTCTACATGGATTTCGTGGCGATCGTGCTCTGGTCGGGACTCGTGTTGCTGTTTGTCGGCGTGATGAATTCCTACCTTCGACCGAAGACCGAGGTCCCGATGGGCATCGCGATTCCAATGCTGATCCTGATCGGGGTGACACTGATCATGACGGTGATTGCACGCAAAACCTCTTTCGGGCGCTATGTCTATGCCATAGGCGGAAACCCCGAAAGCGCCGACCTCGCCGGCATCAGCGTCAAATGGACGATCGTCAAGGTCTTCGCGGTGATGGGCTTCCTTGCCGGGCTTGCCTCGATCATCGTCACCGCCCGCCTGAACGCCGGCGCCAGTGTGACCGGGACGCTCACTGAACTCAACGTGATTGCCGCCGCGGTCATCGGGGGTAGCTCGCTGACCGGTGGAATTGGTACGATTTACGGCGCGGTCATTGGCGCCGTGTTCATGCAAAGCCTCGAAAACGGCATGGTCCTGCTGGGCGTGCCGACGCCAATGCAGAAGATGGTCATCGCAATCGTTCTGGTTGGCGCAGTCTGGATCGATCGCATCTATCAGCGGAGCCGGTCATGAGCCAACCGCTCGCAGAGCTCCGACATATATCAAAGACTTTCGGCGGCGTTCACGCAATCGAAGACGTCGACATTGATATCTTCCCTGGCGAAGTAATGGGCCTGCTCGGCCACAACGGCGCCGGCAAATCGACGTTGATCAAGGTGCTGTCGGGTGTTTACCCCCCTGACCATGGTGAGATCCGCATCGCCGGACAGGCGGTCCGCATCGAAACCACGCGGGAAGCCAAGGCCCTCGGTGTCGAGACCATATACCAGGATCTTGCGCTTGCCGAGAACCTCGACGCCGTCGCCAATCTTTTCCTTGGACGTGAGCGACACACGCGCTTCGGTTTCCTCGATGAGGAGGCGATGGAGCATGAAACGCGCATTATGCTCGATCGAATGAAGCTTCGGCTTCCTTCGCTCCGCACCGAGGTCAGCCGGCTGTCGGGTGGCCAGCGCCAGGCGATCGCCATCGGTCGCGCCGTCTATTTCGATGCCAAGATCATCATCATGGACGAGCCGACCGCCGCGCTCGGACCGGAAGAGACGGAGAAGGTCGGCGAACTGGTGCGTGAGTTGAAGACGCATGGCCTCGGCATCGTTCTCATCAGTCACGATATCCATGACGTGTTTGATCTCGCCGACCGTGTCACCGTGCTGAGCCACGGGCGCGTGGTGGGTACCGTGCGAACATCGGATACGACCAAGGACGAGGTCCTGTCGATGATCATCCTCGGGCGGATGCCAAATGGCCGGGACCAGCCCGGCACAGCCATCGATCCAGCTTCGTAGAGTTGTCGTTGAAGGTCGACGCGCACATCCATTTCTGGCGGCTCGCTCGGGGTGACAATACTTCGCTATCACCGACAGAGCCTGTCGTATGGCGAGACTACGAGCCGGACAGTCTCCGCCCGCTGCTCGATGCCGCCGGCATCGACGCGATCATCGCTGTGCAGGCGGCGCCCACACTTGCCGAGACTCTGTATACCCTCGGGCTGGCCGAACGCTATCCCTGGATCTCAGCGGTTGTCGGCTGGATTGACCCACGTTCACCGTCGCTTGCTGAAGAACTCGACGCGCTGATTGTCAATCCGCGCTTTTCCGGCGTGCGGCCGATCCTTGACGATAATGCATCGATCGGTTGGATGCTCGACGCTCGCCATGAACCCTGCTGGCAACTTCTGGCCGATCGCGGGCTGGTCCTGGAATTTCTGGTGCAGAATCCGGACGAGGTCCCGCTCGTAACGCATTTTGCCGGGCGCCACCTGGAATTGACGATTGTACTCGACCATTGCGCAAAGCCCGATATCGCAGGCGGGCGCCTGCAACCCTGGGCGGGCGACATGCTGGCACTCGCCAGGCATGAGAACGTTTCGTGCAAGTTCTCGGCGCTCCCCAACAGCGCGCAAGCTGACGCACGTGCCGACGCGTTTCGCCCATACAGCGATGCCCTTATGGGCGCTTTCGGTCCTGGACGGTTGATGTGGGCCAGCGACTGGCCGCCGCTCCTCCGCGCTTCGGCTTACGGAACCTGGCGGCAGGTCAGTCTCGAACTTCTGAACGGGTTGTCGCCATCCGAATTGGACGCAGTGCTCGGTGGCAATGCGTCGCGAGTGTATCGGCTTCAGTCATGGTCCGATTCCGCCACAAGCAAGCCGCACCCGGCTTGAACCTTGCCCGCTCTGTTACCGGAAGAACTTGACGATTGCGGCCGGGTCTTCGCCCCCCATCCCGCGGGCCACAAGCAGCCGATGAACCTCGGTGGCAAGCGCCGAGAAGGGAACCGCACTGCCGGTATCGCGGGCCAGTTCGGCCAGGCTGTCAAGATCCTTCAGCATCATGTCAATCCGCCCCGTTTGAGGCGAATCTTCGCTCACCATCAGCGGCAGATATTCCTGAAGCAGTCGCGAGTCGGCCCGTCCGCCCGCCAAGGCCGCGGGAAGGGACGCAACGTCAACGCCGGCGCGCTGCGCCAGCACAGCGATTTCGCCGAGTGTCGCAAAGGTCACGCCGCAGATCGCCTGATTGAAGAGCTTGGTGGTCTGCCCGGCACCGATACCGCCCATCAGGGTGCACCGACCGGCATAGCTTTCGATGACCGGGCGAACCCGCTCGAACACGTCGGGATCGCCGCCGCACATAACAGCCAAAGTCTTGTCGGCAACCCCGGCCGCACCGCCAGAGACCGGAGCGTCAATCCAGGCCATGCCGCTGCCCACCAATCTGGCAGCCATTTCACGGGTTGCGGCAGGGCGGATGCTGGAGTGGTCGACCAGGATCCGGCCCGGCCCTGCACCCGTCGCAATCCCGTTCGCCGAGAAAACGACGTCTTCCACGGCAGTCGCGTCGGACACGCAAAGAAAAACATAATCCGACCGAGCAGCAAGTGCGGCGGGGGATTCTGCAGCCACGGCGCCAGCCTCCAGCGCCGGTTCAAGTTTGCTTGCCGTTCGTCCCCAGACCGTTACACCAAAGCCAGTCTCGAGCATCTTCATGGCAATCGGTGTCCCCATGAGACCAAGGCCTATGAAACCGATCGCTGGCTGGTCGCCGCCCATGGCTGTTCTCCTCGGCGATCATCCGGGAATTGCCGACCGCGTCGACTTAATGCGCGTCAG
The DNA here is from genome assembly GCA_024222895.1 of Hyphomicrobiales bacterium. GTDB lineage: Bacteria > Pseudomonadota > Alphaproteobacteria > Rhizobiales > Kaistiaceae > Bauldia. Next base: position 12,718 of record JAAEOR010000417.1, on the reverse strand, counting down.
CACAAATCCCTACCGCCCTCGGCCCGCCGCAGGCGCGCAAGACGGTTGACGACTCGTCGTCAGGCTCCAGCGCGCTTCAAAGCAGCCGAAAGAAGGGACAGCAAGGAACCCGGTCTTTTAGTCCGCTTCTGTCACACTCGATGTGATCTGCCCCGGCTCAAGCAGGCGACGGGGCGGGAGAAGCGCGAAGCGTATCGGCGATACGTTCGAGGGCTTCGATACACCTTGTTTTGCGCTTCATCCGGCCCGAAGGGTTGCAGACGGCCCGGAGTGTGACAGAAGCGGTTCAAGGCAATTCCGAATGCGAATGCGAGCACGTCCAGGATCCGAGCGGTCCGGGAAAGCAGGCCCTGCCGGAAAACATCGGATTGGCCAAACCGGAGACTTGCGGATCGCTGAGCAACGTCAGGACCGCCCTGCCCTGTTTGATGCAGGTCAATGCGTCCGAGGCACATGTCGTGTCGGATCTCAGACTGAAAACCGCCGTCGTCCGGCTCGCGACGCGCGATCGCGGTGTCGGCATCTACGCTTGGTGCCTAATCGGTCAAGCCGGGCACCAGATCGGGGTAATGGCTCACGAAGTCGTCCAAACGGGACGGCATTCGGCCGGTTGCGACGTTCGTGGCTTCTGCCGGGTCGATTAGGGTGTATTGTTCGCCGATCCAGTGCTCCGACGGTGACCGGATACCAGCTGTCACCTTGAGTTTCTGAAACACTCCCGGGGGTTCGCAAGATCGCTTGATCAGACAGCCCTACAAACAGCCGACCAAGCAACGAGGAACAACACCATGGCTGCCAAAGACGTACGGTTCTCCAACGACGCGCGCGAGCGGATGCTGCATGGCGTGGACATTCTCGCAGACGCGGTGAAAGTCACGCTCGGCCCCAAGGGCCGTAACGTCGTGCTCGACAAATCCTACGGTTCGCCACGCATCACCAAGGACGGCGTCACGGTCGCCAAGGAAATCGAGCTTGAGGACAAGTTCGAGAACATGGGCGCCCAGATGGTCCGCGAGGTCGCCTCGAAGACCAGCGACATCGCTGGCGACGGCACCACGACTGCGACGGTTCTTGCTCAAGCCATCGTTCGCGAGGGAGCAAAACTCGTTGCCGCCGGACTAAACCCGATGGACCTGAAACGCGGTATCGATCTGGCCACGGCTGCGGCGGTCGAGGATCTCGGGAAGAGATCCAAGGCAATCAAGACGTCGGCGGAGATCGCCCAGGTCGGGTCGATTGCGGCGAACGGCGAAACGATGATCGGTCAGAAAATCGCCGAGGCCATGCAGCGCGTCGGCAATGATGGAGTCATCACCGTCGAGGAATCCAAGGCGCTCGAGTTCGAGCTCGAAGTCGTCGAAGGCATGCAGTTCGACCGCGGCTACCTGTCCCCCTATTTTGTTACCAATGCCGAGAAGATGGTGATCGATCTCGACGACCCGTTCTTCCTCTTGCACGAAAAGAAGCTCTCGTCCCTGCAGGCGATGCTTCCCCTGCTTGAAGCGGTCGTCCAGAGCGGTCAACCGATCGTAATCATTGCCGAGGACGTCGAGGGCGAGGCGCTGGCCACGCTGGTGGTCAACAAGCTGCGCGGAGGCCTCAAGGTCGCGGCGGTCAAGGCCCCCGGCTTTGGCGATCGTCGCAAGGCGATGCTCGAGGACATTGCCGTCCTGACCGGCGGACAGGTCATCTCCGAGGACATCGGCATCAAGCTCGAGAACGTCACCCTCGACATGCTCGGCAAGGCCAAGCGCGTGAACATCACCAAGGAGAACACCACGATCGTCAACGGTGCCGGCAAGAAAGCCGAGATCGAAGGCCGTATCAATCAGATCAAGGCGCAGATCGAGGAGACCACCTCCGACTATGATCGCGAGAAGCTGCAGGAGCGCCTGGCCAAGCTTGCCGGCGGTGTCGCGGTGATCCGCGTCGGCGGTGCCACGGAAGTCGAGGTCAAGGAGCGGAAAGACCGCGTCGACGATGCGCTCCATGCCACCCGTGCGGCGGTCGAGGAAGGGATTGTTCCCGGTGGCGGCGTTGCGCTGCTCCGCGCCAAGAAGGCGGTCGGTAAGCTTACCTCCGACAACCCCGACATCCAGGCCGGCATCTCGATCGTGCTCCACGCTCTCGAGTCGCCCATCCGCCAGATCGCCGAGAACGCCGGCGTCGAAGGCTCGATCGTCGCGATGAAGGTTCGCGAGTCGAAGTCGGACGCCCATGGCTTCGACGCCCAGAGCGAGACCTATGCCGACCTTGTGGCAAAAGGGATCATCGATCCGACCAAGGTGGTGCGCACGGCGCTACAGGATGCGGCCTCGGTCGCCGGCCTGCTGGTCACCACCGAGGCGATGGTCGCCGAGCATCCCAAGGAGGAAGCCCCGATGCCGATGCCCGGTGGTGGCATGGACTACTAGCCTCGGGGCTAGGGCGTTTACGCAATCCCTGGCACTATTCAACCGACCAGGCGAATCTGGTGGCGGGACGAGTTCATATGAACGAAGCCATTGCCGGAAGATGTCGATGCGGCGCGATTGGCTACGCGTTTAGTTCGCCCCCCACACTCAAGCATATGTGTTGTTGCCGTGACTGTCAGTACTTTACGGGCGCTGACAGAGTCTTCGTTATTGGCGGAGCGCGAGAGACGTTTGAGCTGCTTCATGGGGAGCCTTCGACCTACGCTGTCATCGCCGACAGCGGCGCAACCATCATTCGAGCGTTTTGTGGAGCCTGCGGAACCAGCCTGTTCATCTACCCGGAGATTGATGGTGGGTACTATCGGTCGGAGGATGACGTGATCGAGGCCTGCGTCGGAACGCTTGATGACCCGAACGCGTTCAGTCCGGATTTTGCGGTATTCGTATCGCGGGCGCCCAAATGGGCCACGTTTCCAGACGGCTTACCACTGCACGATTAGGTCAGTTGCACAGAGGTTTTGACTGTTTGGATTCCCCGCTCCGGGAAGTCGCCGGCGCCGCGGTGCCGGAAGCACGTCCCTCTCCCCGAGCCAGGGAATGCACACATTTTGCTGTGTCAGAGCGGCCGACACTGCGGTGTGTTTACCAGGCAGGACTGGATCCAGTGTTGACGCAATCGGCGCCGCCGGTGGAGGAACTGGCGGTCGAGATTGTCGATCTGACTTCCGGAATGATCTCGCTGAACGTCCGGGCCGACGGCTCACAGCCGGTCACCATCGCCCAGGTTCAGGTCGACGGCGCCTGGAGAACGTTCACGGCAAGCCCGTCGGCGGTCCTGGAACGCCTCGGCACGGCGCGGATCGATATTCCCTACCCGTGGATTGACGGCGAAACCCATCACATCCTGCTCCTGACCTCGACCGGCGTCGGTTTCGAACACACCATCGACGTGGCGACTGACGCGGCCGGAATGGAGCGGCGCGACCCTGTCCCAGCTCGGGCTGATCGGCATTCTGCTCGGCATCGTCCCGGTGGCGATCGGCCTGCTCGCCTATCCGGCGACAAAGGCTGCCGGACCGCAGGTCCTCGGTTTCGTGCTGGCGCTGACGGTGGGTCTCCTGCTGTTTCTCCTGATCGACACGCTCGGCGAGGGGCTTGAGCTCGGCGCCGAGGTTCTGGGCCGGCTCAGGGGCACGACGCTGGTCTGGATCGCCATGGGCCTCACCGCGATCGCCCTTCTCGCCATCGGCGGCGAGGCGGCAAGGCGCCCGAAGACGTCCGCCTGGCCTTCTTCATCGCCCTCGGCATCGGCCTGCACAATCTCGGTGAAGGGCTTGTCGTCGGCGCCGCGGTGGCGACCGGCGCCGCGGCTCTCGCCACCTTCCTCGTCATCGGCTTAGTCATCCACAACGTCACCGAAGGCATCGGCATCGCCGCACCACTGGCCGCCGGCAAGCCGCCGCCGATGTCCTCCTTCGTCGGTCTGGCCGCTCTGGCCGGCCTGCCCGCCGTCGCCGGCGTTCTGCTGGGCACCGGCGCCGTCAGTCCCTTCTGGGCGGCCTTGTCCTTCGGCATCAGCGCCGGCGCCATCCTTCAGGCGATTATCGAGGTCGCGGCCCTGCTCAACCGCCAGAACGGCGGCCGGGCATTTGTCGCGCCGGCTGGCGCTGCCGGCGTCGTCGCCGGGGTCGCCGTCATGTATGCGACAGCGTTGCTGGTCTGAGCAGACAATGCAACGCGGGCCGGATGGGCGAAGCAAAAGGCGCACAACAACGGAATGTCCGAAAAACGCGAACTGAACCGCGCGAGAAATTCGACATCGGCGCCGAACCTGGTTGGGTCATGGCCCATGCCACGTCGGTAGTGCAGGCGTCGGGCCTCACCGTCAACGAAGCACTTCTTCAAGCACGAGGCCGGATGCGCCGCTTGGCACAGACGTGCCGAAAATTGCGGAAAGCGTCGTGGCCACGTCCGTCGTCGCCACCCTGCGGCTAACTTTGGCCGGCTCAATACCGGGTCCAGAAAACAGAATGGGCACATGGGTATCGTACCGCCAAGGCGACCCGTGCATCACGGCAATCGCGCCCGGATCGAGCAGGAACGAATAGGGAGACTGCACAACATAAATGTCGCCGGAGCGTGCTGGGTGAAAGTTCCGGCGGATTGGTCCCTCAAGATAGTCCCCACGCTGCTCGGGGAACGGAACGCTGGGCATGGCCAACGCAATACCCGGACGATCAGACAGGCTGTCGACAATGAGCCGTTCGATCGCCCTCTGGTCGGCGCCTGCCTCTAAGATCGCCTGATGATCGAGGTAGACATAGGGCCGAAAGAACGCCTTGATCGCCGCTGTCACGCCAAAGGCGTCAGCGATTTCTGCGTTCAGTTCATCCGCGAGTGCGGTGTGCCCATTTCGCGCGGCGTCAAACCCCTGATGCGCCATATGCTCGGGCATCTCCGGCATGCCGTGATCGGCGGACAGAACATAGAGTACCTTGTCCCGCCCGACCTCCTCATCGAGAAACGCGAACAGGTCGGCGAGAGTGCGGTCCAGAGAGCGCATCATCACTTCGTTTTCGAGGCTTGAGGGCCCAAAGAAGTGGTTGGTTGCGTCCACGCCCGAGAAGCTGAGGCTAAGATAGTCTACCGCGTTGTCCTTGCCGAGTTCCTCACCCAGCACCGCAGCCTTTCCGAACGACCCGGTCAACTGATCGCCAAGCGGACTTAGCAGCACCTGAGTGTAATACAACCCATCGGCCGGATCCCCGAAGGAGTGTGGGAATGTGCGCCCAAACCCTTTCAGGTCGGACTCATACGGACGGTTGTCGTTGGAGGCCAGTAGATATGTCTCGATGGGATCGCGAAGGGTCCACTTCGTGCCGATAGCAGCGTCGGCCAGGCGCTTGGCGTTCCATTCCGCCACCCAATCCGGATAAGCATCGTAGTAGTAGGTGCTCGTCTGATAGGCTCCGGTCTCGGTCTACATCCAGAACGCTTTTCCGGCATGGCCTGCCATTGCAACGGCAGAGCGGTCCTTGCCGGAGACTCCGATGATCTTCGAAAGACCGTTGTTCGATTTGTGAAGCTCGTCGCTAAAAGTGGTTGCCAGCAAGTTCGATGGCGATCGACCCGTCGACTCTGCGGCAGCCTGCGTCGGGTCGATCTGCTCCCCGGATCCCTCGATGCCAGGGACCGGCAACAGCGCGTGGTCAGGATCTTCGATGTTGTAACCCAAGCGGCCGCTGGCCCGGTCGTACCAGGCATTCCCTATCATCCCGTGCTCTGACGGATTGGCCCCCGTCGCGAGCGTTGCGTGGCCGACGATTGTCTCGGTGTTGGCATGCTGGTGGTGTGCATCTGTGTACCAGACCCCGCCATCCGTCAGGCGGCGAAATCCGTCAGGGCCGAAACTGTCGAAATACCGGTCAATCAGATCTCCGCGCAGGCCGTCCACCGTGATCTGCACGACAAGTCTGATGTCATCAGGTTCGATGGTATCGGCGTACGTTACACTCGGGAGAACAACTGTCCCGGCAATAACGATGACCCGCAACGATATTATCGGCATTTGTATCTCCTGAATAAGCCGGCGCGCAATCACACCGACCGGGACGATCTGGTGCGGGCGCGGAACAATCGGAATGTCCTTGAAAATGCCTGATTGTCCCACCAGTTTACGACTCTAACACCCACTTAGAGTGCCAACCAGCGGCAGCAGCTCCCATTCAGGCGGAGTTCAATGCCACAGGCGTTTTCGTGCGTACTACCAGGGTCCGCAAGGTCGCTTGATGGCAGGCGCCTGCAAGCCGACGACGGGAAACAAGGAACACCACCATGGCTGCCAGAAACGGCCGCGTCCAAGGCCAGAGGAATCGCAGGAGAAATCCTCGGATGTCTGAAGCCGGACCGGGCGCCCGACGGCCTGCGTCGCGGCCTCAGGGCTGCGTGAACCGGCGACGCGGCCACTTTTTTGAATCCGGTTCGGACCATGCGGCTGATTTGCCGGGCGTCACGCCACCGGAAAAGAGCAGCCGCGGCTAGGTGGAACGCTAGCTGCTAGCCCGCTTCTCTCCCACTCGATGTGATCTGCGCTAGAGCCAGCCCAAAGGGTTGCGTTCCGGAGGGCATCTACGGCGTCCTGCGGCGCGACCGTGTGATCTCCTACGGTCACCCACGAGGCGCTGCTCAGGGCCTGGCCGCGCCTGCGCGGCTGGATTGACGATGCCGGCGACGACCTGCGGCTGCGCCAGCGACTGATCCGCAACGCCGACGAATGGGAAGCGGCAAACCGCGACACCGACCTGCTGCTCCGCGGAACCGGGTTGATGACCGCCCTCGACTGGCAGGCCAAGCACCCGGACCAGGGTGGCGCCCTGCTCCACGAGTACATTCGCACCGCAGTGGAGGAGAAGGAGCGGATCGAAGCGGCCGCACGGTACCGGCAGCGAGGACCGGACCGTGCGCCTTTGGGATACCGAGAGCGGCACCCAGATCGGGCCGCCACTTGCCGAGGGCATCGGCGATGTGCTCAGCGTTGCCTTCAGCCCGGATGGCACCGGCCTGATCGCCGGGACCGGCGCCGGCAAGATCCACGGCTGGCGGCTGGCCGACGGCGAGGCGCTGCTCACCGGCATCACCGACGTCCACACCAGCGATGTCTGGTCTCTCACCTTCGCCCCGTCGGGCGACTGGTTCGCCACGGTCAGCAGCGGCGGTACCTCGGCCCTGTTCGCCTATCCGGACGGCCGGTTCGAAGGCCGGGCCTTCGATCCGGAGGACCACGTCCAGAGTGCCGTATTCACCCATAATGGGGCCGGGCTGGTCGGCGGCAGCGATGACGGCCGCGTCCATGTCTGGGATCCGACAGCCAGAACAACGACCGCAGTGTCACCGGCCGGGCACACCGGCAAGGTCTGGGAGATCGCCCTCAGCAGCGACGACCGACACTTGGCAACGCTTGGCCGCGATCAGACCGTGCGGCTATGGACCCTCAACCAACCGATCGCAACCGCCGAAGATCGTCGCGTCGCCGCCGGCGGGGCAAAGGGCGTGGCGATCGGCGCCGACGGCGCAACCGTCGCCGCCGCTGACGAGAACGGGCGGGTCTATCTGTGGCGGGCCGGCCGGTCGGAGCCGGAAACCGGCGACGTGATCAAGCCGTTTGCCGAGGACGCCGGCCAGGCGACACGCGGCGCGATTTCACCCGACGGCACGAAGGTGGCGACCGTGACCACAGACGGCCATGCGGAGGGACAGGTTCATTCGCTGGGGTGAGTGTCGAAACTTGCTGGCTTGCCGACGCAGTGTGAAACTCTAAGAGGCTCGGGTCACACGGGCGTCAGCGCTCATCGACGTCCTGCACCGCGGCCGCCTTGCCGCCATGCAAAGCTGGGGCCGTTGTCTCGTCATCGAGGTACGCGCCGGGCGGGATGCCACGGAACGCCCGGTAGGAATAGCTGACCAGTGCCACAAACAGCGATGTCAAAAAAATCGTCGCCAGAATTACAGGGACCGTCAATCCGAGGGCGCTGTACAACAACTCTGCCCGCACCCGCGCCAACGGATTCAATGTCGCCAAATCGTCGAATACAAACGACAGGATGGGCGCCACAACCAACGGCCCCAAAACGAAGAAAAGCGTGAGAAGCGCAAGCACGACCGGAATGACCAGTCCGAAGATCATGACGGCGGTCAGCCTGAAGAAGTTGCCCTTTGACATCCGCCACGCCAGTCGGAAGTCCATCCGGCGCTCGACCACCACAATCGGGTAGATCGACAAGATCCGAATAAACAGCGCGAAAGCGGGGATGTAGACGATCAAGACAAGCAAGGTCATCGGCCGATCGGTCAGCACCAGCAGGTCGATGTTGATCGCTAGATCCAGCAGAGCGATCACGATCAGATTTTGGAGAATGACAACCACAACGCCAAAGGCGACGAACAGACGCCCCGCCTTCCGAAGCGAGAACAGGAGGGTGTGCCCGGTCCGGCGATCATTGAAGAGGATTAGTCGATGCACCGCGACTGCCAACATGACGATCACAATGATCTCGGCAAGGCCGGAAACAAGGTTCACGGTCATCATGATCATTGACGTAGCGTCCGCACCGAAAGCGGTCATCGCCGACGCGAGGAAATCGAAGGTCAACTGAAGAACGATGTAGTCCGCACAGAAACGGATGATGAACAACACGACAAATGGGAATCAGGCAAAGCGGAGGACCGTCCCCAAACGACGGAACACAAACTCCCAGGCGAGGCTGATCACCTCAAAAACAGACAGCTTCCTCATTCGGGATCCTTGTCTGGAAGCCGGCTGTCCCGCCGTCAAGAACGCTTGGTCGCCGGGCGGCTGCCATCCTTCGTCAGAACACCGACCTGCTCCAGACCAACAACGACAAATCAGCCATGCGAGGACTTTGACGGCACGAACCTAACATCGAACGAGTACCGGTTTGCTAGAAACCGACCCGCCCTGAACAACGCCCTCCCAAGACCTCGATGCTCCGTTGCGAACAGCTGGCTGATGGCCAGGCCGGCAGCGCTTCAATCGCGATCTGCATTCGATTCTCGGCGCATGACCACTGAGAACCGGCCGCTCTCGTTCGAGCGCGAACTAACGGCGGACGCAAAGTCACAAACCCACTTCTCATACCCGCGGCTTGCGTCGGTCGGGACAATGCTTATCGTCCCACGAACCGGATAGACCATTGGAGGACAGCGATGACTCGGGGTTTGATTGCAGGTGTAGCCGCGGTTCTGTTGACCGCCGGGCCGGCCGCGGCGGCCGATCCGGCCACCATCAAGGACGGCTGCGTCAACAGCACCAACTGGACGGAAAAGGCTTGCCAGTGTCTCGCTGACAAGGCGGCGTCCCTGTCGGCGGTCCAGCGGGACTACGTTCTCGCCATCGTGACGAACGACGACGACGGCACAGCGAAAGCCGAGGAAGGGCTTTCGGTGCCGCAATTCGCGGCAGTGAACACGTTCATCGTCAATGCCGGACCGGAATGTCAGGGCAATTAGGCGCCGCGCGAAACCAGGGGACGGAGCCAGCAGAACGGGAGGAATCGACATGGCGTTTTCGCGGTCACAGATACTGGAAAAGCTCCGGACGAAGGTTGCCGCACGCCAACCGCTGGTCATGGCCGGAGCCGGCATCGGCCTCGTTGCCAAGATCCTGGACCAGAACCGCGTCGACGTGATCATGGCCTACAACACCGGCCCGTTTCGCATGGACGGTCATGGATCGCTCGCCGGCTATCTCGCCTATGGCGATTCGAACCAGATGACGATCGACATGGCGGCCAAGATCGTTCCGGTGGCGCCCAATACACCGGTGATTGGCGGGATCGGCGCGGCCGATCCGTATCGTCAAATCGACGCCATGCTGACGACCTACCTGCAGCTTGGGTACTCCGGGATCACCAACGTTCCGACCGCCGGCATCTACGACGGAAACTTCCGCAAAAACATCGACCACACCGGCCTCGGCTATCCCGCCGAAATCGACCTGATCCGAAAGTGCCGTGAACGTGAGATTTTCACGATCGCGTATGCCTTCACCCCGGATGAGATGCGGCAGATGGCTGACGCCGGTGCGGACGTCATCGGGGCTCATGTCGGTCTCACGACCGGCGGCACCATCGGGGCGAGTCAGGCGCTGGATCTCGACGCTGCCTGTGAGCGAACGACCGAACTCAGCGCCGCCGCCCGCGAGATACGCAAGGACGTCCTGATTGTTGCCCATGGCGGCCCCTTCGAAAGCCCGAAGGAAGTCCAGCGTTGCTTCGAACTGACAGATGTCGACGGTTTCCTGGCTGCCTCCAGCATCGAGCGTATACCCGTCGAGAAGGCGCTGGCGGACGTGTTGCACGCGTATCAGACCCTCGATTTCAAGCGCTGAGGCCGATAGCCGATGAGCACCGTTGTCCTGATCGGAACACTCGACACCAAGGGGCCCGAATATGGCTTTATTCGCGATCGCCTGCGCGCATCCGGGGTTGATGTCGTGCTCGTCGACATCGGCGTCCTGAAGCCGCCGACCATTCAACCGGATATCTCGTCCGAACAGGTTGCCGCTGCGGCCGGAACGACAATCGCGGACCTGCGCTTCACGCGCGAAGGAAGCGATACCAGGGCCGAGGCGCTCGCCACGATGGAGCAAGGCGCAACGCTAATCGTAAAGACGCTCTGCGACGAAGGGCGATGCGACGCAATCCTCGGTGCGGCCGGTTCGGGAGGCGCCACGGTGATCAGCGGCGTCATGCGGGCGATGCCGATGGGGATGCCCAAGCTGCTGTTGACGACCATGATGTCGAGTGTCGCCAGGTTTGTCGGCACCCGTGACATCACCGTCATGCATTCGGTTACCGATATCGCCGGGTTGAACCGGGTCTCCCGGCGGATTCTCGAAAATGCCGCCATCGCTGCCGCGGCAATGGCGCAGCCCACCGGCGATGATACGCGCAACAACAAACCACTTGTTGCCATCACCATGTTTGGGGTGACCACGCCGGGCGTCCTGCGGGTCCAGTACCAGCTTCAGAACGCCGGCTTCGAAACTATCGTCTTCCACGCGGTCGGATCCGGCGGCCGCGCCATGGAACAGATGATCGACGAGGGGCTCGTTGACGGACTCGTTGATCTTACGGTCAGCGAACTGACGGACGAGCTCCTTGGCGGCGCTTTCCCGGCCGGACCGGATCGATTGACGGCCGCCGGACGAAAGGGAATCCCACAGGTGGTTGTTCCGGGCGCGATCGAAGTCCTGAACTTTGGTCCGCGCGACACCGTTCCCGCGCAGTTCGACAAACCGGAACGGCGCCTGATCGTGCATAACCCCTATGTCTCGGCCGTGCGGACGACCAAGGCCGAGGCGATCGACCTTGCGCGAATCATGACCGACAAACTGAACCAGGCAATCGGCCCGACGGCGGTGCTTCTTCCGCTTGACGGATTCGACAGCTATCAGAAACGGCCGGACGGGCCGTATATCGACGATGAAGCGGACCATGCGTTTTGCGCCGAATTCCGGAAAACCCTGCGGCCCGACATTCCCTGCGCCGAGGAACCTTTCAACATCAACGACCCGGCGTTTGCCGACCGGGTTGCAGAAACGTTCATTGACCTTTGGAAGACTCACCGAAAGCCACCTGGAGGGGGAATTGGTGGCTGAAGACATCCTGGCCGCCTTCCGGGATACGATCAACGGTGGACGTCCCCTCATCATGGCCGGGGTCGGTTCAGGTCTGACAGCAGGCGGCGCGGTCAAAGGCGGCGCCGATCTCCTCGCCACCTACAGCACGGCGGTCTACCGATGCCGGGGCATGCCGTCTCTCCTGTCGTTTCTTCCCTATGACAACGCCAACGACCTGACCTTCACCGTCGCCCCTGAGGTGCTTGCCAATGCGGGCACCTGCCCGGTCATCCTTGGTCTCGGGGCGCACAATCCGGACCAGCCCATCGACGCTCTGCTCGATCGGGCCGAAGCCCTCGGGGCGGCAGGGGTGATGAACGAACCCTTCATCGGGATGTACGGCCAAGAAATCCGAGCAGAGCTCGATGCGGCCGGTTGTGGATTTCAGCGCGAAGTCGAATTGATCTCCCGCGCCGCCCAACGCGGTCTCCTGACCTTCGCGTGGGCGTTCTCGCCTGAGGAAGCCCGAGCCCTGTCCGAAGCCGGGGCCTGCCTGATCGGCGCGATGCTGGGTCCGACGCGGACCGATGAGCTCGCGCTCGACCAGGCCATCGCGGACGCGGACTGCATTGCCGACGCGGCGCTTGAAGCTAATCCGAACGTCCTCGTACTGGCCCATGGTGGCCCCCTGGCGTCACCTCCCGTCGTCAAGGCTTTCCTGAAACACTCCCGTTGTCACGGCTATGCAACGGGATCCTCGGCCGAGCGCTATCCGGTCACCAGGGCAGTCAGCGAGGCGGTTGCCGCCTTCCGCGAGCCCCGCCAATCAGGCTGAGCGATGGGGCGACCTGGTGGGTGGCGATTTGGACCTGGCGCATCTCGGAAAGGCCAGTGCGTCCTTCGAGGCCCGGCTGCGCCGGGCTCCTCAGGATGAGGCGCGAAATAGCAATCTTCGGTTGGGATAGCTTGTTTTTTTCCGGGATCACCGTCCATCGGTCTCATCGGCAACACTTACAATTACGGCCCTCATCCTTGTAAGTCAGTGAGTGCCGCAGATGCTAATGTTGGCGTTGCGGTGTCGGAAGAGATCCCGTCTCATCCTCGGGCGTTCAAGCCCGAACCTCAGCTTGGGTACTCTTCCGTCGTTCCCTCGAACCCGAACAGT
>JAAEOR010000416.1 GCA_024222895.1 Hyphomicrobiales bacterium | reverse complement strand
TTCGTCGACCGCGGCGTGCGTAGACTTCGGTTGACCGGAGGCGAGCCGCTCGTCCGCAAGAACATCATGAGCCTGATCGGTTCACTCTCCCGACATCTGGCAAACGACCGGCTGGACGAGTTGACTTTGACGACCAACGGTTCGCAGCTCACCAGATACGCCTCGGCGCTGGTCGACCATGGCGTTCGGCGTGTCAACGTCTCGGTCGATACGCTCGATCCCGTCAAGTTCAAGCAGATCACGCGGTGGGGCGACCTGGCCAGGGTGCATGACGGTATCGAGGCCGCAAAGTCGGCCGGACTGAAGATCAAGATCAACGCGGTCGCACTGAAGGGTGTGAACGAACACGAACTGGACGACATGATCCAATGGGCTCATGGCGAAGACATGGATCTGACGATCATTGAGACGATGCCACTTGGCGAGGTCGATGCCGATCGGACCGACCAGTATCTTTCGCTGGCTGAGGTCCGGCGGCAGTTGTCGACGCGCTGGACGCTCTCCGACATCCCCTATAAGACCGGCGGCCCCGCGCGCTATGTGTCTGTTGCCGAGACTGGCGGCCGCCTCGGCTTTATCACGCCGCTCACCCACAATTTCTGCGAATCCTGCAATCGCGTCCGCGTAACCTGCACCGGAACGCTCTATATGTGCCTCGGCCAGGACGATGCCGCTGATCTGCGCGGTGCGTTGCGCGCCTCCGAAGGAGACCGGCGTCTGCACCAAGCGATCGACGAGGCGATCTCCCGAAAGCCCAAAGGCCACGATTTCGTCATCGACCGATCCGGGCGGGCACCGTCCGTTGCGCGTCACATGAGCGTCACCGGCGGCTGAAACGATTCACGGCCTGGCAGTTCCGCCGCCTCGTGCAAACGAGGATTGCACGGTCCATCAAACAGCTGCAATCTGGGACTTCCAGGCGAATCCAGGTGCCGCCGGAGCGCCTTGCTGCGACCGGTTCTTCGAACAGTTTGAGGCGACATGACTCCTTTCCGCGAGAACCTGCGCGGCATCGCGGCCGTGTCCGCGTGCAATCTGCTGTTCCTTGTCAACGACACAATGGTCAAGCTTGCCAGCGATGAACTGCCACTTGGCGAGATGTTGTTCATCCGTGGGCTGGTAATAACCCTGCTGCTTCTG
>JAAEOR010000415.1 GCA_024222895.1 Hyphomicrobiales bacterium | reverse complement strand
CCTCGCCAAGGCTCGGCTCCTCCGTCAATGGGCGGGGATCGCCGACATGACGTCGGACTTCTCGCCGGTCATGGGCCTGACGCCGGTTGACGACTATTTCATCGATGCGGGTTGGGGCACGTGGGGATTCAAGGCGACGCCGGTTTGCGGGCTCACGATGGCCGAGACCGTCGCCACAGGCCGGCCGCACAGCCTGATCGACGGCTTTCGCCTCGATCGCTTCCGCAGCTTCCAACAGGTCGGCGAGCGCGGCGCCGCCTCGGTCGGCCACTAAGCGGGGCGGCGCCACATGAAGATCATGCCTTGCCCGCTAAACGGCCCCCGCAACATCACCGAGTTTATCTGCCAAGGGCCGGTGAAGGCGATGCCCGCGCCTCAAGCGCCAGCGGAAGCCTGGGCCGACTATGCCTTTTTCGAGGATAATTTCGCCGGTCCGGTGGTCGAGTGGTGGTTCCACATTCCCACCGCCTATTGGTTCATCGCCGAGCGCGACACCATGACCGACGAGATCATCCAAACGTGGACGGTCGACGCTTTTCGTGGGGAAGGGCGGCTATGACCGATCCAAGCCCCACGCCGCGACTGCCTCTCCCCTTTGGTCGTCTGATCGATCGCGAGCGGACGATTCCGTTTTCCTTCGAGGGCAAGGCGCATCATGGACATCCGGGCGATACGCTCGCCGCCGCGCTCCTATCCCGCGGCGTTCGCACACTCTCCCGCTCGTTCAAATACCACCGTCCGCGGGGTGTCCAGGCTCTTTCGGACTTCGGCAATCCCGCTCTTGTCCAGGTCGGCAACGAACCGAACGTTCCTGCCGACCGACTTCTGCTTCGAGATGGACTCCCACCCATAACCGCACAGAATCGCCGGGGGACCGTCGGTCGCGACCGGAATGCCTGGGTTGGCCTCTTCAGCCGTTTCCTGCCCGTCGGCTTCTACTACCGGTCTTTCTTCGACTGGCGTCGTTTCGAGCCGCGATTCCGCCGGTTGGCAGGCCTCGGAGTCCTCGACCGGCGCGCGCATCACGCGTCGACAGACAAGCAATATCTCTTTGCGGATATTGCGGTAATCGGCGGCGGCCGGGCCGGGATGGCCGCCGCCCGCGCCGCTGCCGAGACGGGCGCTGAAGTGGTTCTGATCGAAACCAGTCCGACACTCGGTGGATTCTCTCCTGCAAAGCCAGAGAACGCTTCGAACGCCGATTTTCCAAGCAATGTCAAAATCTTGACGGGGGCGCTGGCGCAAGGCCTGTTCGCCGATCAGTGGCTCTCGATCGAGACCGAGCGCCGTTATTACAAGCTCCGAGCCAGGGCCGTTGTCATCGCAACCGGCGTTATCGAGCAGCCGATCGTGTTTCGCAACAACGACCTGCCTGGAGTGATGACCGCGTCGGCCGCCTCGCGGCTCATCTGGCTGTATGGCGTCCAACCGGGCCGTCGCGCAGTTGTTGCCACCGTCAATGATCATGGGCTCGAAGCCGCCCGCGACCTTGCCGCGGCGGGCGTCACGATCGCCGCCATTGCCGACGCTCGGCCAGAGTCGGCGCGCAACGATCACCATCAAGCCCTCGAAGAAAAAGGAATTCCGATCGACTTTTCGACACTCCCCCATGAAGCAATGGCGCAGCCGGGATCCTTCTTTTTTGGGGCGCCGGTCGATGCCGTGCGCCTGGCGCAGATCGATGACAGCGGCGAGGCAATCATCGGCGAGACCGTCGCCTGCGATCTGGTTGTGATGGCCGGCGGTTATACGCCTGCCGCAGCACTCGCCTGCCATTCCGGTGCGAAACTCGTCTACGATCGCGGTCTGAATGCGTTGGTGCTGAAGGACCTGCCCGCTGGGGTGATCGCCGCCGGATCCATTAGCCATATCCACGATCCGGCGGTGGTGATCGCCGATGGCGCCCGTTCCGGCATTCTTGCAGCGCGCCACGCCGGCTTCGATGCCGACGATCCGGGCCCCGCCGCCATCGCTGAGAGCGGCTTCAACCATCCGTTTCCGATCATTCACAATCCAAGGGGCAAGGCTTTCGTCGATTTCGATGAGGACCTGACGCTCGGGGACATCGAGAATGCGGTTGCCGACGGCTTCTCTCATCCGGAATTGCTCAAGCGCTGGTCGACGGCGGGGATGGGCCCAAGTCAGGGGCGGCACAGCGCGGTCAATGTTGAACGGATTGCCGCGAGAGCGCGCGGCGGGGATCCGGAAATGTTCGGTCCCACAACGCTCAGGCCGCCACTGGCCGGTGAGCGTTTCGACCGGCTCGCAGGGCGTGCCTTCCATCCTTGGCGGGATTCGCCGATGCAGCGCCGGCATGAAACGCTCGGCGCCGAAATGATGCTTGCCGGATTGTGGCGACGGCCGGCGGTCTACCCGGCCAATGGGAACCGCCAGGCGGCGATCGCCGCCGAGGTGGAAGCGGTTCGGACCAGCGTTGGCCTCATCGACGTCTCGCCGCTCGGCAAGATCGAAATACGTGGCCCCGATGCAGCGGTTTTCCTCGACCGGATCTATTTGACGCCGCACGCCAAGCAGCCGGTCGGGCGAAGCCGCTACGCCATCCTTCTCGACGATGGCGGCTCGATCGTCGATGACGGTGTTGCCTGCCGCTTCGGCGAGGAGCAGTTCTATGTGACCGCAACGACCGGACAGGCGGATGCCACCTATCGCCTGCTCACCTGGTTCAACGCCCAATGGCAAATGGCAGTCGACATCACAAACTCCACCGGCGCCTTTGCGGCGGTGAATATTGCCGGCCCGCTCGCCCGGGTGGTCCTGTCTCCGCTTGTCGAAGGGATCGATATGTCGACGGACGGGTTCCCCTACCTCGCGGTGCGGAGCGGGTCAGTAGGCGGCATTCCGGCCAGACTGTTGCGCGTCGGCTTCGTCGGCGAACTCGGTTACGAGATTCATGTGCCGGCGATTCAGGGCGAGGCTCTCTGGGATCTCCTTACGGAGGCGGGCAAGCCGCAAGGCCTGAAGCCTTTCGGCGTCGAGGCCCAGCGCTTGCTCCGCCTCGAAAAGGGCCATGTCATCATTGGTCAGGACACCGACGGGCTCACTACGCCGCACGAGGCGAACATGGCCTGGGCGGTCCGCAAGACCAAGCAAGACTACCGCGGCAAGGCAGCTGTCGACTTTCGGCAGAAGCGCAGCGCCGAACGGATCCTGACCGGCTTCCGGTTGACGCAGGGGCAGGTGCCGCCGCCGGAGAACTGCCTGGTAATCGACGGCGACGAGATTGCCGGGCGCGTTACCTCCGCAGCCGTCTCCGCGGCTTGCGACGGGGTGATCGGTCTTGCCTTCGTGCCGCCTGGGGCAAACGCACCCGGCACACCCCTTTCCATCCGGATGCCGAATGGCGATCGGATCGCGGCGGTGGCGGCGGAAACACCGTTCTATGATCCGTCAAACGAGAGACAGGCATTGTGAGCACGGCGGACACCCTCCATCGATCAGCGATCGCCACCCTCCTGCCGGTTGCAACAACCAGGCGTGGGCTGGTGTTCGAGGATCGTACGCTTGCCCCACGCGCCGGGATCAGGGGACCGGGCGCGCGGGGCTTTCTGATCGGTCTCGGCTTCGATCCTCTGCCCCCGCCGAACCAGGCGATCCGATCGTCATCGGGGACGGTCGTCGCCATGCTTGGCGCCAGCGAGGCGCTACTGCTCGATTTGTCGGCGACGGCGTCCCTGTGGTCTTTCGGAACCGGGGCGCCGCTTGCTCCGGGCGCTTATCCGGTGCCGCGATGGGAAGGGACATTCTGGGTCACCGTAAAAGGGACAGGGTCATCTGCGATGTTCGCCATGATCTGTGGGGTCGATCTGCGCCCGCAGGCATTCGCGGATCTGGCGGTCGCTCAAACAATCGTTGCCAAATCGAGCGCAATCGTCATCCGGGACGATGATGTCGGCGAGGAGGGTTTCCATATTCTCGGAGACATCTCCCTCGGATCGTATCTGATGCGACAGCTTCTGGACGCGGCAGACTCGGTCTGATCCGCCTTGCGCACGCCTGTCCAGGGCTCCACCGGTTGCGGAGGAAGCCAACGCAGGGCTCCGGTTGGCGGCCGGGCATAGGGAACGCCTTTGAAGCCGAGGACACCGCTTGAAACGCCGGCGCCTTCCTCCAGTTGCCCGCTTTCGATCGTCACAATCTGCGGCGTCATTGATGCTTCCCGGTTCGCCAGTCACGGCTCTCGTTCCCCGCTCGAAGCGAGAAAACACGATGCCCCGGCGCGCCTTCAATGTTCGTCAATTTGCCGATCTCAGCATCGGCTGAGACCGAGTCGGCCGGTGTCACAGCGTCACGCGGCCGGCAGGCAGCCCGGCCCAAGCGGCTCGAAGCTCTTGTAGGTGAGGATGAATTCCTGGTGTCCAAGTTGCTCCGACGCCGAGCGTTCTCCGCGGGCCAGGCCCAGAACCCGATCGTAGATCTCGCGGCCGACGTCCCGCAGTGTGCCGCGACCCTCCAGGATCCGTCCGGCATCGACGTCCATGTCGTCGGACATGTTGCGGTAGGTATTGGGATTGGCACAGACCTTGACGACGGGCGAGATGGCGGAGCCGACCACCGAGCCGCGTCCGGTCACGAAGATAATCGCATGGGCGCCCGAAGCGATGAGTTCGACGATCTCGGCGTTGTCGTTGATGTTGGGGAAGCCAAATCTAGGTTCGCCGTCCGGCACCACGTCCATCAGAAAGAGGCCCGGCATGTCCGGCGCGATGCCGGGCTTGATGATGCCGGAGATCGGCGCGGCGCCGGATTTTGCGTAGGCGCCAAGGGACTTTTCCTCAATGGTTGTCAGCCCGCCGTCGGCATTGCCGGGGGCGAACGAGCCGTAGCCCATCTTGGCGTAGTAGCTGGCCGCCTTGCCGACCGTTTCGATCAGCGCGGCGGCGAGCTCCGGCGTTGCGGCACGGTCCGCCATGATGTGTTCGCAGCCGATCAGCTCGCCGGTCTCCTCGAAGATGCAGGTCGCGCCATCGGCGACCAGTGCATCAAAGGCCAGCCCGGCGGCCGGATTCCCGGTGATTCCGCTCGTTCCGTCCGATCCTCCGCAGATGGTGCCGATGACCAGCTGATCGGTCCGCATCGGGGTCGGCGGAACGCTCGCCAGCTGCCTGAGCGTTTTGGTTACCCATGCCCGTCCGGCGTCGACCGTCGATCGGGTGCCACCGTTGCGTTGAATGGTCAGCGTCTCAACCGGTCGTCCGCTCGCGCGGACGGCGTCGTTCAGCTTGCGCTTGTTGAAGCTTTCGCATCCAAGCGACAGGAGAAGGACGCCGCCAACATTCGGGTGCGTGCACAGGCGTTCCATCATCGCCTGGGCGTATTCGTTCGGGTAGCAGCCGGGAAAACCGATGACGTGAACGTCCTGACCCTCAAACGGCCGAACGACTTCGCGGGCGACGTGATGGGCGCATTCGACCAGATAGGCGACAACGATGGTGTTGCGAATGCCGACCCGGCCGTCGGAGCGCCGCCAGCCGCGCAGGCCTGGCGTGTCGGGCGTTGTGATGCTGGTTTCGACCGGCATGGGGTGTCCTCACTCGATAATGTGGGTGCGGGTGTAGTTGGACGCGACATTGTGAACGTGCACATGCGCGCCTTTGGCGATGTCGGACGTGGCGACGCCGATCGGGGCGCCGTATTTCGTAATCGTCGCTCCGGAGGGTATCAGATGCCGCGCCACCTTGTGGCCAAGGGAAAGTGGCGCGTCGGTCCTGGTCGGTTCGCCATCGATCAACAGATCCTGCCCCTCCGGCAGGAATTCGACCGCGACCACGACATTGTCCTGCGGCGCGAGCAGCAGAAGTCGCTTGTCTGTTTCACTCACAGGCAGCTGGCTCCCATATTGGCAAAACCTGCCGGCGGCCGGTTTGCATCACGTGATACGCTCGCGGCGGGGCACTTTCCGCAAGAAATCGAAATCGCAACCGTCTTCGGCCTGCAGCACCTGATCGAGGTAGAGCCGCAG
The DNA here is from genome assembly GCA_024222895.1 of Hyphomicrobiales bacterium. Taxonomy (GTDB): domain Bacteria; phylum Pseudomonadota; class Alphaproteobacteria; order Rhizobiales; family Kaistiaceae; genus Bauldia. Next base: position 4,127 of record JAAEOR010000415.1, on the reverse strand, counting down.
GTAGCCGCGTTCGGACTCCGGATGGGCGGGTGGACGCCAGGCTGCGCGGCGGTCGGCCAGTATTGACTCGTCCACCAGCAGCTCGATCGTTCCCGCGTCCGCATCGAGGGCGATGCGATCGCCGTCCTCGACCAGTGCCAATGGCCCGCCGATCGCAGCCTCGGGACTGATGTGCAGGACAATCGTTCCGAATGCCGTTCCGCTCATGCGGGCGTCGGAGATCCGTACCATGTCCTTGACACCGTCGGCGGCGAGCTTCTTGGGAATCGGAATGTAGCCCGCTTCCGGCATGCCGGGGGCGCCTTTCGGGCCGGCATTGCGCAGCACGAGCACATCGTCCGCGGTGACGTCGAGATCGGGCGCGTCGATCCGCGCAGCGAGATCGGCGAGATCGGAAAACACCACCGCGCGGCCGGTATGCTTCAGGAGGGCCGGGGTGGCGGCGGCCTGTTTGATCAGCGCGCCGTTCGGCGCCAAGTTGCCGTTGAGAACCCGCATCCCACTGTGCGGATAGACCGGGTCGGTGAGCGGTCGCACCACATCCTGGGGCCACGGCGGTGCCGCGGCAGCGAGATCTTCGCCAAGAGTCCTGCCGCTGGCCGTCCGGCAATCGGTGGCGAGCATCGGTGCCAGTTCACGCAGGACCGGCGCGAGGCCGCCGGCCTTGTCGAGGTCCTCCATATACCCACGGCCCGAAGGCTTGAGATCGACCAGCACCGGCGTTTCGGCCCCGATGCGGTTGAAGGCGTCATAGTCGAGATCGATACCAAGCCGGCCGGCGATTGCGGCCAGGTGAACCAGCCCGTTGGTTGAGCCGCCGATCGCCTGGAGCACCCGCAGGGCGTTGTCGAAAGCATCTGCGGTCATGATATCGGAAGGCTTGAGGCCCTCGATGGCAAGCGCGACGGCGCGGGCGCCGGTCACCTCGGCGTGGCGGAGCCGATCGGCATTGACCGCGGGGGTCGCGCCGCCGCCCGGCAGCATCATGCCCAATGCCTCTGCGGTGAGTGCCATGGTGCTTGCGGTCCCCATAACCATGCAGGTACCTGGTCCCGGGGCAAGTTTGTCGCCGATCGCATCGATCTCCGCCTCGCCCACTTCGCCGGCGCGGTGCATCGCCCAGAATCGCCGGCAGTCGGTACAGGCGCCCAAGCGGTCACCGCGATAGCTGCCGGTGATCATCGGGCCGGTGACTTCGAGAATCGCCGGCCGGTCGACACTGGCCGCCGCCATGAGTAGCGCCGGCACAGTCTTGTCGCAGCCGCCGATCAGCACCACCGAGTCCATCGGCTGGGCGCGGATCATTTCCTCCGCATCCATGGCCATCAGATTGCGCAGAAACATCGAGGTCGGATGGGAAAAGGCCTCGTGAATCGAGACGATCGGAAAAGGAACCGGCAAGCCGCCGGCAAGCATGACGCCGCGCTTGATCGCTTCGATCAGCTCGGGAACGGAGCGGTGGCAGGCGTTGTAGCCGGAGAAGGTATCGGTGATACCGACAATCGGGCGGTCGAGCGCATCATCCGTGTAGCCCATCGCCTTGATGAACGCCTTGCGCAGGAAAAGCGAGAAGCCGCTGTCGCCATAGTTGGCGAGGCCTTTGCGCATTCCTGAAGGCGGTCGGGTCATCGGTTTCCCCATCGTCGGGTCGGATGTCTACCTGGTTGCCGCATACATGGCTTCGGCGGCGGCCCGCCACTCGCCATTGATCCGCTGGAACACGGTGAGCCCGGGGAGGAGGGTGTCGTCGGCAGTTTTGAGATTGCAGCGGATCACCATGGTGTTGCTGAAGCTGGTGGCAACGATGTCCTGAACGACCACCGGGTGGCGGCGTCGGACTGGTCGGCGAGGAATCCGTCAAGCGAGATGCCCTTGCCATCCGGCCGCTGGAGCTGAAAATCCGGAGACGCAAGGGCGCGGATCTTCTCCGGATCACCGGCTGCAATCGCCGCTTGCCAGCGCCCGAGCACCGTCGCTGCCACAGCGTCGACGTCATCCTCACCGGTGCCGAGTGCGGCGAGAGCCTGGAGTTTCCACCCGTCGTCGGTTTCCTGGAAGACGGCAATGCGCGCCAGGCGGGGAACGTGCCGCGCCACCCCGGCAAAGGCACCCTGATATCCGACCTCGAATATCGCGGTCACCAGGTCGTCGTCGCGTCGGGCGACCAGGTCGCTGATCTCGAACTCAGTGATCGCCTTCGGAAAACCGAGATAGCCGCTCCGGTCGAAGTGCACCCCATCGCTACCGATGATCTGAAAGCCGTCCCCCAGGAAGCCCGCCAGTTCGGCGTTGTCCGGTGCGAGCGCATTGTTGAAACGTTCGACAAGTTGTTGCGCCAGATTCTCGACATCGTTGTCGGCGATCGCCGCGTTCGAGCCCACACCCAGGGCAACAATGAATGCAAAGGCGCCAGTGCCGCGGCTTAGCGGTCCCCGGAAATTCCCGCGCGTCTTCATCGACTAGACCACTTTTTCAGCGGCATGCCTGGCGCCTTTGGCGTCGTCGCCACTCCGCTCGACGGCGTAGATCCTGATCGGCGCGCTCTTGCCTTTGACGACGACAGGCTCCATCGGTTCCAGCTTGAAGCGCTTGTCATCCCTGATTGTCGCGGCCACCGCCTCCGAGACGATGTTCTGCCTGGGGGCGGCGGCGGAGCACAACCGGGCGGCAAGGTTCACATGATCGCCGAGCACGGTGTAGTCCATTCGCTGCTTCGAACCCATGGCGCCCATGACCACGTCACCCATGTCGACGCCGATGCCGATGTCGAGCCCCCATTCCGGGTGCTCCGGGACCTGTTCTTTCATCACGTCCTGAATCGCCAGCGAACAGGCGACGGCATCGGCTGCCATGTTCTCTCCCTGGAAGACCGCCATGATCTGATCGCCGACGAATTTGTCGATATCGCCGTGATGCTCGGCGACCAGGTCGGCCTGGCGCTGGAAGTAGAAGTTCAGGACCTCAACGACGTGCTCGGGATCGCGCGACTCGGCGAAGGACGTATAGTTGCGGATGTCGGCGAACAGGATCGCCACCTTGCGGCGTTCGCCGCCGAGCCTGACTCCCTCCTCGTCGGAGCGCTGAATGGCGTCGATCGTACCGCCTGAGACGAACTTGGCGAGCTGAAAGCGTTCGTTGATCTGGACGATCATGGTGTTGATCCGCCGGGCGAGATCGCCGATTTCATCACGGCTGCCGCCATCGTTGACGCGGACCTTGAAATTGCCTTCACCCACTTCAGTGGCCGCCTCGCCGATCCTGAGAATTGGTCTGGAGATCCGGAACGCGAACACCAATGCGCCGATCGTTGCGATGACAAGCCCGACGGCGATCCAGATGGTGAGGCTCTCGATCATCTCGCCGACGGCATAATAGGCATTGGCCTCGCTCTTCTCCGCCAGCACTGCCCAATTCAGGGACGGCGCAAATGAGAAAGCGCCGAGCCAGGGATTGCCGTCCGCACCGGTGTATGATTCCACCGAACTCACCGGGGTGTTGGAGGCAAGCAACGCCTTGGCACGTTTGACAATCTGACGGTCACTCAGGTCGGCATTCTCCGGATCGAATATCTGGCGTCCGTCGCGGTCGATGACGGTGATGCGGCCGGTTCGCTGAAACGGATGGTCGGCGACAGTGGCAGCGAGACTGGACAGGTCGATCTTGGCCGAGAACACGGCCGGCTGACCGGCGAACGGCGAGTCGAGCGGCAGGATCAAGGTTGCAAGCCAGTCGTTCGTTTCGGGCAGGAAGGTAACCTCGAGCTGCCTTTCCGCAGCCGATTCGATGAATCCTTCGATCGTTTCGGGTGGGACCCGAAGGATTGCCAGAGGATCGAGTGACGCGTCACTGAGTCGGTTGGAGAAAGCCTGTTGTGTGACCACCGGTGAGAGGCTCGATCCAACGACGGAAACCTGGAGTGCGACCACGTCCGGAAGGTCGGCGATTCCGTAGCGAAGAAGCGCGATCTTCTCCTGTGGCCCGAGCGCCTCGTCGTCGACCGCGTTGCGGATGAGGCGGATCGAAGCCATCCAGGCATTGTCGAACAGCGAGTCGATCTCGTCGGTAATCTGGCTGGCGGTCGTCACCAACTGGTCGTTGGCCGAGCTCTTCATCTCGTCACGGGCGAT
>JAAEOR010000414.1 GCA_024222895.1 Hyphomicrobiales bacterium | reverse complement strand
CGTCTGGCAGGACGTGGATCAAGAACCGCCGGATGAATTCGCAGGTGGCCAGCCGCGTGACCATCTGGCGGTCTCGGTTCCTGATCCGATAGTCCTTCCAGCGGAACGCGACGGTCTGGGCATCGGCGCTGACGAGGCGGCTGTTGGAGATCGCTACCCGGTGGGTGTAGCGGCTGAGATAGGCCAGCACGGCCTCCGGCCCGCCGAACGGTGGCTTGGCATAGACCACCCATTCGAGCCTTCGTAGCGGGGCGAGCCAGGCGGCGAAGACGTCGGCATCCGCCAGCCCTTCCTGGTCACCGAAGAATGTGAGCTTTCCGCTGCGATGCAGGGCTGTCAACCCGTCCAGGAACAGCCGCCGGAACAATCGCGAGAGGACCCGGACCGGGAGGAAGAAGCCTCGTCGACAAGCAACCCACTGCGTGCCATCCGGCGACAGCCCGCCGCCGGGCACGATCATGTGGACATGCGGATGATGGGTCAGCGCCGAGCCCCAGGTGTGCAGGACGCTTGTCATGCCGATGCGCGCGCCGAGATGATGAGGCTCGGCAGCGATTGTAGTCAGGGTCTGGGCGGACACCCGGAACAACAGATCGTAGACCTCCCGCTTGTTACAGTAGGCGCTGCGCGCGATCTCGGCCGGCAAGGTGAAGACGACGTGGAAATATTCCACCGGCAACAGGTCTTCGGCCCGCGCCGCCATCCAGTCCCGCGCCGCCGGTCCCT
>JAAEOR010000413.1 GCA_024222895.1 Hyphomicrobiales bacterium | reverse complement strand
GCGGCGATCTCCGACTCGCTTGGAACCGGCTTGCTCAGATCGGCCTCATAGTAAACGTCAAACGGCATCTCCTTGTTCAGGATCTGCTGGACGATCCGCGAGCCGTCAGGGTTGCCGGGTGCAATATAGTGCGGGTCGGCCGCGATCTGATCGAGCCTCAGGATATGACCAAAATTCTTGGCCGGCTTGAGGCGGCTTGCGAGCATGCCGTCCTGGTGGCATCGGGCGCAATGCTTGTCCAGTACGTCGAAAGCGGCTTTGGCAACCGGATCGGCGGGGACCACGACCTCGGCTGGCATCTCGGCGGTGGAGGGCAACACCCAGGCGACGGCGAACGCCAACCCGGCCGCCAATCCAACAGAGGTTCTCACTGAAACGCTGATGCTCATCGAGTTCTCCATTGGCACGACTGTCGGTGTTCACAACGCGGACCCGACCAAGCCACGCGGCAGTAAACAGTCGGCAATCGAATTCTTCGCAGCGGTCGTCGCATGCGGATCACGGATCGTGACAGGGCGGTTTCCACTTGCCCCTATCGCCTGGCAACTGAACGTTGGCTGAACGCAATCGGTCAGGATGCCGGTTCTGCGCTCTCTTCCGAGGGGATCGGCGGCAG
>JAAEOR010000412.1 GCA_024222895.1 Hyphomicrobiales bacterium | reverse complement strand
GTCCTCGGGCCGTTCCGGCTTGGGTTTCCGCTCCATCCTGTATCCCAGGGACCGGAGTACCGAGGCGAAATCGTCGCCCGAGCAGCCGAGCAAGGATGTCATCGCGACAGTGACCGTGAAGCCGTTACCCGAGACGGCGCCCTCAGGTGGCTCCGGCGCGTCGGCGGTCACGCGCCAGGCAATGAGGGGCCGGATCAGATCAGCCAGTCGTTCGAGGATATCGACGCGGATCGCCATGTTGCCGCACGGGCGATAGCCGACAATGCGGTAGAGATCGTCAGCGATCTGTGGATTGGCCCGAAAACTGGTTCGGCCGGAGGCGGCGAGGCTGGTCAGTTCGCTGGCCTGGTCCAGGCCTCCATTCTTCAAAACCCAGAACGTTGCCAGAAGGGCGCTTGGCCCGGGCTTCAGAATCTGCGGCACGTAGATATGGTGGGCACCGAAGCGCACGCCCAGGGCGCGCATGCCGGCGCGGGCTTCCTGATCCAGTCCACGGACCTCCTCGGCGATTTCGCTGCGCTCTATGACGCCGGAACGCTCGGTCAGGCGGAACGCAATGCCGCGGGCGGCGGGTACCAGGCTCTCGGCATCGCGCAGGTCAAAAAGCGGCTTCAGCAGTTCGCTCGTGCGATTCGTGAGCCAGAGATCAATCCGGTTCTGAACCCGTTCGCGGGAAGCGGATGTCAGGGCATCGTCCGCGAGAATGACAAGTCGCGGCCTCAGAGCGTCCTCGCTTTCTATCGCCCGGGCGATTTCGGCGCCCTGCCAGCGCAGCGTTCCATCGGT
>JAAEOR010000411.1 GCA_024222895.1 Hyphomicrobiales bacterium | reverse complement strand
GTGGAAATGGCGCTGTCCGATATCGCGCGTCCATCCCAGATGACCTCGATGATCTCGTCTTTTGGTACGAGACGATCGTGGTTCTTGACCAGCAGGAGCAACAGGCTGAGCACCCGGGTCTCGACCGGGACGGGCGTGCCGTCCTTCCGCATTTCACCCTTTTGCGGGTCGATCTCGTAGCCGTCAAAAGCAAATATCATTTTTATGGCGCCAACCGGGTTCTCCAGGAAAACCCAACAATTCCACAGAAGTCCCACAAGCTTTCGGCGGCGGTCCCGCGTTTAGCTGCGTGCATCGATACCACGATGTGCCAGCCAAGGAAAAAGGCCGCAACAATGAAGCACACGTTGAAAAACCCTGATCTGGGCCCGGACGGCCGCCGTCCCGGACCGGGCTGTCGCCCGATCCCGATTGATCGCCTCAACCGGGGCACTGCCCGCCAGCCTTGACCGGCCCGCAAGGCGCCCCGGCCTCCACCCGAGTACAAAGGACCCATGAACATGGACAAGACCATCAACCTGAACCGAATCCTCGAGGATCTCGCCCCCCGATTTGCTGCCGACGCCGAATGGCTGGATGTCACCGACGGCTTCGTCGGGAACAATTATGATGCCCTGCGGGAGTACAAGGTGTTTTCCGCCCTGGTGCCCCAGGCCTATGGCGGCGGCGGCGCGACCCACGCCGAGATGTGCGAATTCGTGCGCGGAATCGCCCATGCCTGCCCCTCGACCGCCCTCGCACTGTCGATGCACCAGCATCTGGTTTCCGCCGCCGTTGCCAACGATCGCGCCGGCCGCCCCGGCCGGCCGCTGCTCGACAAGGTGGCCAAGACCGAGGTCATTCTGGTGAGCACCGGGGCGAACGACTGGCTCGACTCGAACGGCTCCATCGAGCGGATCGAGGGCGGCTACCGGGTGACGGCCACCAAGCCGTTCGCCAGCGGCTCGCCCAAGGGCGACGTTCTGGTGACCTCGGCGGCCTTCGACAGTCCCGAGCACGGGCCCCAGGTCCTGCACTTCCCGGTGCCGCTCAAATCCGAGGGCGTGACCTTCATGGACGACTGGCGAACGATGGGTATGCGGGCGACCGGTTCGCAGACCGTCAAGCTGGAGGGCGTGTTCGTGCCGGAAGCCGCGGTGGCACTCCGCCGGCCGCGCGGCGGTTTCCATCCGGCCTTCGCCGTGATTCTGACCGTCGCCCTTCCATTGATCATGTCGGCCTATGTCGGCGTCGCCGAAGCGGCGGCCGAGATTGCCCGGAGCCGGGCCGCATCCCGATCCGAAGACCCGGTGACCCAGATCCAGTGCGGGGAACTTGAGGCCCTGTTGGCGACCGCCCAGATGGCTCGTAGCGACATGATCCGGCTCGCCAACGATTTCGACTTCGATCCGACGGTCGAGCTGGCAAGCGCCGTCCTGACCCGCAAGACGATCTGCGCCAATCAAGTGATTGCCACCGCCGAGAAGGCGCTTGAGGTCGCTGGCGGATCGGGCTTCTTCCGCAAACTCGGACTGGAGCGGCTATTGCGCGATGCCCATGGCGCCCAGTTCCACCCGCTGCCCGAAAAGCGGCAGCAGGTCTTCACCGGCCGCGTCAGCCTCGGGCTCGAACCGGTCCCGGTTCCCGCACTGCGGCAGTCCCTGGCCGCCTGAAGCGTGTTGAGGAGGATGGACCGATGACCGCTCCCGCCGACAATCCCGTCAACGGCCTGCGCACCGCCTTCGTTGAGGCGATGAGCCTGACCGCCGCGACGGTCAACATCGTCACCACCGACGGGACGGCCGGTCGCGCCGGGGTCACGGTATCCGCCATGACCTCGGTCTCGGCCGACGGCACGGCGCCGTGCCTGCTGGTCTGCATCCACCATCGAAGCGCGGCCTGTTCGGCGATCCTTCGCAACGGCGTCTTCTGCCTGAATGTGCTGCGCGACGACCAGGCCCATATCTCCGACACCTTCGCCGGTCGGGGGCTGGCACAGGATGCGGACAAGTTTGCGTGCGCGACATGGAGGCGCCAGCCGACCGGCTCACCACGCGTGGTCGATCCGCTGGCGGCCTTCGATTGCCGACTGACCCACAGCGAACGGGTCGGCACTCATCACGTTCTGTTTGGCGCCGTCGAGGACATCTTCATGGCGGGGCGCAGCCTGCCGCTGATCTACACCGGCCGCGGCTACGCGACTCCGGTCCGGCTTCCGAACGGAGCGCCTGACGACGGGTGTCGGTGACAGGAACAACGGTGTGGGAAACCGGCGTCGCGGGCTTCCTGCGATCATCTCAGGCGGTCGCTAGCTCCGAGGATGAGTCGCCGAACAGATACAGCGTCTTGCCGGCGAGAGTTGCCTTGATCCAATCCTCGAAATGGGCTGGCGTCATCCGGCCCCAGTCCGGTGTCTCGAGGACCTGGGCGCGACCGATACGCTGTCCGATCTCGCTGAGGTCTCTGGCAGCCGTGCATCGTTCGGCGTCATATCTGTCGAGGAGATCGTCCACGGTGTCGGCCTCGCGGGCGATATCCTCCAGAGCCAGGACGTCCTCAAGCGCCTTGGTCGCGCCCCTCGCCGTGTGCGGCCGCGTCATCGTTCCCGCGTCGCCGACCAGCAGCGCGCGCCGGCCGCGATAGGTATCCACCACATTGTCGAAAATCGGTTGGATGGAAACGTCCTGGCGCGGTGACTGGCGGATGAGTGCGGCGATCCGTGGCGGGAAATGATCTTTCAGCAACCGGTCCAGCGCGGCGTAGACCGGCATCGAGACCGCGCCCGGCGGGATCGAGGTGACCCCGTCCAGACTGAGTTGCTCTGGAACCGGTCCATAGATAGCCCAGTTGATTCGGCGCCGTCCTGTCCGGCTCCCTCCGGCAGCGTCCGGGATAACGTACACGACGCCGTGTCCGCCGGGAAACGGCACGGTCAGCCAGGCATGCTCCTCGTCCAGCGCCGCCAAGAGCGCCGTGTCGGCCAGCTCCTGTTCGCGGTAGTTACCGCGCCACAGGATGTATCCCGCGAACGCCGATCGGGACTCCGGATGCAGCTTGTGGCGAACGACGGAGTTGAAACCGTCGGCGCCAACCAGCAGATCGAAATCGCGTCTCTCACCGTTGGCGAATGCGGCGGTCACGCCCCGATCGGTATCCTCGAAGTCAACCAGGCGCCAGTCCTCGTGGTAGACCGCATCGGGAACCCGCGACCGCAGGGCTGCCCAGAGCATACCCCAATTGTTCGCTGCTGCCGGGGTCGGCTGGGTCCACAGCCGTCGGCCGGTTTCGGTGCCATCGCGAAACTGCCACCAGCGGCGCTGCATCGGGCAGTTGGCGTAGTCGGCCGGCAGGTAGCTCTGCCTGATCAGCCGGTCGCGCAACGGCAGCGGAATGGCAATGCCCGAACCGCGATCGCGAAGCCCCTTGGCCGATCGCTCAAACACTTCGACGTTGTGTCCATTGCGGGCCAGTGCGAATGCGGTAGCGCAGCCTGCAATGCTGCCGCCGACGATACCAATATTGAGCTCCGGAACCGACATGATGACCTCCCGTGTCCATCTGGATCGTTCATATTTATACATTGTAAAAATATTTGTACGTTGTAAAGTCCGAAAATGAGAAAAGAACGATCATCCACTTCGGCACCGGCGAAGCGGCGGGATCTGTCCCGCCGGAAAATCGTTGAAGCGGCGCTGACGGTCATGCGAACGCAGGGCGCCGATGCGGTGACCATGCGCTTGATTGCGAAGGAGTGCGGCACGACCGCAATGGCGATCTACCATCATGTTCCGGACAAGACGGCGCTGGTCACTCTGGCCGTCGACAGCCTGTTCCTGAAAGTGGCGGAGACGCCGAGACGGGGGCGAACCTGGCGCACGAAGCTTGTCCGGCTGTGGACTGACATTCGCGCCAGCCTTCTGGAAACCCCCGGAGCGGGAGAGATTTTCATTCGCGCGCCGGTCGTTGGTCCGGGAACGGCCAAGACGACCGACGAGATGTTCGGCTGGCTGGAGGAGGGTGGCTTGCGCGGACCGGCGGTGGCGGAAGCCGCCGACGCATTGACGATGCTGACGATCGGCTCCATCGCCAACGAATTGACCCGGCCGAAGCAGGTTCGCGATGGATTGGGTGCGCAGTTGCCGCAGTCCGAGACGCCGCACATCCGCACCTACCTGCGGCACTATTCCGACCGTGACGGAGCCAGGCGCTATCTGGCGGCCATGAACTGGTTGCTGGACGGAATCGAGCCCGCTCGCTGAACGGGCCCGGTCCTTCCGCGGATGAAAGCCTCGACGCTGATGCATCGCCGATGGCCGTCCGGACTGCGGGTTTGAGCGGCCGGCCCATCGCATCATGTAGGAGGATTGCATTGTACCGATTGAGGCGACCCTCTTGGCAGGGGTCGTCAAGTGATGCGTTTGAACAAGTGATGCGTTTGAAGAAGATATTAGCGTTATTCATAGTGGGTATTAGGCGCTGTCAATGGATTGAGTGTCCACAATCTGCTAGGATATTGTACTTGGCAAATGATCGTAGATCGTTGAGTCCATAGGGAGATAAACAAATGCGGACGTTGTGGGCGTCGGTATTATTCGCGTTAACGCTGATATTCGCGCCGGCTGCGTTAGCGCAAGACAAACCAAATATTGTTCTCATTTTCCTTGACAATTTCGGCTGGGGCGAGCCCGGGTTCAACGGGGGTGGCATTATACGCGGCGCTGCGACGCCGAGGATCGACCAGTTGGCCGCCGAAGGGCTGCGGCTCACAAACTTCAATGTCGAGGTGCAGTGTACGCCGTCGCGGTCAGCGCTGATGACAGGTCGCTATGCTATCCGCAGTGGCAACGGCACCGTACCACTCGGAGAGGGCATTTATGGCCTCGTGCAGTGGGAAGTGACGATGGCAGAAATGCTGGCGGACGCAGGATACGCCACCGGCATGTTCGGCAAATGGCATCTCGGCAGAACGGAGGGTCGTTTTCCGACCGACCAGGGGTTCGATGAGTGGTACGGCGTCCCGAATTCCACCGATGAGTCGGTATACTCGTCCTTGCCCGAATTCGTCGACAGCGGCCTCTCGGAAACGTTTGTGATGGACGGGAAGAAGGGAAGCATGCCGGAGTCGGTTCGGCCATATCGCCTGGACTATCGCCCGTTGATCGATCGCGACCTGACGGACCGCGCCATCAGTTTCATGAAGCGGGAAGCTGAGGCTGACCAGCCGTTTTTCGTTTATTTGCCGTATACCGCCACGCACTTCCCGACCATGCCGCACCCTGACTTCATGGGAAAATCCGGTAACGGCCCCTGGGGTGATCTCCTGATGCAGATCGACAGTTATGTCGGTGAATTGCTCGATACGCTCGATGAGTTGGGGATCGCAGATGATACCATCGTCATTTTTACCGCAGACAACGGACCCGAGGCACTCAGCGAGGGCGAAACCTCTTTGACTGTCGAGACCGCCATTCACGGCTCTGCAGGACCATGGCGATCGACCCTGTTCACCGGCTATGAGGGCGCGCTGCGCGTGCCATTCGCCATTCGCTGGCCGGGAAAAATCGATGCGGGGGGCGAGAGCGACGAGATCGTGCATGCGATGGACCTGTTTCCGACATTGGCTGGAATAGCCGGCGGAATAGTTCCCGATGATCGGGTCATCGACGGGATCGATGTGTCCGCGTTCCTGCTTGGTGAAGAGGCGGAGTCCGGCCGCGATGGCTTCATCGTCTATATGGGCAACGATATTTTCGGCGTGAAATGGCAGGACTGGAAACTGCATTTCAAGGAGCAAACCGGGTGGAATGGCGAGTTGCGCGAATACACGATGCCCCGCCTCTACAATCTCATGAATGACCCCCAGGAGCGCGACAACGTGCTGTTTCCCCATACATGGGTACCGAAAGCAGCATTGCCTCAACTGGAAGAGCATGTTGCTTCGCTCAAGGAATACCCACCGATTCCGACTGGTGCCCCCGACCCGTATGAACCTCAAGCACAGGAGTGAACCGGATGATTGAGGCCAGGCTTCGCTCGACTTGGCTTGCCGCGGCGCTATTGGCCTTGATCGCACTGCCGGCCGGTGTGTCGAAATCGTTTGCCGGTGAGGGCGCTTTCTCCAACTATTTCCCCGGGTCCTACGGTGACCTGCTGATAGCCGTGGCGCCCGACCCCGGCCCGCTCATTGCCGACCTCAACCTCTTCTACAGCGCCGAAGCCTCACGCGCGGTCCTGCAGGGTCGCGCCAATGTCGGGATCGACACCAGCTCGCTCTACTCGCTGTTCCAGGGCCTGTACGTCTGGGACGCGCCGGCCATCAACGGCCGATTTGCCGTCGGCGGCTTCGTTCCACTTGGCTACGTCTCCCTTGACGCAAAGGTGACCGCCGGCGCCGGAAAGGCCAAGGCGTCCGCGGACGAATTTGGCCTTGGTGATGTCGGTATCATCCCGGCTTCCTTCTACTGGAACTCCGGCAATTTCCACGTCAATCTCTATGAGATGATCATCGCGCCGACCGGCGAATACAGCAAAGGGGATGCTGTCAACATCGGCAGGAACTACTGGAGTTTCGACTCGGTGCTCGCCACCACGTGGTTCAACCCCAACTCGGGTACCGAACTGTCACTGGTGTCCGGTCTCATGGTCAATACCGAAAACCAGGCGACCAACTACCGGACGGGCACGGAGATCCACTTCGACTTCGCGGCCAACCAGTTTCTTTCCGAGACCTTCTCACTTGGACTGGCCGGGTATGCCTACAAGCAGATTGAAGGTGATTCCGGGTCGGGCGCGATTCTTGGCGATTTCAAGGGCGAGGCAGTCGGAGTTGGTCTCGGCTTTGGCTGGATCCCGGCTTCCGGCGGCGGCAATTTCTCGCTCACCGGCAAGTGGCTTCACGATGTCCACGCCAAGAACCGGCTCAAGGGTGATTATGGCGTCCTTACCGCGGCGATAACCTTCTAACCGGACATACATTCTCGATATTCGGTTTGCAGGATGCCGCCCCGGCAGCGACCGCCTGTTCAGGGTAGAGAACCGACATATCGTGCCGGAGGATTGCGTTGCATTGCAACGATTGAAGCGACCCTTTTGGCAGGGGCCGTCGAAAGAACGCGTTTGAAGAACCGCCCCTATACTTGCCGTCGTTGCCGCACAGCCATTGTGGCAACAACGCCCTCCGCCAAATTCTGAATTCTCTCCCGCAGCCATTTGTGGGCGGGGTCATTGGTGCTGCGTTCATGCCAAACCAGATACATCGTCACGGGTTCGCTTTCGAACGGCAACGGAGCGACATCCAGGCTCTTCAAGGTTTCGAGCTGCATGAGATCCAGTTCCGTTGCAATGAGACGCGAACCGATGATGAAAGGAGGTATCGCATTGAAATTCGACACCGAGATATTCGGGCGTCGAATCCTGGACTTATCGACACCTCGAAGGACGTCGAGGGATGTGTGCCCTTCCGAGAATTGCACTCTCAAGTGGTCGGCTTCGCAATACTCGTCCCAACTACCCGGCGGGTCACGCATCCTGCCATCGTAGAAACACATCATCGACCCCGAGTAGAGGGGTGTTTGGAGAATGTCCGGCGCGTCGGGCGGTACCGGCGTCAGAGCCATATGACATTTTGCATCCCGCATCATTCCAACACTTGGATGCCCGGACGGAATGAACTCGAACTCGAACGAGATGTCCTCGTCGCGCAACTCGCGAAGCAGCCGGGGGAACATAACGTCACGCTGCAGATCGTTTGCAGCAATGACAAATCGCGGTTGTTCTGATCTCGGGTCGAAACAACGGTGTTCTGTCAGCGCGTTGAGGTTGTCCAGCGCCTGTTGCACCGGTCCTTTCAAGGCGATTGCTGTCGATGTCGGGGTCACACCAATGCCCGAACGGACAAAAAGTGGATCCCCAAGGATCTTCCGCAGTTTTGCCAACGAGTGACTGACTGCCGACTGGGTAACGTTCAGTTGCTCGGCTGCCGCAGAAACCGAGGAGTTCTCGAGGACTACGAGAAACGTGCGCAGGATGTGGCCGTCAAGGTCAAGGGCATTAGCGTTCTTCATATAGGGTATTATGTAACGCCGATGGACCTAATGTCGATGCTTCGCTAAGACCCGGTCCGGCTATCCGCATGGATCTGGCACAAGAATCATCGCATTACATGGTCCTAACCGTGTAGTGCCGGATTAGAGAGAGAAGTGAATGTCGACAGGAACAGGAACATGCGCGGCGGCTCTTGTCGCTTTGCTCTTCGCTGGAGGGGCTTCGGCACAAGAAGCTCCTGAAACGAAAATGATGACCGAGATTCCGGATGGCGTCACGACGCCGGACAATATCCAAACCCGTGTCGGAGAACTGAATTTCTTCGACGGTGTGCCCGACGTCGAGTCCGCGCAAAAAGTCTACAACCTTCTCGATTTCACGCACGCCTATCAGGCGTTCCTGGACGGTACGAAGATTGCGTCCATGGACGCCATCCGAAAAGGCATCCTCGAATTCGGCCCTGCCAACACGACGGCCGTTTTGTTCGAGGGGCTAATGGACTCAAAGGCCCTCTTTCTGACCGCCAACACCACCAGCGTTTACATGTTTTCCTGGCTGGAGCTTGGCGATGAACCGATGGTTATCGAAACGCCACCCAATGTGCTGGGCTTCATTAACGATCATTGGTTCCGTTACGTGATCGACTTCGGCAACCTTGGGCCGGACGAGGGCCAGGGCGGAAAGTTTCTGGTTCTTCCCCCGGACTACGATGGTCCGGTTCCGGACGGTTACCATGTTGCGCGCACCAGCACCTATGGCAATTGGGTGATTTGGCGCGGCTACCAGGTCGATGGCTCCACGGAGCAGGCGGTCAATCAAACCAAAGAGTTGTTCCGGATCTATCCTTTGTCGGAGAAGGACAATCCGCCGGAGATGACATTTGTGAACGCGTCCGGTCAGTTCATGAATACGATCCATCGGATGGACGAACACATCTTCGACGAGATCAACGAAGTGGTTCAGGCGGAACCTCTGATGGGCGAAAACCCGGAACTCCTCGGGCATCTGGCGGCAATCGGGATCGTGAAAGGACAGCCATTCGAGCCTGACGAGCGGATGAGGGCGATCCTGAAGGCCGCTGCATCGGCAGGCTCGGTCACAGTCAAGACCATCATCTCGAAACCGCGCGACGAAAGGTTCTATTGGTATCCGGGTGAAAGTTATTGGCTCACAGCGTTTCCCGGAGGGGCCTACACCTGGGAGTTGGATGGCGTCTCTTTGCACGACATTCGCGCCGCGTTTCATTTCTATGCGACCGGGATCACCCCGGCGATGGCGCTGAAGGCAGTTGGCAAGGGTTCACAGTACGCTTTCACCTATCTCGATTCCAACGGTAACCCGCTCGACGGATCGAAAACCTACAAGTTAAACGTGCCGGCGGACGTACCCGCCGAGGATTTCTGGTCGTTCACGCTTTACGACAATCAGACCCGCTCGATGTTGCAGACCGATGAGCAATTCCCCGCGATCGGCAGCAACGACACCGGCATCGCCCAAAACGAGGACGGCTCTTATGACGTCTATTTTGCCCCGGAAGCGCCGGAGGGCAGGGAGAGCAACTGGGTCCAGACCGTGCCCGGCAAGGGCTGGAACACGATCTTCAGGCTGTACGGTCCGCTCGAGCCCTGGTTTGACCAGACCTGGCGTCCCGGCGAAATTGAGTTGCTTGACTATGCTGGCCGGGGCCAGGCGGCTTCAGGTGGCGCATCGGAGGCCGAGATCTCGGCGCGGATCACGATAGATGGACGTGTGTCGATCTACGGCGTCCAGTTCGATACGGATTTGGCAGACATCCTGCCGGGCTCGGAGGAGACGCTTGGCGCGATTGCCGCGGTCATGGAGGAATTCCCGGAACTCAAACTCGCCGTGGTGGGACATACGGACAGTACGGGCAGCTATGAAGTCAATCTCGACCTGTCAAAGGAACGTGCGGATGCCGTTGTTGCAGAACTGATCGGATCGTATGGGATTGACAGCTCTCGGCTGTTCGCGGCAGGTGCGAGTTTCCTGGCACCGGTGGCGAGTAACGACACCGAGGAGGGGCGTGCGCTCAATCGTAGGGTCGAGCTCGTTCGCGCACCATAATTCAGGCAATGGAGGTATCATCATGAAAGAGATCGTACGGAAAGGCTTATCCGCAAGCGCTGCCTTTGCCGGATTGCTGGTCGCCACGTCGGTCGCCGTCGCCTCGGACGCCGGCGTTCCGAGCGCCGACCAGGCATCAAAACTCTATCCCGGCAAGACCTTTTCGCCCTATGCGGATCGATCGTTCCCCTCAAAGGTCTATTGGGGCGACACCCATCTTCATACCGGCCTTTCTCTCGATGCCGGCCTTTTTGGCAACACGGTGGGCCTGGACGACGCCTACCTGTTGGCGAAGGGCGAGCAGATCACCTCGTCAACCGGTTTACCGGTCAAGCTGGGCCG
>JAAEOR010000410.1 GCA_024222895.1 Hyphomicrobiales bacterium | reverse complement strand
TTAGCCTCTTTCAGGCCAAGCTGACGCGCCTTGACAGGAAATTCTATGTCGGGCTCGAAAACTACCAGGATCTCCTGACCGATCCGACTTTTCTGAAGTCGATCCAAAACACCGCGGTCTTGACGGTTTCGTCGGTTGGCATCGAGCTTGTTTTGGGCTTCACCTTTGCGAAGGTCTTTCTAAGCTTACGCGAACTGCGCGCCGGCCGAGTGCTGCGATCGGTTGCGATATTGCCAATGATGATAACGCCAATCTGCGTCGGTTTGATTTTTGGCTACATTCTGAACCCGACGCTCGGCATCGCGAACTACCTGCTGTCGCAAGTCGGTATCGATCCCGTGACGTGGTTTGGTGATCCGGCGGTCGCGCTGCCAACGGTCATCGCGATCAATGCGTGGCAGTGGACGCCGTTCATGATGCTTCTGATGCTGGCGGGCCTGGTGTCGGTCCCGCAGTCGCTTTACGAGGCCGCGGAACTCGAGGGGGCCAAGTGGTATCACGTAGCACGCTGGATCGAACTGCCCGCCATTCGCGACGTGATCCTGATCGGAGTGATCCTGAGGGTCATCGACAATCTCAAGCTCTTCGATCTGGTCTATGTCACCACCCGGGGCGGCCCAGGCGACTCGACGGAACTCATCACTTATTTTGCCTACCGCCAGAGCTTCAGTTTCTTTCAGGTCGGCTATGGGTCTGCGGCGGCCGTCGTCATTCTGCTTATCAGCATTGTCGTGACGACGATCTCGGTGAGTTACCTGCGGAGAATGCAGAATGACTAGGCGCAACACCAATCTCGCGCTGTTTGCGGCCGTGCTCATCATGCTGCTCTTCACCCTGCCGATCTTCTGGATGGTGTTGGCTTCGTTCAAAACGATCAACGACATCTACGCGATCCCGCCGGTTTGGTTACCCGACTTCAGCTATCTCGAGAATTTCACGCTGCTTTTGACCGAGAATTGGCAGTTTCTGCTCAATTCGATTCTCGTAACACTCGGTGCGACGGCGCTCTGCATGGTCTTCGCTCTGCCCACGGCCTTCGGGCTGGTGAACTTTGGTTTCCGTGGGCGACACTTCCTGGCCGACTGGATCCTGAGCACCCGAATGATGCCGCCCATTGCGGCCGCGGTTCCGCTCTTTATCGTGTTCAACACGATCGGGATGCTCGACACTCTGGGCGCGTTGATCATCGTCTACGCGGGCTTCAACCTGCCCTTCGCGATCTGGGTGGCGATGTCCTTCTTCCGGAACATCCCCAAGGAGATCATCGAGGCCGCCCGGGTCGAGGGTTGTTCGTGGTTTCAGACCTTCCGGATCGTGGCTTTGCCGCTTGCCAAGAGCGGTATCGCGACCGTTGCGACGTTCGTTTTCATCTTCGCATGGAACGAGCTCCTGCTCGCACTGTTCCTGACGACACGCGAGGCCAAAACCTTCCCCGTCGTTATCTCGTCCTTCTCGACAGTAACGAAGACTTACTGGGAATTGATTTCGGCTGCGACCGTCATCCAGATTCTGCCGCCGATCATCTTCACCCTGTTGATGCAACGGCACATTGTGTCCGGTCTGACCATGGGCGCTGTGAAGCACTGACCGGCGAGCGAACGAGGGAGAGAAGCGTGAACAAGATTGGAGTCCATGCTCTGAGCTGGGTCGGCGGCTGGAGCGAAGCGGAAGCGCGAACCGCCATCGAGGGAAGCGCAAGACTGGGATATGACATCATCGAAATCCCGATGCTGGACACGGCAGCGATCGATACGGCGATGACGCGTCGACTCCTCGAGGAGAACGGCCTCGGCGCCACAGTTTCGCTTGGGCTCGACCCTACCAACGACATCACCAGCCCGAATCCGGACATTGCCCGACGCGGCGAAGAGCATCTGAAGACGGTCGTCACGCTCTCCAACGAGTTCGGCGCCACCCATGTCTGTGGCGTCATACACTCGGCGATGAAGAAATACATGCAGCCCGCCACCGAGGCAGGCATCCATCAAAGTGCCGACATCCTCGGGCGGGTCTGCGAGCACGCCGAGGGCTGCGGCATCCAGATCGGTATCGAGGTTGTGAACCGTTACGAGACGAATGTCATCAACACTGCTGTCCAGGGCGTCGCGTTCTGCAAGATAATTGGCGCGAAAAACGTCAAGGTTCATCTCGACACCTACCACATGAATATCGAAGAAGCCGACGCCGGCCACGCGATTCAAGAGACCGGTGAAGATCTGGGCTATTTCCACATCGGCGAGTCGCATCGCGGATATATGGGCAGCGGCTCAATCGACTTCGACAGGATATTCAGAAGTCTCGCCCGCGTCGGATATGACGGGCCAATTGTCTTTGAATCGTTCAGCTCAGAGGTGGTCAATGCCCAGCTCTCCAGCATGCTTGGCATCTGGCGCAATCTGTGGTCCGACGGCGAGGACCTGTGCCGTCACGCTCTTCAGTTCACCAAGGCCCATCTGCACGCGGCGCAGAAGGTTGACGGCCTGGTGAAGCGGCCTGGTGTTGGGGGCGTGTTCAGTGGGTGAGATCGTCCTGAACAACGTCGTCAAGCAGTTCGGCAAACTGAAAGTCGTCGACAACGTCAACCTCCAGGTTCGGGACGGGGAGTTTGTGGTCTTTGTCGGTCCGTCCGGTTGTGGCAAGTCAACGTTGCTTCGACTCATCACCGGGCTGGAAGAATTATCCGGCGGGCAGGTCATCATCGACGGCCGGGACGTCAGTTATGACAAACCGTCTTCGCGTGGTCTGGCCATGGTCTTCCAGTCCTATGCACTGTTTCCGCATATCAGCGTGCGTGACAATATCGGCTTCGGCCTGCGCATCGCCGGCGAGCCAAAGGCGGAAATCCAGAAGAAGGTCGAAACCGCAGCCAGGACGCTCGGTATGCAGGACCTTTTGGATCGCAAGCCGCGCGAGCTTTCCGGCGGCGAGCAGCAGCGCGTGGCCATCGGGCGCGCGATCGTTCGAAGTCCGACTGCCTTCCTGTTCGACGAGCCGCTCTCCAATCTCGACGCCGCCCTGAGGGTCCAGATGAGGATCGAGCTCATTCGTCTGCACGAAGCGCTCAAGACCACGATGGTCTATGTCACCCATGATCAGGTCGAGGCGATGACGATGGCTGATCGGATTGTCGTTCTTCAGGCAGGACGGGTCGAACAACTGGATACGCCGGTGAACCTGTATGACCATCCCGTCAACAAGTTCGTGGCCGGCTTTATCGGTTCTCCGAAGATGAACTTTGTGGATGCGAGCCCTGGTCCGGACGGACAGGTGAAGCTGTCCGATGGCGCCCTGATTTCCTTGCCGGGCCTGTTGCATGACGACATGACCCCCGGAATGACGCTCGGCATTCGGCCCGAGCATCTAAGGTATTCCCATAACCAAGGGGACTGGAAGGGAACAATCCTCGTCGAGGAACAACTCGGCTCCGATGCCTTTCTTTACGTTGACGTTCCGAATGTAGGAATGATCACGGTTCGGGCCGTCGGTGAGCGCAACCATCACAGCGGTGAGACCATTTACCTCTCCCTGCCTGGTGAGCTCTGTCACCTGTTTGATGATGATGACAAGCGGATCGAGACCAGGGCGGAGTTGCGGGAAGCAGTTGAAGCCTGATGTCGCGCCGAGGTGGCGCGCTGGATCGATGAGCGGGTCCTTGTTCTTGGGCTTCGGGACCTAGTCAGAAGTGAGGGGGAAGCAGCATGAGCGAAGCGCTGGAGGGAAAGTCGGCAGCGATTACCGGAGCCGCCTCCGGCATCGGGCTTGCCTGCGCAAGAGCGATGCTGGATGCGGGAGCCCAGGTCGTGCTGATCGACCGAGACGAGGAGAAACTCGGCGAACTTTGTACCGACCTTGGGCCGAAGGCCCATCCTCTGGTCGTCGACCTGCTTGACGGCAAACAGGTGTCGGCCATGCTGCCGCGCATTCTCGAACGCGCCGGCGAACTGAACATCTTCCATGCCAATGCGGGGGCGTATGTGGGTGGGGCCGTCGCCGATGGCGACCCGGACGTTTGGGACAACGTCCTCAATCTTAACACCAACGCCGCCTTCCGCTCGGTTCATGCAGTGCTTCCGCACTTGATTGAGAAGAAAAGCGGCGACATCGTCTTCACCAGTTCGGTCGCCGGCGTGATCCCGGTGATCTGGGAGCCAATCTACACCGCCTCGAAATTCGCCGTTCAGGCGTTTGTGCATTCAACCCGGCGCCAACTTATCGAACACAACGTCCGCGTGGGCGCGGTGCTGCCTGGGCCGGTAATCACGGCGCTTCTCGACGACTGGCCGAAGGCGAAGATGGAGGAAGCGCTGGCAGCAAAGTCACTGATGGAGGCGAAGGAAGTCGCCGAGTGTGTAATGTTCATGATCACCCGCCCCGACGGTATCGTGATCCGCGACATCACCATCCTTCCGCACGGACTGGATATGTAGGCGAGTCGGCAAAGGAGATGAGCAAGGAAGGGCCGCGACCGCGGTTATTGTGGGGTGTCGACGTCGCGTGGAGGCACCTTGCCCCGCAATTGGAAGCAGTTGAATCTCCTGCAACTCGTGCCTGGCCAGCCTGCTACCGGCCATCCTTCGAAAAGTGCTGATAGTCCTTGAGTGAGGTCCAGTCGCCGCCCCAGGTCCAGCCACGCTTGGCGAAGGCGTCTGTCACCACGTCGCCGGCGACAACGACGCCCATGCCGTCCCCCGACCGTTCGCCCTCTTCATCGAAACTTTGTCCGGCCGGCGGCAGCGTCGTTTCGCCTTTGACGTAGGGATTTTGTACCGGATTGATGTCGATGGCGGTTCCGGTCGCGTGGGCGGACAAAGAGCTGCCTCCGGTCGTCAGCCGGCAGTTGAATGCGCTGGTGTTGTTCGCCGCCATTGAGGCGACATCGTCTCCGTCAAAGCGATTGACCAATTCCATCGACTCGATCCGGAATTGGCGGCTCTCGAAGATATCGACAAAAACACCCGCGACTTCGTCGGCGACGTCCTTCGCGACGATCAGCTCTCCGACACCCTCTTTGCCCTGAAAATCGCGAAAGGGGACGGACAGAAGAACCAGCGTTTCGCGGGGTGGGCAGACGCATGTCTCCGGCCGCTCGCATTGTGTGGCATCGAGAGTTTCGTGCCAGGAACGATCTTGCATCTGTCGCCAGATGTCGTCGGGTATGGGAACAGCTACGGCGTGGGCGTTCTGTGCGAATGCCGTCAGCGGGCATGTTCCCAGCCACACGACCAGCGCAAACATGCCAGCGACTCTCGTCGCCAGTTTGTCGGGAAATCCTCTATGTCTCATCGGAAGGACCCTCGGTATCAACCGGCGACGTCGTTGAGATTATATTTCATGATCGCTCCATGGCGGCCGGTACGGTCACGCTCGAGGTCATAGACGTCGCCCGCCAGAGGAAGAAGACCGGCCCGGGCGCGGTCGATCTCGGCCCGATCCTGTGACGTCAATCTCAGGTCATTGACGGCCAGATTGGCAGCCAGATGGGAGCGGTCACGGGCGCCGACAATGACGCCGGCAACCTGCGGCTGGTCGAGAATGGCGCGGCTGGCAACGGTGGCGATGTCGGCACCATGGCGATCGGCCACGCGCCGTTGCGCGCGGAGCAGCGCCTGGAACGGATCCCAACCGCCGCGATCGTCGATGATCAGTTTGTATTTGGTCAACGACCGGTTCTCCAGCGGTTCCCGTGGTTCGGGTCGTCCCAGCCAGCGGTCGGAGAGAAAGCCGCCGGCAACCGTGCCATAACACAGCAACCGGAAGCCGAGTTCGGCGGCGGCCGCCGCCATTGCCCCGGCCGGTCTGTCGTCGATCAGCGAATACTGGACTTGCAGCGTGGCGAGCGGCCGGCCGATGGCGCAGAGCTCTCTGACATGGGCGGTGTTGAAGTTGGTAGCGCCAAGCTTGTCGATAGCGCCGACCTGCTGCAGATCGACCAGCCAGTGCGCTGCGTCGCGCCATTTCGGCTTCTCGATGTCCAACCAGCGCAACTGCACGAGATCTAGACGCTCGGTCCTCAGTCGAC
>JAAEOR010000409.1 GCA_024222895.1 Hyphomicrobiales bacterium | reverse complement strand
GTAGCCTGAATCTAAACGTTTAGGTTTAATCTGCCTGCCCGAAAGGTACAGGCGGGCAAGATTGAGCCAGCATAGTCATTTTCCTCTGTGCCTTAGTGTCTCTGTGTGATTATTTTTTGTTTTTCTTTGCGCCCTCTGCGTCTTAGCGTGAAATTTATTTTTTTACATTTAATTCCTCTCTGCCAATTGCCCCTGTGCCCATTCCAGGATCTGGTCAAATTTAGTCTGATCAGGCGCTGGTGGGTTGAGCAGAGGTCGGAATTTTTTGTCGTATACAAAGTAGTAATCATCTCTCGGAAAAAGTGAGGGTGTAACGTCTTGCTTGAATTTAAGTCCGTCAAGTTTTACCTGCCAGAAGAAGGCTGCTCCCTCGTAAAAGGTATTAAGGAGAGGTGTTGGTCTGGCTCCTTCCAGGAACAGGCTGTAAAGACTTACATCCCACAATCGCACTGTATTGTCATATGAGCCGGAGGCGAGAAACTTACCATCGTGACTAAAGGCTACACTCAATACATAATCTGAATGGCCCGTAAGTTCACGTAACTGCTCTCCTGTTGAAACCTCCCACAATCGCACTGTCTTGTCATCTGAGCCGGAGGCGAGAAACTTACCATCGTGACTAAAGGCTACACTCAATACAGAATCTG
>JAAEOR010000408.1 GCA_024222895.1 Hyphomicrobiales bacterium | reverse complement strand
GGCGCCCCAACTCACCACGCCAACCTGAATGTAACCGCGACTGTTGTCGACCTTCGCAACCAGCGGTCCACCGCTGTCGCCGTAGCACGAGTCCTTGGCGCCGGCCGGGCTGCCGGCACAAATCTCCGTCTGGGCAATGCCCAAAGCGCTCTCGATGGCCTGGCCATACGCTGCGTATGCGGCGTGGCATTCGTCGTCACTGATGACCTCGACATTAACCTGGTGGAGTTGATCCGGCGACCTCAGGTCATTCGCTGAAAGCAGCGCGCGTGTGTTCACCTCGGGGCGTCCGCTGCGCGAATAGAGCGCTTCTTCAAAGCCTTCAAAGTCCCACAGGGCGCCCCAGCCGGTCACCGTCAACTCGGCGCCGGGCTGCAGCAGTTCGGTCTCTGTCGCGCGGTCGGCAATCCCGATCCAGGTCGCACCGGGAATGGGTTCGGCGAGCTTGATCAGCGCCAGATCGGCATAGTTTTCGGTCAGATAGTCGGGGTGAACGATGATTTTCGCCCCGTCGACCATCTTCAGCTTGCTTTGGTAGATGCTGCCATAGCCAATGACCACGCTCTCCACCACATCTTCGGCATTTTCGCCATACACGACGCAATGGGCGGCGGTCAGCACCCATTGCTCGGAAATGAGAGAGCCGCCGCAGAAACCGGTGTTCGGGTCATGGGTATCCAGCAACCGTACCTGCCAGGGCCAAGAGCCTTCGGCCGCGGGCGATCCGCCGACAATGAAGTCGGTCTGTATTTCGGCTGTCGCAGAAACGGGCACAGCCAAGATAGCTGCGGCCAGTATCGTCGCGCTGAGCCC
Organism: Hyphomicrobiales bacterium; assembly: GCA_024222895.1. Classification (GTDB taxonomy): domain Bacteria; phylum Pseudomonadota; class Alphaproteobacteria; order Rhizobiales; family Kaistiaceae; genus Bauldia. Next base: position 183 of record JAAEOR010000408.1, on the reverse strand, counting down.
CGAATGTTGTCCTATTTTCATCGTGATCTCCACTAACGTCATCGATGTTGCCCGCCTGGCGTGGCCATAGACCGGCCCGGGGGCGAAAAAACGGCAGCGCGTGGCCGTTGTCAACGCTGTGATAGCCGCATGTGCCGTATCTTTCGACCGGCAAGGCGACTGCGAGACCCTTGTTGGACGCAG
>JAAEOR010000407.1 GCA_024222895.1 Hyphomicrobiales bacterium | reverse complement strand
GGCGCGGCCCGATGCGCCATCACCTGTGGTGGCACGAGGTACTCTTTCTTTATGAAGCCGGCGCCTATGACCAGGTGGTCGACTATTACGATACCCGGCTGTTTGCGCCCGAGAAGCCAACCTATATGGAAATGTCGAACTGCGCTTCATTGCTGATGCGGCTCGAGGCGGCCGGCATTGCCTGTGACGATCGCTGGGCGCGCCTTGCTGCGCAGTCCGGCCATTTCATCGAGGATCGGGCTCTTGCCTTCGCCGACATCCATGTGGTGTTCACATTCTCGATGGCGCGCGACCGCCCGGCTCTCGCCCGGTTGGCGGAATCCATCGCGGATTATGCGGCGCCGGGTGGCACCCTGGACCGCGACGCGGCGTCCCAGCTTGTTGTGCCGATTGCAAAGGCGATGCAGGCCCGACTGGCGGGGGATGCAAACAAGGCGACGGAGATCATCCTGGATGCTCGTTTCGCGTTCCCGCGCATGGGTGGCAGTCACGCACAAAGAGACATGCTGGATATCGTCCTGATCGATTGTGCGATCGCAGCCGGCCGGACCGCAACCGCCCGCCGGTTGCTGTCCGAATATCTGGACCTTCGGCCGCATTCCGTGCCGATGCGCCAGCGGCTGGCGGCACTTGACGGCGAAGGACAGGGCGATCCCGGTGCCGGCCGCCACACGGATCTGTAGGGACTCCGGGTTGGTGATGTTCGCTTGCGCGATTTGACACACACTGAAGGATAGTGACGAGTCCATCGACTTCGTCCGAGTGATTCATATGCACATGCATCAGGCTCCAGCCAGCTTGTCCTTGCCGGATACTGCGATGACGCGCCCGGTCCATCGGTTCGCGGCACCGTCCGCCGAGAACCTGTCGTGACCACCGGTCAGACCGCTTCTTCCGATGCCGCCAAGACCCCTGTCGATGAAACGGGCAGCGTCGGGCGGGGCAAGAAGGTGGCACTGGTGATCGCCAGTCTGGCGGGGCGCAGCGGCGGCGCCGAGCGGATCTATGTCGAACTCGCGAACATGCTGGTGGTGCGAGGCTATGATGTCAGTTGCCTCCATCTCGACAAGGCGGACGGCCAGCCATTCTATCCGCTCGATCCTCGGATCGAACTGATTGATGTCCGTCCCGGCGGCCGCGCGGGCCGCCGCTGGCCGTATAACTGGCTGACCTCCCGTCGCCTTCCCGCGCACGTCCGCAACATGGCGACCTGGCATCTGAAGAAGGGGCCGGCGGTGGCAACACTGCACGACTATTTCCGCTCCGCCCGCCCCGACGTCGCCATCAGTTTCCTGCCGCCGGCCAATACGCCAACGCTGCTTGCCTCTATCGGTACGGGTGTCAAGGTCGTTCCGACCAACCATAACGTACCGGAACGGGACTATCGCGATCCGGCACGCTGGAGCAGCAATCCTCATGATCGCCGTCTGCGGCTGAAGGCGCTCGACCACGCCGCGGCGATCCACGTGATCTTTCCCACCTTCGGCGCCTGGTTCCCGCCGCATCTGCAGAATCGAATCGCGGTCGTCCCCAACTACGTTTCCGGCGATGTCCTGAGGAACCGTTCCGCCGCTCCGCGGAAGAAGGTCATTCTGGGCGTCGGCCGGCTGAAACCGGTGAAGAACTACCTGGCGCTGGCCGAGGGCTGGGCGCTTCTCGCGGCGAAATACCCCGACTGGCGCGTAGTCATTTACGGCGACGGCCCGGAGATGGCGATGCTGTCCGCACGAACCGCGGAACTCGGGATCAAGGGATCGTTCGAGCTCGCCGGCCATCGATCGGACATGGGAACAGCCTATCGCGAAGCGTCCATATTCTGCCATCCGGCGCTTTACGAGGGCTTCGGACTTGCACCGGCGGAAGCACAGGCGCTGAGGGTCCCGGTCGTCGCGTTTTCCGATTGCGCCGGTGTGAAGGAGTTTGTGATTGACGGGGTTAACGGCGTGCTGGCCGACCGGGCCGGCGGGCCGCAGGCACTGGCGGCGGCGCTCGAGGCGCTGATTGTCGACCCGGCGCTGAGGCGACAGCTCGGCGACAATGGCCCGGCCGCCGTCGCATCGTTCACCGAGGAGCATTTCGCCGACGCCTGGGTCGACATTATCGAGCGCGTCACCGGCGGCGAGGATATGACCCGACGCGGCGGATCCAGCGCTAATGGCTGACCCGCCGATTTTCCTGCTTGGCGTTGGAGCGCAAAAGTCCGGGACGAGCTGGCTCTACGAGCAACTGGCGGCGCAGACCGAAATCATGATGTCGCCGATCAAGGAGCTGCACTACTGGGACCGGCGCTTCCGGCCGGACTTCTTCACTCCGCGTAAGACGCGCGCGATACTGAGACACCTCGTCAAGCAGCGCGGCGACGGTGTGGTCGCAGAGCCTCAGTTCGAGCGCGTCGTCATGGATTGCGACGAGCAGTATTATCTGGCCTTCTTTCGGTCGCGACTGAAACGGCATCATCGGGTCCTCGGCGAGATCAGCCCGTCCTACTCGATCCTGTCGGCGGACGAGTTCCGCTACATTCGGGACTTCCTGCCGTTTCACACCAAAGCCGTGTTCCTGATGCGCGACCCGGTCGAGCGGACCTGGTCGCAATGCAGGATGCATGCGAAGAACAAGGCCGTGCGCCACGGTCGCGCCGTGAGCGCCCACGACCTGTTTCGCAAGAGCGCCGGGCACCGGAAAACCTTCGCGCGCACCGACTATGGTTCAGCCGTCCGTAACTTGCTGGCGGCGTTCCCGCGCGAGGACGTCCTGTTCGGTTTCTACGAAACTTTCTTCACCGTTGATGAAGTCGATCGACTGGCGCGGTTTATCGGTCTTGATCGGCTGGCGTTCGACCTTGACGCCCATCCCAACAAGGGCGCCGAGCTAGAGCGTCCCGACAAGGCCGACTGGGACCGGGTCGCAAGCGGCTTCGCCGCCATCTACGACTTTGTCTTCGAGACCTTTGGCGACCAGGTCCCAGACAGCTGGCGCCGCGGTTCATAGCCGACCCATTTTGGGTGCCGCGGCCGCGCCGCTGTCACTGACGCCGGCTCTACGAAGGCTTTGGGCTTGCGCCGGCCGAAGCCCAGGCGCTGAAAAGAAACAAGCCGGACTGACTATGCGGCAATGGGCTCGATTTGGACGGAATATCCCAGGTTTTTCAGGCGGTTGACGAGACGCTTGGTGTGAGCGGTTTTGGTTCGTCGGTCGAAGTGATCATATCCGAGGTCCTGATAGAATGTGCCGTCCTTGAGCATGTGATAGATGGCGGTGATGATGGAAGCCGCAACAGCACAGGTTGCCTTCTTCGCGCCGCCACGGGAGCGAATGCGATGATGCTGGGCTCGGAGATAGCTTTGCTTTTTGCGCGATGCGGCCCAGGCGCATTGGACAAGAGCCGTTTTGAGCCATGGATCGCCCTTGCGCAAACGTCTGGATCGGCGCTTGCCGGCGCTCTCGTCGTTGCGCGGACACAGGCCGGCCCAGGAGACGAGGTGGCCGGCGGTCGGGAAGCGGCTCATGTCTCTGCCGATTTCGGCGAGGATGACCCGAGCGCTGAGATCACTGATCCCGGGGATCGATGTCAGGAGGCTGACCGCCTGGCGAAAGGGTTCGATAATGTCTTCGACCTCCCGGTCGATCTCGGCGACGGCGGCATCGAGGAGAATTCTGCCGATGCCTGGGTCGATCTCATCGAAAGCGTCACGGGCGACGACGGCGCCATGACTCGCCAGGGCGATGGCGGAATCAATGGCTGAGGCGCCGATCTTCCTGCTTGGTGTCGGGGCGCAAAAGTCGGGCACCAGTTGGCTCTACGAACAACTGGCGGCGCAGACCGAAATCATGATGTCGCCGATCAAGGAGCTTCACTACTGGGATAGGCGCTTCCATCCCGACTTCTTCGCCCCGCGCGAGACCGGTGCGATGGTGAAACGCCTG
>JAAEOR010000406.1 GCA_024222895.1 Hyphomicrobiales bacterium | reverse complement strand
CGCCCAGCCGCGTCGCCGCGCTGGCGTGAGGCAACGGCCATGGCCCAAATCGAGCTCAAATCGATCCACAAGGCGTTCGGCGCCGTCGAGGTCATCAAAGGGGTCGACCTGACGATCACCGACAACGAGTTCGTCATTTTCGTCGGGCCGTCCGGGTGCGGCAAGTCGACCTTGCTGCGCCTGATTTCCGGGCTGGAGGAAGCGACCGATGGTGCCATCATCATCGACGGCGAAGACGTCACCGGCAAACCGCCGGCAGAGCGCGAGCTCTCGATGGTTTTCCAGTCCTACGCTCTCTATCCACACAAGACCGTGCGCGAGAATATGGGATTCGCGCTCACCGTCGCGCGGATGCCGCGGAACGACATAGCCGAGCGGGTCAATCGCGCCGCCGACGTCCTCAAGCTTGACGCATTGCTCGATCGGCGGCCGAAGGAGCTGTCCGGCGGACAGCGGCAGCGGGTCGCTATCGGCCGGGCGATCGTGCGCGAACCGAAGGCCTTTCTCTTCGACGAACCGTTGTCGAATCTCGACGCGGCGTTGCGGGTCGAGATGCGGCTGGAGATCGCCAAGCTGCATCGCCGGCTCGCGGCGACCATGGTCTATGTCACCCACGATCAGATCGAGGCAATGACCCTGGCCGACAAGATCGTCGTGCTCCAGGCCGGGCGGATCGAGCAGGTTGGCGTGCCGATCGAACTCTATATGAGGCCGGCAAACCTCTTCGTTGCCCAGTTCATCGGCTCGCCCAAGATGAACGTCGTCGACTGTTCTCCCACCGCCGACGGCCTGACATTCCCCAATGGCGAGGCGATGGTCTATGACGCGCCCCATGATGATGCCCGCAAGGTCGGCATCCGGCCGGAACACATCACGCTGGTTCCGGCCGGCGAGGGGGACATCACCGGCAAGATCGACGTGATCGAGCAGCTCGGTTCGGACACGTTTGCCTATGTTGACGTCGACAAGGTCGGCTTGTTCACCGTTCGCATCGTCGGCCATGTCGAACTGGTCGAGGAGGCGACCATCGGCCTCCGCTTCGATCGCGACCACATCCATCTGTTCGACCCTCAGGACAACGCGATCAGAAGCTGAGCGACTATTGCCTGTGCATTGTTGTCGGATCGCCGGGTCAGCGCCGGGCGACCCACCCGGCTTGATTTGGCGACGTATCGCTGTATGCCATCGCGCTCCGGTCGGCCTCCGCCGGCACCCTGCGCTTTCGGAGCGTTCCATGACGACCGACAATCCCGACACCGAACACTGGCACAAGGTCGCCGAGGAGTGGATTGCCTGGGCGCGGGCGCCGGATCACGATGTGTTCTGGGCGTATCATCCGTTGTTGCTGGATTTCGTCGGACGCGGGCCGGGAGAGGCTCTTGATGTCGGCTGTGGCGAGGGGCGGGTGTCGCGGGTCCTCAAGGAACGGGGCTATCACGTCACAGCCACCGATCCGGTCGAACCGCTGGTGCTTGCCGCCCGGCAATCGGAATCGGCCGACAGCTACCAGGTCGCGGCGGCGGGAGTGCTACCCTTCGACTCCGCCAGCTTCGATCTCGTCATGGCCTACAATGTTCTGATGGACGTCAAGGACGTCTCGGCCGCTGTCAGCGAAATGGTCCGCGTTTTGCGACCGACGGGAACACTGGTGCTGTCCATCGTCCATCCGTTCGCCGATCGCGGCCGGTTCGAGAGTGACGCGCCCGATGCGGCCTTCCGGCTGAAGGGTTCGTATTTTTGGCCGGGATCGCTTCGACGGTGTCGAGACGCGTGACGGCTTGCGCATGCACCTTGCCGGCTGGTCGCAGCCGCTTCAAACCTACGCGGTTGCGCTTGAGAATGCCGGACTGGCGATCACGGTATTGCGCGAACCGGTGCCGATCCGCGGCGAAGGGCAGGCGCGCCTGCAGCAATGGAGTCGATTGCCCCTGTTCCTGTGGCTCCAGGCCCGGCCGTTGCAATAGGCGGGGAGAAGCGGGCTACTCGGCTCCGCTCATCCGCTGGCCCTTCATCGGCGGTGCCGGATTCGGGGTGACCGGGCGGCGGCGTTCATCGGCGCGGTCGGACAGATTGAGCGCGTGGCCGGTACATAAGAGGTCGACGACGATCGCCTGCTTGTAGCGCAGCGCGGTCTGGCTGAAGATTTCACTGTGCGCGGGCGCGCGGAAGCTCAGCAACACACTGGCCACTCGCCGGGCATGGGCAGACTGCGGCGCAATGACAACCGACGGGCGCTTGTCGTCGGCAAGCAGGTCAAGAAGGTCGGCAAACTCCGGCGTGGCGGCATCGGCGGCAATGATCAGGAGCGCGGTGCGGTCGCGAGCGGCGGCGACGACCATGCGCTGTTCCTCTTCGGAAGGATGGATCGAGGCCTGGAAGCCTAACCGCAGGAGCCGGATCTGAGCGTCCAGTGCGATGCCCTGGGAGACCTGATCCACCGGGAACACGCAGACATGACGGGCGTCGGCCAGGATATCGAGGGCCTGGGAGAACGCGTCGATCGGCAGCTCGCTGTTGATTTCCTGCAGCGCCGCCGACAGTGCATCGGTGATGGAATGGGCGAGTTCGGAGAAGGAATCGTTGCGGCGTACCGCATTGGCCATGAAGTGGGTGTTGACCGCAAGATTCTGCGCCAGGCAGATCTTGAATTCGCGAAGACCGGAGAAGCCGAGCGCCCGGCAGAAACGTGTGACCGATGTCGCCGAAACATTGGCGCGCCGAGACAACTCGGTGGTCGTTGCCGAAATGGCAAAACTCTGATCCTTGAGGATGACATCGGCGACCCGCTGCTCGGAGTCTCGTAAGAGCGTGCGCGATGTCTTGATCAGTTCGGCGATGTCGACGACGACGGTCAACGGGCCGACCCGCTATCGGCCCGCAGCGATGCGGGCATCATTTCCAGGCGGTCCCGGAAGTTGGCGAAGTTCTTGTTGGCCGGATCGATCCAGGCGCGTTCCGCGAACGCATGAAGCCGCGGGAAAACGGTCGCATCGAAGTTTCGCCGATCGATCATGTGTTCTCCCCAGATGCAGGCCTGGACGCCTTCGAGGACCCCCTGCGCCGTCTCCGGCCAGCCTTGCCCCGGTTCGAAGTCATAGGTTTGCTCAAGCCCGACGGCGCCGGCCCAGGTGTTCCCCGGGCTGTCCCAGCTGTCCGAGACCGTCATGTCCAGGTAATAGGCATTTCCCGGCGAAAGCACGACTTTGAACCCAAGCGCGGCGAGCTCCGCCGCCTTGTCCGGATGCTGCCAGACGATGACCGTGGTGCGTTGTGGATCGAAGTGAGAGACCCTGACCGCGTCTTCCCAGACCACGGTATTGATCCCGTTGGCGCTCAGCCGCTGGTGGGCGTGTTCGAGGACCAATGACCCAAGCTGTCCGGTGTTGGTCAGGTTCATTGCCCGCGCCTTGAGGACCGCGTCGGGCGCGCCGCTCCAGGTCTGCGCACTGATTTCGTCGCCGCCGATATGAATGTGGCCGGGTGTGAACAGGGTCGCCATCTCGGCGAGCACGGCATCGACAAACCGGTAGGTCGCGGGTCTGCAGGGGTTCAATGCATTTCGCCGAAATCCCTGCACCGATCGTGCCATCGTCTGGTCATCGCAGTCCCGCAAGTCGGGCACCACCTGGAGTGCTGCGAAGCAGTGGGTGGGGACGTCGGCCTCCGGGACAACGGTCAGACCGAGATCCGCGGCATGGTGAACCAGTCCGGCGATCTCGTCGGCCGTGTAGAAGCCGCCATAGGGATCGGGCCCGGAGCCGAGAAGCGGCGGGATCGGCCGGCCGTGGCCCCGCCAGGCAGCGACCTCGGTCAGGGCCGGATAGGCCGGGACCGGGAATCGCCACCCCTCGTCGTCGGTCAGGTGAAGATGGAGGACGTTGAGCTTCAGCCAGGCGGCAATGTCGACGACGCGCTTCACTTCACCTGGCGAATAGAACGTCCGGGCAACGTCCAGTAGAACGCCGCGCCAGCGGTGTCGCGGTACGTCCGTGATCGATCCCCGCACCGGAAAGCCAAAAACGTCCGGTCGGGCGCGAGCCCCGATAGCGGTTTGGGCAAGGGTGATCAGGCCGTAGGCCAGGCCGCGGGGTCGGGTGGACTCCAGCTGGACTCCATTGCCTTCGAAAGACAGCTTGTAGCCGGCCTCGCCAAGCCGGGTGTCGCGGGATTGATGAATCGATGCCGTATGGGCTTCTGCCGGTGGGTCCGGATCGAAGGCGAAGCGCAGTCCGGCGGATGGGAACAGCCTGCCTGCCAGACCTTCGGTTTGCTCGACGACAGCCCGGGTCTCCGGGTTCGGATCGCCGACGATGAAAAAGTGTGGCGGCCGATCGCCGAACCCGGCAACGGCCACTGACGTGACATTGGGAAACGGAATGACGGACAATGTCGGACGTTTCGCCGGAAGCGACGGCTGGTCGCCCGCCTTGATGGTGACCGGTTCAGGCGGGTTCGACGTTCGGTCGCGGCGGGCAAGGGTCTGGACTGTGATCGCATGGGTTCGGCCGTCGTCAAAGGCGAGATAAGCCGACTTCGGACCTTCGCCGGCGCGGCGCGGCCATTCATTGAGGCCCGTCAGGACCAGCGACCAGGTCGCACCGGGGGGAAGCTGATTTCGTTCCGGCCGGATCGTGATGAAGTTGGATACGCTGCCGACCAGTTCGCCACCCTGGACGGCGCTGGACTCGTCGATCCACAAACTCCCGGTCATGCACAAGGTAAAGTCGGCGAGATCGATGCTGCTGTTATTGTGGAGGCTGAGATGCAGGGTCTTTGCGCCCGCGGGCCCCGGCCAGAAGGGCGAAAGGATGATGGCGTCGTCGACGGGTGCGCCGGTATTGGTATCAGCCAAAATCCACATCCCTCAGGGTGGCCGCGCCCTCGTCCGGCCGGGGGGAGCAAATGGCAGGCCGATGATGGCTGCCGCCGCTCCCTGCCTTGATCGCGACCTGCGAACGATCGACAAGGTCTTGCTTGTTAATAACAACCACGATATGCAGAATTCCAGTGAAAAAATAACAAAACCGACTCTCGGCGTGGGGATGATGGGAGAAACAAGCGATACCTCGCCGCCAGATCCCGGTGCCGCGCGGGTCGATCGCGATGGCAATGGCGCTCGCGGTAACGGCGATCCCAACATCTTGAGGGTTACCGATCTTTCCAAGTCGTACGGCGCCGTGGTGGCGCTGGACAACGTGTCCCTGTCGCTGCCGCGTGGCAAGGTGACCGGACTGGTCGGCGACAACGGCGCCGGCAAATCGACCCTGGTCCGTATCGTCAGCGGAACCGAGCCGCCAAACCACGGCGAGGTCGAATATGACGGGCGCCGGGTTCGGTTTGCGTCGCCGGCAGAGGCGCGGAATCTGGGTATTGAGACAGTCTATCAGGATCTGGCGCTGGCCGAGAACATGCCGGTCTGGGCCAACGTCTTCATCGGCCGCGAGGTCTTTGTTGGCCCGCCCTTCCTGAAGATCCTCGACCGCCGGCGCATGATTGCCGAGTCGCAGGAGATGCTGTCGCGGTTCAAGATGAACGTGCCGCCGATCGACCGCCCGGTCGAGGGCCTGTCGGGCGGGCAGCGGCAGCTGATTGCCATCGCGCGCGCCGCTGCCTGGGGATCGCACCTGGTCATTATGGATGAGCCGACCGCCGCCCTCGGTGTCGCAGAAACCCGGGCCGTCGAGGAAACGATCCGCCATATCCGCTCCCGCGGATTCTCGATCCTGATCATCAGCCACAACCTCGACCAGGTCTTTCGCGTCACCGACAAGATCTGTGTTCTGCGGCGCGGCCGTTTGATCGGCGAGCGGATGACGAAGGATACCCGCCCGGACGAGATCGTCGGCATGATCACCGGCGCTTTCGACGCCGAGGAGCCCGTGAACTGATGGCGGGCGCGACCTCGCACGCCGGTTGGAGCCCTTCGAATCTCCTGCGAAGCTATGGGATCTTCTTTGCCTTTCTGGTGTTGTTTGTCTTTCTGTTCGTCGGCCGGCCGCAATTCGGCACGATCGAAAACCTGACCAATGTTCTGCAACAGAACGCGGTGATCGGGATCATCGCCTGCGGCATGACCTTTGCCATCATCGCGGGAGGTTTCGATCTCTCGGTCGGCGCGGCGACCGCGCTCTCGAGCGTTGTCGGGGCTGCGCTGATGGTCGCCGTCGGGCCCTGGGGGGTTCCGCTTGGCGTCATCGGCGCCGTTGCAGCATGTGCGGTGGTCGGTGTCGTCAATGGCGGCCTGATCGCCTTTCTCCGCATCAACCCATTCGTCGTTACCCTTGGAACGATGACGATCGTGCGTGGGCTGATCTATGTGACCACCAATGCGACGCCGATCTTTGGTGTCCCTTACGGGTTTACCGAGGTCGGTCTCGGTCGTGTCCTGGGTGTGCCGGTTCCCACCATCTTTTTCGCAATTGTGGCCCTGATCCTCGGCTTTGTTCTCCATCGGACCCGGTTTGGCCATTACGTCTTCATCGTCGGCGGCAATCCCAAGGCCGCGTCCGACATGGGCGTCGATCCACGGCCGGTCCGCATGGCGGTCTACGTCCTGGTTTCGCTGTGCGCTGCGCTTGGCGGCATCATCCTCATCGGCCAGACGGCGAGCGGTCAGCCGAACGCTGCTCTCGGTTACGAGCTGACCGCCATTGCTGCGGTCATCGTCGGTGGCGCAACCCTCGGCGGCGGCCGCGGCCACATGGCCGGGACCATCGTCGGCGTGCTTCTGCTCGGCATTGTATCGAACGGCCTCAACCTGTTTGGCGTTTCGCCGTTCTGGCAGCCGGTGGCGACCGGCATGATCCTGGTGGTCGCCGTCGGGCTGGACCGGTCCTCGGCGAGTAAATGGTAGCCGGCTTGGCCGGCCAATGACCTTGGGCACCGAACGCGAACCTTCGGCGCCCTCAATGAGAAACCCCGGTTCGCCAAGGGAGACTGATCATGACGAGAGTCCACGACGAGACGGTTAGGATCACTCGAAGGGCTTTGCTTGCCGGCGTCGCCGCGATTGGCTTCGGCGCCTTGTCCGCGACCGGTCCAGCGCTGGCGCAGACGCTGGATTGTCCGCCGCCGCCACGGGTGACGATGGTGGACGGCGTTGAGCCGGCCAACAAGAAGATCGGCGTCAGCGTGGCTTATCTGGCTGTGCCGTTCTACGCCAATTTCAAGACCGGCCTCGAAGACGGGGCCAAGCAGTTCGGGTTTGAGTACGACCTGCTCGACGGGAATCTCGGTGACGTGGCGACCGAACTCGCCAATCTCCAGAACTTCGCGACCCAGGGCTATGACCTGGTCCTGCTGACCCCTTCGGGAGAAGGCATTATTCCAGGCATCAAGCAGCTCAACAGCGCCGGGATTCCAATCGTCGAGGTCAACAACCGCTCCGGCTTCGGTCGCGACGACGTCGAGGTGGTGACCTATGTGGGCGCTGACGATGTCGAGTTTGGCCGGTTGCAGGCACAGCTTGTCGCCGAGCATTTCAAGGGCAGCGAAGCGAAGGTTGCCTACGTCATGGGATTCTTGTCGTCACCGGCCCAGGTGCTGCGCGCCCAGGGCTGGGATGAAGAACGCCCCAACCATCCGGAGATCAACGAAATCGCCCGCGTGTCGGACGATTTCGACAGCGCCAAGGCGCTGGCGGTTACCCAGGATCTGCTCAGCCGCTTTCCCAAGGGCGAGATCGACGCGATCGTCATGCAGGGGCCGGAGGGCGCCGCGGCGGTTGACTTCGCGCAACGGACCGGGCGGACGGAGGTAAAATTCTTTGCCGGTGACTACCCTGCCGACATCCGGCAGCTGATCCACGACGGCAAGATGGTCGGGACAGTGAACCAGGATCCCTATCCGCAGGCCTATCACGCTATGGAAGCGGCCTACCTGCACCTGATGGGGCGTGACGACGAGATCAAGAAGCCCAATTTCCTGCCGTTGCCGCTGGTCCGCGCTGACAATGCCGAGGCGATACCGCCGGCCTGGGGCTGTTAGTAACACCAACCACCAGCCCGCATGGAGTGTGAGCAATGCGGGCTGGCGCCGCTTCGGGCTCCAGGTTCGTCCCCGGGCGGCGGCACTGCGGTTTTTCCCGATCAGCGTCGACATCTTTCCACCTCGTGTTCGTCCATCTCCTCTGATCGATCCGCCCTGAGCCGTCGATCCAGTCAGCTGGCCTTGACATGATACCATTGGG
>JAAEOR010000405.1 GCA_024222895.1 Hyphomicrobiales bacterium | reverse complement strand
TGCGCAAACGGCTTCTATTCGCCGAGTGCGCCGCATCTGGCCGGGTACCGGTCTATGCCGGTATCGACGGCAATCCGAAGGTCTATCCGGCGGCGCAGACGCTCAAGGTCAACAGGAAGCTTACCGCCAGGCTGGCCGGGATGCGGACCCGGCTCAATCCTTTCTCCGACAAGGAACAAGGGCGGCTGATCAATTGGGGCTGGCTGATGATGGATGTGGCGGCCCGCAGCTATGCGGCCAAGGACGCGCCGCCGCCGCAGGCCTATCCCGTGCCGGAGTTTCCGCTTGGGTGAATGGGGGTGGAAGTGGGCGGGGGGAAGGCGCTCGATGCCCCTCCACCATCGCCTCGCGACGGTCCCCCTCTCCCGAAAATTCGGGACGCGTTCCACTTTTGGGCAGTCTGCACAACGATGCAACAGCGCACCTCCCCGGCGCTTTGCGGGGGAGGTGCCATGCGCGAGCATGGTGGAGGGGGCGTTCGCGTGAAAAAGGCGGCGCCGTGTGGTCTCTCGGCAATCCGCCTCTCCCACCCGTCTGGTGTGGCGAGAAGTTCAGGATCAGTTTACTGGCCCGTTACGTCAGCATCCGATAAACCGAAAGGACGGCTAACGAATAGTGTCGGCAGGGAGAGAGCAGCCCATGAAGGTTCCCCTTCAAACGGGATGGCCGAGCATCGCAGCAGCGGCTCTGCTTTCCATGGCGGTTACCCCGCCGCCGGCAATGGCGGAAGACATCGCCCCCATCGACGAAGCCCAGGCTCTGCTTGCCGACGAAAGCAACACCATCGCGGTGATCGAGCGATATGGGCCCAGCGTCGTCGCCGTCAGCGTCACCATCCGCGGGGAGCCGATGAGCCCCGTCGAGAATATACCCGAAGATCAGATCCCACCGCCCTTCCGCGGCTTCGTGCCCTTCCTCGAAGAACAGGAACCGGTCCGGCAGAGTGCCGGCAGCGGCTTTCTGATCACGGTCGATGGCGCGCCCAGGCTGGTGACCAACTTCCACGTGGTGCAGGAAGCGCTCGAGGACGACACCGTCGCATTCACTGAAGGCGGCAGCATCGAGGTGGTGTTTCCCGTCGAACCCCAGCGCCCGCTACCGGTGAAGGTCATCGGGGTGAACCCTTCCTTCGACCTTGCACTGCTCGAGCTCGTCGACCCTGCCTATCCGCCGGCGGTCGAGCCGCTGACGATCGCCGACTCCGACATGGTCAAGGTGGGGCAGAAGACCATCGCCATTGGTAATCCGTTCGGGCTGGCCTCCACCGTCACTTCCGGCATCGTTTCCGGCGTTGGCCGCATGGTGCCCTCGGTCGGCCAGATCCCGGTGCCGATGATTCAGACCGATGCGGCCATCAACCCCGGCAACTCCGGCGGCCCGCTGCTCAATTCCAAAGGCGAATTGATCGGCATCAACACCGCTTTGCTCAACCCCGGCGGCCGCTCGTTCGCCGGGCTGGGTTTCGCCGTGCCAAGCAATCTGTTGATCGAGAGCCTTGCCAACCTCGAACTGGGCGGGCTCTCCGACATCACCAGCACGCGGCCCAGCCTGGGAATTTTGGCGCGCTCGGTCGGCCTCTTGCCGAAGAGCGTTCGCAAGCTCCTGGCGCTTCCCGATACCGGCGTCGTCATCCTCGAGGTCCGGCCCGAAAGCCTGGCCGACACAGCCGGCCTGAGAGGCAGCCAGACGACCGTGCCGGTCGGGACAGTCGAGATGCAGGCCGGCGGCGACATCATCATCGCGGTCAACGGTATGGCCATCGCCAGCACGCAGGAACTCAACCATCTGGTGACGTATGAGAGCATGGTCGGCGATATGCTCACCATCACCATTCTGCGCGACAGCGAGGAACTGGAAATTCCGATCGTCCTGGCGCTGACGCCCGAAGACTGAGACGTCCTCGCATCGGGCGACCCAATCTGCGCCCGACCCGCTGCCGCCGGCACGCGCGCAACGCGGACCGATCGTCCAGGTGCCGGTTCAGCCGGTGACCTTGACCATCGGGCGGTCCTTGTTCCCTTCCGCCGCCTCGCCGGGGTCGGGAAAGAGCAGGCCGCTGCTATAACAGATGGACAGCATCTCTGCCGACCCGCGCCCGAGATTGACGAAGGTGTGCCGCATCTGGCTGTCGAAATAGGCACTGTCGCCGGTTTCCAGCCGCACCGGCTCGTAGAACTCGGTGTGAAGCTCAATCGGCCCCTTCAGCACATAGATGAACTCCTCGCCGTCATGGGAGCTCCATGTGTCGATCTCGCCGATGTTACGGGCCTTGACCTGCATGTGGAGCGGAATGATGCGCTTCCGACGCAATTCGCTCGACATGACCTCGTAGACGTAACCGTCGGTCTCGAAATGGACGCCTTCGCCCTTCCGGTTGGTGACCAGACGCCCGACGGGAGAAGCCGTGCCTTGGCCAAGCAGGGTTTCGAAGGTGATATCGAGACCGCCGGCAATCTTCAGCATCGTGTCGAACGAGGCCGTAACCTGGGCGTTCTCGATCTTGGACAGGGCGGAGATGGAAACGCCGCACCGCCGGCCGAGCTCCTGCAGCGTCCATCCCCGGTCCTTTCGCAGGGCCTTGATCCGACCGCCAATCTGGCTGCCAACCTCACTCATGTCGCTTCCGTCCACTACACGTCACCTTCGCCTTGGTTCGATTGGCTGGATGCCGGCTTGCCGCCGGTCACAGCGGCAACGAAGCGGCATTGTTGAAGCCCCGCCACATCGCGGCATAGTCGGGGTTTTCGACGAAGTAATTCCTCTGTTCGAGCCTGGTCGTCCATGCGGCACATCGCTCCCCGGCCCGACGCCAGCAGTCGTCGACGAAGCGGAGCTTTTCATCGGCGCCGTCCCGCCTGACGCTTTCCGATTCTGCGAAGAACTCGTCCTCGAGGGATTCGAAGTCGGCCCGGATCTCCGGCACGATCGTGCGATAGTCGGCCATCGCCCGGCGATGGAGAAACTCGTGCTGCCACCAATAGGCGCCGGGGGTGTAGCTCTCGATCGGCATTGGCCCGAGATCCGGCATGTCGACACCAAAGAACACCGGCTTGAAGATCGACACGTCCGGACCCGAAGTGGCCGTGACCCAGGCCATGGCGTCCTCGCCGCGCACGTCGGAGATCAGGGCGCCAGTTGCCTGCCAGAGGCGATGTTCATAAGGCGCTGCGTGCATGCAGATGCGCACCGGGATATCGCCGGTCATCGGATCATAGTCCTCCTCGCCGGTATAGCGCAGCAGGTCGGCCATGGTGCGCACACTGATCGCGCCGGCCCGCGCGGTGAGGAAATCATGGGACATCTTCTGCCGCTCGGCAGCACCGACGCAGGCGGTCTTTTCGCGATCCTCGACCTCGGCCCCGAAATTCGGCCGGGCGCCATTGGTCGGCAACGAGCATCGGTCCCAGTCGTCATGAATCGTGTAGGCGTTGGAGATCGAACCGATACCGTTGATCTCCCGGGTCGCCCACTCGACTCCGGCCGTCTCGATGATCACCGCGCCCTGGCGGTCGGACACGATGAAACTGCCATCGAAATGACTGTTGCCGCGCAACTCGCAATTGCCGCCCTGGCCGAAGCGCGCCAGCATGCCAGCAATCAGTTCGACCGCCTCGTGCCGGGTGCGGGTACGCTCCAGCACCAGGCGAAGGAGGTCGATCAGTATGACACCGTCCTGGTCGGCCGGCAGGGTGCTGAACACCGCCTCGTTACCGACGGCGACCCCGTGTTCGTTGACGCCGATTTCGCCGCCGTAAAGCCAGAACGACTTGTCGATCAGATATTCGTTGGTTTCCTCGACCTGCGGGATGACCCGGTGAGTGACCCGCAGCTGCGCCCCTTCGGCGAAGCGCCGTCGCGGCACCTTCGTCACACGCTGGGCCTCGTTGACCTCGGTGTCGGCGTTCTTGGCCAGAAGAACGGCGTCGCGTCTGGTAGTGCCCGGCAGGGCGACGAAGGTATCACACATGGAATCGCTCTCCTTGGATATGGGTCAGCGCCCGGCAAAGTGACAGGCGGCGGTGTGATCGGCCGACAGCGAAACGGCCTCGGGTTCCGTGGTGCAGATGTCGGCGACGCGGGGGCAGCGGGACTGGAACCGGCAGCCCGGCGGCAGTGCAATCGGGCTGGGTATCTCGCCTTCCAGTACCGGCTTGCGGTGGCGTTTCTCAGGCTCCAGCCGCGGCACCGCCTTAAGCAGGCTCTGGGTATAGGGATGGGCGGCAGCGTCAAAGATTTCGTCCCGGCTGCCGGTCTCAACGATCCGGCCGAGATACATAACCGCGACGCGGTCGCACATGTGGCGAACAACACCGAGTTCGTGGGCCACGAACAGCATCGTCAATCCGAGGTTCCGGCGCAGATCATGCAACAGGTTGAGTACCTGTGCCTGGATCGAGACATCGAGGGCGGCGACCGGCTCATCGAGGACCAGCAGCTTCGGACGCACCGCCAGCGCCCGGGCAAGACCGACCCGCTGCCGCTGGCCGCCGGACAGTTCCCGCGGCCGGCGATGCCGCATCTCCGGCGACAGGCCGACCAGCGACAGGAGCCGGACCACTTCCTCGTCGACCTCGCCGACCGGAACGATGTCGTGGAAGCGCAGCACTTCGCTGATCGCAGCACCGATGCCCAACCGCGGATTGAGCGACGAGTACGGATCCTGGAACACCATCTGGACCTCGCGCCGGAAGCGCCTGAGGTCATCTCCGGCCAGCGCATTCACATCGGCGCCGCGAAACAGGATGCGACCACGGTCGGGTGGTGACAGGCGCATGATCGCCCGGGCGATGGTGGTTTTGCCGCTACCGCTCTCACCAACCAGGCCAAGGGTCTCGCCGGGCGCGATGGCGAGGCTCACATCGTCAACGGCGCGCACCTTCGGCGGTGTCTGGCCAGTGACAGCGTCGATGAAGCCGCGGGCCTTGGCAAAGGTGACCGTGACTCCTTCGAGTGCCAGCAGCGGTTCGTCGCCGGCGGGCGGCGGTCTCGGCTGTCGCTCCGCCCGATCCAAAGTGTCCGGATCCAGCGACTCCCTATGCAGCGACTTCGGCAGTGGGGCGGTCATCCGGCCGGCTCCATCACATCCGCCGCCAGTCGCTCCGGGTGTCGGCACAACGTCTCGTGGCCGGCCTCCAACTGACGCTTCACCATCGCCTCGGTCTCGCAGTCGGCGCTCGCCATCCTGCAGCGCGGCGCAAAGGCGCAGCCCGGGCCGAGACGAGCCATATCAGGCGGCTGGCCGGGAATCGTCTCCAGAAGGCTGACGGCCCGGTCGGTGCGAGGAATGGAATCGAGCAGGCCGCGGCTGTAGGGATGACCCGGCCGGCGGAACACCGCCGCGGTCGGCCCGGTCTCGACGATCCGGCCGGCATACATCACCGCCAGCCGATCGGAGGTCTCGGCGATGACGCCCATGTCGTGCGAGACCAGGACCAGCGCCATGCCCGTTTCGCCCTGCAGGTCGAGCAGAAGCGCCAGGATCTGATCCTGGATGGTGACGTCAAGGGCGGTGGTCGGCTCGTCGGCGAGCAGCACCTTGGGTGCGGCCGCCATCGCCATCGCGATCGACGCACGCTGCAGCATGCCGCCCGACCATTGAAAGGGGTATTCGTCGACCCGTTTGGCCGGCGAGGCAATGCCGACGCGGCCGAGCAGTTCGATGACCCCGGCCCGTGCAGCGCGGCGGCGCAACCCA
The DNA here is from genome assembly GCA_024222895.1 of Hyphomicrobiales bacterium. Taxonomy (GTDB): domain Bacteria; phylum Pseudomonadota; class Alphaproteobacteria; order Rhizobiales; family Kaistiaceae; genus Bauldia. Next base: position 13,525 of record JAAEOR010000405.1, on the reverse strand, counting down.
CCATGGATCCGCAAGGGCTCAGCGATCTGGTCGCCGATCGGCCGCACCGGGTTGAGGCTGGTCATCGGATTCTGGAAGATCATCGCAATGTCGCGGCCGCGGACGTGGCGCATGGCCCGTTCGTCGAGGCTGATCAGGTCGCGGCCGGCCAGCTGCATCCGCTCGGCAGAGATCGTCGCCGGCGGCGAGGCCAGCAGGCGCATCAGGGCTCGACAGAGCACCGACTTGCCACTGCCGGACTCGCCGACGATACCCAGCGTCTCCCCCGCCGCCAGCCGCAGCGACAGCCGGTCGTTGGCGACCGTCCGCTCCGGCCCGGTACCGAAGGTCACCGTCAGCCCGTCCACCTCGAGCACCGGCGGCGACGCGGATGTTTCGCGACGCGGGGCGAGCACTGCCCCGGTCATACCAGCGTCCGGTGGCGTTCGCCCAGCCGGCGGGCGAGGCCGTCGCCGATCAGACTGAGCGCCGTGCCGGTATAGACGATCGCCAGTCCCGGCATGGTGGCGATCCACCAGGCCTGGAGCATGAAATCCTTGCCCTCGGCGACCATCGCCCCCCATTCGGGGATCGGCGGGCGGATGCCGAGACCGATAAAGCTCAGTCCTGACACCAGCAGGATATTAAGCACGAAGTCGGACATCGAGAAGACGATCGACGAGCTGATCACGTTGGGCAGCCCGTGGCGCAGCAGGATCCGCCGGGTCGGATAGCCGAGAACCTTCGCGGCGGTCATATAGTCCTTGGTGCGTTCGACCAGCATCTCGGCGCGCGCCAGCCGCGCATACATGGTCCAGCCGACCAGGAAGATGGCGATATAAATGTTCTGCTCGCCCGGGCCGAGGATGGCGAGGACGACGATAATCAGCACCAGGAACGGAAAGGCCATCACCGTGTCGAGGATGCGCATCATCACCGTGTCGAACCGGCCGCCGATGTAGCCCGACAGGGCGCCAATCAGAACGCCGTAGATGAACGGCACATAGGTGGTGAAGAATCCGATGACCAGGTCGACGCGGGCGCCATAAATTACCCGTGACAGGATATCCCGGCCGTAATTATCGGTGCCGAAGGGGTGGGCCAGGCTCGGCGGCTGGAGCAGTACGTTGAAATCCTGGGTGTAGGGTTCATACGGGGCGACCACCGGCGCAAAGATCGCAGCCAGCACCATGGTGAGCAGCATCGCCGCGCCGATCTTGAGCGTCGCGCTCCACGAAGCAACCTCCGCCCACAGCCCCGAGCCGAGCCCGCGTGATGGCATGACCGCGACGCTCATCTCATGACCTCGCCACCCGCCGGTCGACCAGGATGTAGCAAAGATCGGCAAGCAGATTCACCGCCACCACGATCAGGGCGAACACCACCGCAAGGCCCTGGATGATCGGATAGTCGCGATAGCCGACCGAGCGCACCAGCAGCGACCCCAGCCCCTGGATCGAGAACACGTACTCGACGATCACCGCACCGGAAACCAGGAAGCTGATGTTGACGGCAAGCACAGTGATCGCCGGGATCAGGGCGTTGCGCAGCACGTGGTGGCCGAGCACCTGCCATTCGGACAGGCCCTTGGCGCGCGCCACTTCGACATGGTCGGTGGTCAGCACGTCGAGCATCGAGTTGCGTAGCGACTGGATGAGGATCGGCGCAAGGAACAGGGCGATGGTCAGGCTGGGCAGGACGAGGTGATGGAAGTGGGCGATCGGCGTACTGCCGAAGCCGGAGATCGGGAACCATTTCAGCGTCAGGCCGAAGCCGAGGATCAGGAGGAGGCCGATCCAGAAGGGCGGCATGGCGAAGCCCACCATGCTGCCGGCCCGGATCATGTGATCGGGCCATCGGTTGCGATAGCGGACCGCCACCAGGGTGAGCGGCAGGGCGATCAGGATGGCGAATATCGCACTTAGTCCGAGCAGGCCAAGGGTCGGTGCCAGCTTCTCGGAGATCAGGGTGGAGACCGGCGCTTTCTGGATGATGCTGGTGCCGAAATCGCCGGTGGCGACGCCCGCCAGGAAGCTGCCATACTGGACGATCAGCGGGCGGTTCATGCCCAGCTCATCGTAGATCTTCTCGACCTCGGCGTCGCTGGTGCGTCCGTGGGTCATGATGCGGATCGGGTCACCGGGGACCAGCTGGACCGCGATGAAGGCCAACAGCGTCACACCGACGATCACCGGAATGGCATGAAGCAGGCGCTCAATGATGTAGCGGACGATCTTCATCGGCGGGGTGTCCGGCAACTGGCCTCGCGCCCCCTCCACCATGCTATCGCATGGTTCCCCTCCCCCACTATTAGTGGGGGAGGATGGGCGCCGGCCAACGCCATAGAGTCAAAAGTCGGTGCTGGGGGATAGTCGTACAGGCAGTGCGGCGGCTCTCCTCCCCCGAAATTCGGGGGAGAGCCTGTCCCCGGCTCGATCGGGGATGCCATGCACCAAAGTCGGGTGTACTCGACTTTGGCTCTATGAGTAACGAACTCGGCAACTGCCGAGTTCGAGAGCATGGCGGAGGGGGCGCGAGCCAGACGCGTCCCAGTGAGAAGTGCAAGAACTTTTCCTGAAAACGCTCTCTTCCCGACCGCTCTTTCCGGGCGGAAAAGTGCGAACACTTTTCCTGAAAACGCTCTCTTCCCGGCCGCTCTTTCCGGACGGAAAAGTGCGAACACTTTTCCTGAAAACGTTCCGGCTCTCTGTCCGTGTCGAGACGCGCAAGCACTTCTGCCGACAACGCACCCGCCCCGGCCGTGCCGGGACGGGAGAAGCGCGAGGGCGCGAGCCGTATGCGCCCCCGCAGTCAGTGTCACTGATCGAGCCAAACGTCTCTCAGCCACCACCAGCCAACCGTGATCGTCTGCCAATCCTGCACCTGCGGTCCATAGGCTGCCACATAGGGAAGGAAGTTCAACGGAACACTGTAGCCGTCGTTATAGACGATGTCCTGTATGCGGTGGTAGAGGTCGGCCCGCTCGGCCTCGTCGTTGGTGGCGCGAGCCTGGCCAAGCAGGTCGACCACCTCGTCGTTCTCGTACCATGAAAAGAACGCGTGGGTACCGCCGGTGTAGTCGGCCTGCAGCGACGCCAGCTCGTCACTGTCGTTGATGTCGCTGGTGATGTAGCTGACATAGGCCTGGTAGTCGCCTTTCTCCGCGTAGCCGAAGGCAGTGCCGACATCGGCTTCGATGATCTCGACATTGAGTCCGGCCTGGCCCCAGCCCTGCTCCAGGATGGTGGCGACCTGGCGCGACGGCGCGTTGCCGGCGTCGATCATCAGCTGGATGGGGGTGCCATCATAGCCGGCTTCTTCAACCAACGCCTTGGCCTTGTCGAGGTCATAGGGAATCAAGTTCACCTTGTCCGACCAGAAGTTGACCTTCGGCATGAACGAGTTGGGTGTTTCGCCGTAGCCGAAGAACACCGCCTGCATGATCGCATCGTGGTTGGTCGCATGGTTCATGGCGACCCGGATGCGCTTGTCGTCGATCGGCGGCTTGGCGTGGTTGAGATAGACGTAGTCGAGCCGGTAGGACGGTGCGACCTCCAGCGTGTTGGTGCCGTCCGCCTCAATCGCCGCAGCCTGGTTCAGCGGCACCGCAAGGATGACGTCGACGTCGCCGTTCTGAAGACCGAGGACCCGCGAATTGCTTTCCGGCACGTAGCGCAGCACCACCTGGTCAAGGTAGGGCAGCGCCTTGCCGTCTTCGCCCATGCGCCAGTAATTGGGGTTGGCGACCAGCACCAGCTGGCTGCCGCGCTCGTAGCTTTCGACCTGGAACGGACCGGTGCACACCGGCTTCGACGCGAAGCCCGCAGGGTCGGCTTCGTAGGCGGCCTTTGACACCACCGAGGCGGAGAACAGCGACATCGCCGAGAGAACCGCCGCGTTTGGCTTGCTGAGGACGATCTGCAGCTGACCGTCATCGGTCTCGGATGTGCTGGCGACGTCGGCGAAGGCAAAACCGTAGGGGGCGGCCGGGTCGGAGACCTTGCCGAGGGAGAAGATGGCGTCGGCGACCGTCACCGGGCTGCCGTCGCTGAACGTGACGCCGTCACGCAGTTTGAAGGTGTAGGTCAGCCCGTCGTCCGAAATGTCCCAGGACTCCGCCAGACCGGGCTCGAGGCCGGTGCCGGTTGCGTCGGCCGAGACCAGGGACTCGCAGATCTGGGCGATGGCGTAGATCGAGCCATTGTCGGAGGGGATGTAGGGATCGAGCGTCAGGGGCTCGTCGGGACGGGCGATAGTCAGAGTGCCGCCGCGTTCGGCCGCCGGCGCCGACGTCGCGGCGACCGCCACCGCGACGAATGCCAGCCCGGCCGTCGTGCTCAAAGTTCGCAGAAGGTTTGCCATTTTTTTCCTCGTGTTTCCGGTTGGTCCGAAAATCCCGGGACATCGTCATTGGCGCAGCGCCATCGACGATCCGAGGCGCACTCGGAACTCGGCCGCCAGCGAGGTCCATCCACCGATTACGCGACGGATCGGCATTTCTGTCAACGCAAATTTTTTTCTTGTCGGAAAATTCCTGGCAATGGTATCAAATCCGGTATGGCCGCCTCCGCCCTCATCTCCCCGCCTTTCAACGATGCGATCGGTGTTGCGGCGTTGGCGGGCGACACACCGGCGGTCCTCGTCGATGCGGCCCGAATGGCTGACAACATCGCCCGCGTCGCAGACCTTGCGGCAGCCGCCGGCGTTGCGCTACGGCCCCACGCCAAGACCCACAAGTCGATCGCCATAGCCGAGGCCCAGCTGGCCGCCGGGGCCTCCGGTGTCACGGTGGCCAAGGCGTCCGAGGCGGCGGTGTTTCTCGATGGCGGGGTCGCATCGATCACCATCGCGGCACCGATGGTCGAGGCCGACAGGATTGCCGCCATCGTCCGCCAGGCTCGCGATCGCGGCCGCGATCTCCGCTTTATCGCCGACAGCAACACCGGAATCGACGCGCTGGCAGCAGCGGCTGCCGCCTCAGGGGTCGCCCTTCAAGTCTATCTCAAGGTCGATGTCGGTCTCCATCGCTGCGGCGTTGCGCCCGAGGCACCCGAGACCATTGACCTCGCCCGGCGGATGGACGCGGCAGCCCGACTGCGCTTCGCCGGGCTGCTCTCCCACGCCGGGCATGCCTATCGCGTCGACGGGCCCGACGCCGTGCGTGGTATCGCTGCGACCGAACGCGAAATCATGACCGGACTGGCGGCAACGATTCGCGCAGCCGGGGTCGCGGTCGACGCGGTGTCCATCGGCTGCACGCCGACCGTAATCCTCAATAGCGGCTTCGACGGCATCACCGAGATTCGCCCGGGCAATTATGTCTTCATGGACCGTATCCAGGTGGCGCTCGGCGCGGCGCAGGCCACCCAGGTCGCCTTATGGGTGGCTGCGACAGTGATCAGTTGCAACAGCGAGTCGGCGATCATCGATGCCGGCTCCAAGACACTCAGTTCAGATCGCGGCCCGCACGGATCGACCGCTGTCGCGGGCTACGGCCTTGCCTGGAAGACCGACGACCTGGTCCAGCCGCCGCTCACCGTATCGAGCCTGTCGGAGGAGCATGGCTTCCTTGCCCATCACGGCAATCCGCCGCGGATCGGCAGCCGGGTGATCGTCATGCCGAACCACGCCTGCCCGGTGGTCAACCTCGCCGACACGCTCACAGTTTGCACCGCGGACGGCGGACGGCAGACCCTTCGCGTCGACGCCCGCGGCCGAGTGTGGTGACAGAAACGAGCGCGCACGATCTGTTGTCTCGGGCTCGGTCGGAGCGCTGGATTTACGCGCGCTCCGTCACCGTTCAGACAACCGTCCCCGATCGAGTCGCGCCCGCGCCCAGGATCGGCATTGCTCCGACCGACCTGGGCGGTGGCGGCGTGCTGGCTCCCGTCCTGGTCGCCAAGCTCCCTTCGGGCCTGACGATGACCGCCGACGAGTTCTTCGTCGGCTGATCGGCGGGCCGGATAGGCCCACCGCACGTCGCGACCGCGCGGGGAGCCTGCGACCCGGGATCGTCACAGACAAACCGCTCATGCCCGCGCAGGCGGTATCCAGGGAAAGACCAGGTTCTCGCCTGCGCGGGGACGAGCGGCGGTGGCACCGAAAGCGCGTCGATCTTCCTGACGGAGCTGACGCGGAGCAATTGTTGACCCGCCCGCTCCCGCGCTCAACTCCGAAACACCCCTCCTGCTCTGACCCCATCGTAGGGCCGATCAGCGGGGCAATTCCCGACGGCACATCGTCCCCGCTTTCGCACTTCCCGCAACGATCCTCCGGTCTCGCCAAAGGCTCGTCGAAGAATGACGATGGAGGAGTGATACGAGCGGCGCAGTCCGCCGGTAAACGTCACGGCTGTCACTGCGACCGAAGACGCATGCCGGTGCGTTTCGCCTTTGCGTTCATCGGATGAACGAGTGGTGTGCGATCGGCATATGCAACATCTGTTCACTCGCCGGACCAGCATTGCGGCGGCCGACCGCGGCGGCTACGGTGCCACAATAGCGCGGGTCTGATCGACGGGCGATCGTTTGGATGGCGCCAACCGTCGTGAATCAGAGGCCGGGAGGGACATCGCGTGGCAGTCAAGAAAGAGAGTTTCGAAAACGTAGCGGCAAGTGCGAATGCCCCCTTGTTCGGGGATTACCTGGTTCCGGGTAACCTGGGTGTTTATGAGTTCGGCTCGGGCCTCATACTGTTGCGGCCCGTCCCGAATAACAGTGAGGTTCTCCTCGGAGACACGGCGGCACAGCCGGGGATAAGCTTTGGGCTTGGCACCAATGGCCGCGTCGAAGACCCGGGGGATGTCCCGTTCGGCAGTGCTTTTTTTAGCGCGAGACGACAGTCCGAACACAAATATGCGCTTCGGTTTCGACCAGAAGGTCTACGAGGTCGGCGCTTACGTGACCGGACTGAGCGACGGCCATAACAACATCAGGGCCTATACCGACTCCGGCAAGCTGATTTCCGGGGCATCCATCAAGAGCGTTCCGATCGCCGACTGGGACACCAACTATGTCAGCGTGATGAGTAAAAAGGCCATATCCTACGTCGTCTTCAACGGTGACTTCATGGTTATGGACAAGGTCAAGTTCGACACGTCGAAGCCGGATGTCATCGAGGGCAAGAAAAAGGGCGGCAAGAAAAACGGCACCGACAAGGACGACTACATCGAAGGCAAAAAGAAGGACGACAAGCTCAAGGGCAAGGACGGCAACGACACCATCTTCGGCAAGAAAGGTGACGACAAGCTCTATGGCGACAAGGGCAACGGCACCCTCAACGGCGGCAAGGGCAAGGACAAGCTGTGGGGCAAGAAGGGTCAGGACACCTTCTTTTTCGACACCGTCAAGACCAAGGACACGATCAAGGACTACAAGCCCAGCCAGGATTCGATCCTGCTGGGCGAGTCGGCGTTCGTGGCCCTCGGTCTCGGCCAGCTTCCCGACTCACAGTTTAGCGAGGGCCCGGTGGCCTTGGATGGCAACGACTACATTCTCTACGACCCGGCCAACGGCAAGCTGCGCTACGATCCGGACGGCAGCGGCCCGCTCGATCCGGTCCTGGTTGCCAAGCTCCCCTCCGGCCTGACGATGACCGCCGACGAGTTCTTCGTGGGCTGACTGGCCATGTCCGTCAGAGTGAAACGGTTCGAACGATTTGCCGGCCGGACCGCTATTCAGATGCGCCGGGTTGTGCCCCCTCCGCCAGCCATTCGGCTGACACTTCCCCCGAAATCGGGGGAGGATAGGCGTGCCTTTCGAGATTGTCGCACAGCGATGCAGTTGCGATCCTCCCCCGAGGATTCGGGGGAGGTGGCATGCGAAGCATGACGGAGGGGGCGCGAGACGCTTATTCGGCCGCATCCCTCCCTTCGGCTTGACCAGGCCTGCCTGGGTGGCAAAGACCAGGTGAGCGGAAAGTCGGGATGGGTGATCCGGTCCTGTAAGCCGCGCCAGTGAAGATCCGTCCGTTGTCGCCGTCGTCGATCAGCTTCATGGCCAGTCGAACCGCGGGCGTGCGCCGGTCATTATGGTTGAGGTAGTGGACGATGCCCCCGGGTCTACCGGACGCTGCTGGCGATGCGGTCGAGTTCCTTGACGCTTTGCGCGACTGCTGCATCCTCGTCGTCGTGATAGTCCGGGTGCAGGTAGTCGACCTCGACGGCCAGGAACCCCTCGAAACCGGCATCGTAAAGAACCTGCGCCAGCGTCTGGTTATCGACCAGCCCGTCTCCCACCGGAGTGCAGGCAAAGAAATGCCAGTTGTCCACGTCCTGGCCCTTCTCGGGCTTCAGGTCCTTTACATGAGTGGCGAAGACATGCTTGGCGAGCTTCCTCACGCCTTTGACCGGATCGTCGAGCAACCGCATGAAGTTGCCGGTATCGAAATTGATGCCGAAATTGGGATGGTCGACGTTCTGGATGATCTGCAGCATTTCGTCGGCGGTGAAGTCGATGTGGTTTTCGTCCGCGAGCTTCAGCCCGCGTTTGTCCGCCTCTTTCATCGCCCTGACAAACATCTCGGAGAGCCGCTCGATCTGCTCCTGGTGGTCCTCGAACCGGAACATCAGGCTCGATCCGACCACCCGCATCACCCCGGCGCCGATCGCGGTCGCGTGGTCCATCATCTCGATCATCTCATCATACGCCGCCTCGTTCTTGCCGCCCTCCAGGCCGTCGGGATGACCCCAGGCAAAAACACGATCCATGTTGGTGTCGTCGAGCTTCGCTTTGAGTTCGGCCAGATAGTCGCTCTCGAAGGTGGGAAAGAAGCACGACTCCAGCGAAACACCGTCAACGCCAAGTTCGCTGGCCCGGTCCAGATAGTCCTGCATGGTCATCGTCCGGGAGGGCGCATTCTGCTCTGGATAAACCTCGCCCATGAACCGGTGGTAGCAGTAGTTGTCGATCCCGATCTTCATCTTGCGCATGCGAATCTCCCAAATTTCCCGCAACACTATCCTGAAAGCGAAGCTGCCGTCTTCTCCCGCTCTGGAAGCGTTGCCGACCAGTCCGACCGGCCGGGCAACCACGGCAGCTAGGACAGGCCCTTTCCGGTTGAACAAGCATTGGGCTTCAGACTGCGCCGTATCGGGATGTCCGGCAAGGTTGGACCGGCTCTACAGGGAGCGAGACCCGTAATTGTGCGCCAAAATGTCCCGCAGCCGTGGAGCGCACTTTGACATTGGCGTCGTACTTGCGGCCAGCCTCATGCTCAAATGTCGAAAGCGCCACGACCACGCGAGGACCGGTCGGCCGAGATCGTCAACTGCGCCTCGAGAGACCGGCTGCGTGTGTAGCCGGAGCCCGCCCAAAAAAAGGGCAGTAGCGGCATGAGGCACGCATCGTCTCCTGTCCTCGCCGTGTCGATGGAAATGCCGGGCCCCTGCGTTTGGGCCTTTTCTGGATCTCCGTCTCCACGGAGATGAGCGGCTGTGATGTGACAGACCGGAATTAGGCGCCGCATCGGCGATAACGCACAGCCATTCCGACCCGCTCGCTCCCGCGGAGGCGGGAACCCAAGTCTTTCTTGCAAGCAAATGCTGACATTTCTGTTCGTCACCGGACAGGACGACAACGGCGTAAGTGCTTTCCTGGTCAACAGCGACGGCACAAACGCTTCGTGACAGAGAACGTCGCAGTCGTCGCTGCAGCCACGCGTGTGTTGATCTCCGAACGGGCGCAAGATGTGTGCCCGCCCTAACCGATTTCGAGGGAGGATAGGCGCGTCCTTCCGGCGGCCAGCACAACCACAAAACGCCCCCAAAATCGGCGGTCAATAGCGTTCCTGTGGCTCCTGCCCGCTCCAATCCCTTTCGCCACCAAACCGGTCGGGAAGAGTTGAATCAAATCGCAGCTTTGTTCTTTGCCCTTTGCAAACGCGCCGGGTGCCCTAGTTCACCTAGGAGAGGACTGGGCCGAGGGTTGGGAACAGTGGGCTTCGCGCCCACAAACACCGACAATGGACCCGACAAAGAGCATTCAGCACTGGCATCCGGTCGGTCGCCACGCCGATTGCCGGTGCAACGACCTGTCACCGCGGCCGGCCGGAACGTCAGCGTCTTTGCGGTCAGCGCCGACGGCCTGCCCACGAGAGACAGCGCTGTTCCTCGTGGCGTGAGGCCGACGGACTGCCCGGTCGCGGCCGGTTGAACGGGCCCGTCCCCGGCCAGTGCTCCCGCATCTGGCCGGGATGTCGGCAAAGCGATCAGGCGGCAAACGCGTAGAAAATCTTGAGGGAGAAGAGACAATGAGTGGACTTGTGATTTTCAGCGCCAATACGCTCGATGACCGAAGAGTCGACGCGCTCTACGGGACGGACGGTACGGCCGACGGCACCGAGGTTATTGCGGATTTCCGCGATCCGCCCTTCGGGATTGCAGACCCCGACGACGACATCAGCATTCGCGACCTGACCGAATTCGACAACGGTGTCGTTTTCGCAATCGAGGTCCGCACTGGATCCGGCGAAGCCTGGTATCTCGGTTTCTCCGACGGCACCGCGGCCGGCACCCGGATCTATGGTGGCGGTGAACCGGGACCGTCCGGCAGCCCCTACTTTCCGGTCGATGCAACTCTGGAGGATCTCACTGCAAGCGGCGACACCCTGGCCTACATCATCGAAACGCCTGACGGTCGTGACCGGCTTGTCGTGGTCGAGGGCGGCGCGGTGCCGGTGGTGTTTGAGGCCACCGAACTGGCGCCCGACGCGACCGATATTGTCGGCATTGTCGGCAACGGCGCCGGGCGTTTGGCCGTCAGTGTCGAGCGCCCGTCGGAACAGGTAATTGTCCTGATCGACGAGAGCGATGTGGATGTCGTGGCGACACGAGACGATGGCGAATTCGACGACGACGATGGGATGCTGTGGTCAGGCGACACGTTCATCTACGCCAGCAACGCGCCTTTCACGATCACCGCCGTCGACGCCACCAATATCGCCAGCACGGAGTCGCACACCTTTGACCGTGTTGATTACAACTCCATCACAGTGCTCAAAGGCGGCATCGCTTTCGGCGCCGACGAGGGCGCCGGGGCCGGCACCGAGCCGCATTTCTGGGATCTGACCAGCGCCCCCGCCGTCCTGATGGGTGATGTCCACCCTGGTCCCAACCGTTCCGATTCGGACAACTTCATCGATTTCAACGACGGCATTCTGTTTGCCGCGAGGCACCCGGCGATCGGCGAACAGGCGCTCCATTTCTGGGACCGGACCAACCCGGCCGAATTGATCGACACGACCGATCTTGAAGACAGCGAAGGACCCATCACCCTCCCGGATCCCGGCGATCCCACGAAGGATATCGCCATTTTCGCCGCCTCCGAGGACGACAAGGGAGCCGACGTCTTTGCAGCCAATGGAAACCCGTTCTTCACGCTGTTAGCGCGCTTCGACATCCGCGAACTTGCCGACGACGACGATGCATCTGTCGACGATCTGTTCGCCACCGGCGCAGTGGCGTTGTTCAGCATCGAACTGGACGTTCGATTCGGTGTCGAGGAACTCAACGGTCTCTACCGCACCGACGGGCAATCGCAGGCGGGCACGGTTCAGATCCTGCCGGTCCAGGGGTCGCAATTCGTTATCATCGCGCCGCTCGACAGCCGGCCGACGATCCGGTCCGACGGCGGCAACGACGCGGCGAAGGTGTCGGTCGCCGAGACCACGGCGGCAGTGACCACGGTCGCGGCGACCGCGTTCGACAGTATCGCCTACGCTATCACTGGCGGCAGCGACGCCGCCCGCTTCGCCCTCGACACCGCCACTGGCGAACTGGCTTTCATCAAGACGCCGGACTTCGAGAAGCCCGCCGACAGCGACGGCGACAACGTCTATAAGGTGACGGTCGAGGCCACTGCCGACGGCCTCGCCGATACCCAGACGCTGACCATCAACGTCGAAAACGTCGATGGCGTCACGATCCGGGGCACTCCTGGCAACGATAGGGTGACGGCGGATGAGGCGCCGGCCGGCCAGCCATTGCCGACCGGTGAAGAGGACGTCATCCGCGGCAAGGCGGGCGACGACCTGCTCAGGGGCCATCGCGGCAACGATGACATCAAGGGCAATCGCGGCGACGATACGATCCGGGGCGGCAATGGTGATGATGAGCTCCGCGGCAACAAGGGCAAGGACAAGCTCAAGGGTGGCGACGGTGACGACGTGCTCAAGGGTAACCTTGGCGGGGACACGCTCAAGGGCGGCGCCGGCGACGATGTGCTCACCGGCGGTAAGGGCGGCGACGTCTTTGTCTTCAACCTGAACTCCGAAACCGACATCATCACCGACTTCGAGAACGGCCTCGATTTGATCGACGTAACCGGCTTCGGCTTTGCCAACAACGCCAAGGCGCTGGCGAAGTTCGCCGAGGTCGGAACCGCCAATGACGATCAGATCGGTTTCAGCCACAAGGGAACGACGATCGAGATCAACGGCATCGACATGGGCGAACTCGACGGTTCCGACCTGGTCGTCTGAGTTCGGGCGCCGGCGCTCCTATGGCCAGACCGGCAACCGTCGCATTGGAGAGCATGGTGTGAGGCCGGAGGCCGGGTTTCGGTGAACCGCCCCCACCAAACGCTCCAGCACGTCCGCATTGTGGCGGCAAGGCGCCAGCGCTACTGTCACCTACTGGAGCTTTCACTCGGGCAAATCATCGATACCCGTTGCAACTGCGGCCAGGCAGGAGGGACAAGGAATGGCTACGTATGTCGGCGATGACGGACCCAACGAACACAAGGACCAGGATTTTGCTCCCGAAGCGGTGATGTACGGCCTCGGCGGAGATGACATTCTCGATACGAGCAGCGCGGACACATCCTATACGCTCTACGGCGGCAACGGGAATGACGCCCTGCGCGGATTCAGCGGTGACGACTATCTGTTTGGCGGCAAGGGCAAGGATCTCCTGGTCGGTTTCGTCGGCAAGGACTGGCTCGAGGGCGGTCCCGGCGAGGATTTGTTCTGGTTCGAAGGCATCATCGGCGGGACCAAAGCGGGTAAGGACACGGTCGTCGACTTCCGGGTCGGTGAGGATCTGCTGGCTTTCGACAGCGACTACTTTGCGAAGCTAGGCTCGGACGGCGCGCTGCAAAAGAAGAAATTCCACATCGGCAAGAAGGCACATGATGGCAACGACCGGATCATCTACAACGACAAAAAGGGCAAGCTGACCTACGACAAGAACGGCGACAAGTCGGGCGGCAAGGAGGTTGTCGCCAAGCTCACCAAGGGCCTCGACCTGTCGCACAAGGACGTACTGGTCAGCGACTATGGCGATGTCTTCCTGATCTAGCGAGGGACGGGATTCGTGCATCGCTGTCCCGTGTCGTCGCGCGAGTTTAACATCTTCCTCATGCGCCCGGCCGGTCCCGATTTCCGGAGACGTATCATGTACCAGAGTCGGGTTGATCCGACCCCGGCACTCCAGGGAACGAACCGGGAAACAGCCGCGTTCGCGCGCATGGCGGAGGAGAGAAGGAACGTCGGGCAGCTGGCGTTGGCCACGCCAGCGTTGCGGACCCGATTGACGCTTCATCGTCGCGCT
>JAAEOR010000404.1 GCA_024222895.1 Hyphomicrobiales bacterium | reverse complement strand
GCATGTACGAGACGCTCTTCAAACCGCGCCACGCGCGCATGTGGGACCGCGCCAAGGAACTCGCCGACGTCAAGGTGATGCTACATTGCTGCGGCGGCGTGCAACCACTCCTCGACCATCTGATTGAGGCGGGCCTCGACGTGATCAACCCCGTACAAATCAACTGCAAGGGGATGGACGCGAGCGAGTTGAAGCGGGAGTTCGGCGATCGTATCACGTTGTGGGGCGGCGGTTGCGACACCCACTCGATTCTACCTGCTGGCACCCCCGAGGAGGTTGCCGCTCACGTGCGTGAGCAGGTGAGCCGCCTGCGCCCGGGTGGCGGTTTCGTCTTCCAGCAAGTCCACAACGTCCTCGCCGACGTCCCGCCTGAGAACATCGTCGCCATGCTGGACGCGGTGAACAGTTGAGTGAACCGGTGGCGGCGAATGGCGTTTGATGACAGGGGCATTGTCAGAGCAAATTGGCTTGAGCCGGGACGCTGATCTCCATAGCCTTCTACGAGGGCCTGTCACGTAAACAGTGTGATCTGTCGATGGCGCCACGGTGTATCGTGGGATGCGAAAGATTTCTATGCCAGACCCCGATTTCCACTCAGCTATCGCGAAGGACCTCGTGCAACCTGGGCAAGTCAATGCGAAGACAACGAAGAGACCAGCCGATGCCGAAATCCGAAATGGCCGCGGAAACCGCGACAGGGCTTGCTGCCCGAATCCGGAGCAAAGAAATCTCGCCGATCGAAGTCGTCGACGACGTCATCGCCCGCATCGAAGCGGTCAACCCGAAGATCAACGCCGTCGTCGTCAAGGGTTACGACGACGCCCGTGAAGCAGCAAAGGCGGCCGAAAAAGCCGTCATCACCGGAGAACCGCTCGGGCCCCTTCACGGCGTACCGATCGTCATCAAGGACAATTTCGACCACAAGGCGGGATGGGTAACGACGTTCGGCGGAATCCGCGCGCTGAAGGATTATGTTGCCGACCGCTCCTGTACGTTCACCGACCGGATGGAAAAAGCCGGCGCCATCGTTGTCGGCAAGGCCAATAGCCCGGTCTTCGGTTTCCGGGGAACCTGCGACAACTACCTGTTCGGACCGTCGCACAACCCCTTCGACCTCGGCCGGAATACCGGCGGCTCTTCAGGCGGCAGTGCCGGCGCTGTTGCCGCCGGCTTGGTGCCGCTGGCCGAAGGCACCGACGGTGGCGGCTCGATCCGGATCCCGGCCGCGTGGTGCGGCGTCTATGGCTTCAAGGCCTCGTTCGGCCGCACGCCATTGGCTACCCGCCCAAATGCCTTCGCCAACATCTCGCCTTTCATCTTCGAAGGCCCCCTCACCCGTACGGTCGGCGATGCAGCACTGGCGTTGTCGGTCCAGGCCGGCTTCGAACCGCGCGATCCTTTCAGCATCGGCGGCGCCTTCGATCCGCTCGGCGCCCTCGCCCGACCGATCGCCGGCATGCGGATCGCCTATACCCGAGACTACGGCATCTTTCCGGTTGACCCGAGGGTCGCCGCAGTGGCCGACGCGGCCGTCAAGGCCTTCGAGGACCTTGGCGCCCACGTCGAGGAAGTGACCCCGCGGATCACGCACAATCAGCGCGCCCTCAGCGATGTCTGGT
Organism: Hyphomicrobiales bacterium; assembly: GCA_024222895.1. Lineage (GTDB taxonomy): Bacteria > Pseudomonadota > Alphaproteobacteria > Rhizobiales > Kaistiaceae > Bauldia. The sequence goes on along the minus strand of JAAEOR010000404.1, from coordinate 14,641 downwards.
GCCGCTTCATCGCTCCGCAGAGCCTGTACGCTGTCGAGGCCTTCAAGCGCGAGGGCATCGATCTGTTGCGGGATCATCCGGCGGATCTACCGCCGGAATTGCGGACCTGGATCGAGATCGGGCGCGACCTGACTGTCGTCGACATGCTGCGCGACGAAGTGGTGCGCACCGAGGTTTTCGACGCCATCAGCGACGTATTCGACACCTATGATCTGCTGGTCTCGCCAACCCTGCCCTGCCTGGCCGTGCCCAATGCCGACGATGGCAACACCATCGGCCCGTCCGAAATCAATGGAGAGGCCGTCGACCCGCTGATCGGCTGGTGCATGACTTATCTGATGAACTTCACCGGCCACCCGGCGGCTTCACTGCCGGCGGGACTTGTCGACAATCTGCCGGTCGGGCTTCAGATCGCCGGGCGTCGGCTTGCCGATGAAGACGTCCTTGCCGCCAGCGCTGCCTTCGAGCAAGCGCGGCCGTGGATGTCGACCTACGAGCGTCTCGATCTCTAGACGCAATCGCGCGGTCAACGCCTTCCATCGGACTCGATTTGCCGTTGCCCGGCGATGAGCACGGCGACGCGCGACGGCTCGGCCGGCAGGAGTTCGCGACCGTGATTGCCACTCAGGATGGCTTTGACATCGTGAAGGATCATGTCGCCGATCGGCTGCCTACCGCCCTTGACCGCCGCCGCCCTGTGCGGCGACAGGATCACATTCGGGCACGTCCGCAACGGGTCGTCCAACCCGACCGGTTCGGTCGGGAAGACGTCCATCGCGAATGTGATGCGACCGGCGCGCGCGGCCTGGAGCGCCGCGCTGAAATCAATGCAATGGGCACGACTCAACAGGATCAGATGGGCGCCGGTCGGCAATGTGCGAATGAGGGACTCGCTGACGAGCCCCCTGTTGTCGCTTGACGGCACCGCAGTCACCACGACAACCCGGTTGTGCGCGAAGAGCGTTTCGATGTCGACAGGCTCAACCTCATCCGGGAACGCCTTGAGCCAGGGGTCATAGGCGGTGATTCTGGGAGCGAATGGCTGAAGGAGGCGATGCAACTCCTTTGCAATGTTGCCATAGCCGACAAATCCGATCGCCTGACCGAAGAGCGAGACGTCACGGTCCTCGCGGTCATCACGCCAAAGCTCCACACCCGAGCGGAATGCTTCGTGTTCGGCAACAAGGCCGCGTGCCGCTGCCAGGATCATGGTCAGCCCCATCTCGGCAACCGCTTTTTTGAAGGCCGGGGCACACGACAGAACCTCGATGTCCCGGTCGAAACAGGCGGCGTAATCCAGCTCTGCGTGAAATGCGCCGGAGACCTCGATCACCGCCCTCAGATTCCGGGCGCCCGCGACCCGTGCGGCGTCGAGGGACGGCCTGGCAGCCACCACAAAGTCTGCAGTCTCGATCAGTCGGTCCAATTCGGATGCCGGCATCGGCCCGTCACGACCGCCCTTGACCCGGCATAACGAACCGAGCGCGACGAATGCTTCGCCGGAGAACAGCTCTTCAACACTGCGGGGATGCTGATCGAGGATCAGCAACGGCTTCTTCATCTCGTTCTGAGAGACCAGCGCCCTTCGTTCGTCGCGGCAAATGATAGTATGATATCGGTGTCATAGACAAGCCAGTCTAATTGTTGAGTCACCTCCGAGAAGATTCAGAGTCTCTGGAATAGAGTATAGTATCAACGCATTATACCGATAACCGCATGTGGATATCAAAAAAACCTTGCATGACATCGATAACATGGTATCGATGTCATACACTCTCAGAGAGGACGAGTGGTGGCGACCATCTACGATGTCGCAAAGTCAGCCGGGGTATCCGCAAAGACTGTCAGCCGTGTCCTCAACAAGGATGCACCGGTCGCCGACTCGACCCGCCACGCGGTCGAAACAGCAATGGATGCATTGGGTTATGTGCCGTCCTATGCAGCCCGCAGCATGCGGTCGAACCGTTCGGGACTCGTCGGCCTCATCTCGGGTGCGATCTCCGAAGCATCATCCAGCCCCGAACAAAGTGGTCTGCCCGAGATCCAGATTTTTCAGGGTGTGCAGGAGGCACTTCAGAAGACCGCTAAGACACTTCTGATTGCCGATACCGGCGGAAGTGTCGACCGTATCCCTTCCCTGCTGCGCACGTTTGCAGAGCACAGGGTCGAGGGCGTGATTTATGTCCCGGCGTTTCACCAGAAGGTCGCGCTTGCAGACGCACCTGGCATTCCGGAAATCGTCATTGCCAACGGGTTCGATGCCAGGGGCACCCCGTCGGTCGTGCCTGATGACTATGCGGGGCAGCGCGCCCTGGTTGATCGCTTGATCGAAACCGGCCACCGGTGCATCGCCTATCTGACTTTGCCCGAGGATCTTGTCGCCACCCAGGAAAGGACGCGCGGCTACCTCGACGCGCTGAGCGACGCCGGAATACCCTTCGAGCCGGCGCTCCTGCGTCCAGCCGAAATAAAGGGGGCAACCCCCGACGACCAGCGACGGGTGCTTGAGTTCGCGCTCAGCAGCGTCCTGGCATTGCAGGAGCCTCCGACAGTCATTTGCGCCGGAAACGACCGGCTGGCGCTTCAGTTCTACGGGGTGCTGCGAACCCGCGGCATCCGCGTCCCCGAGGACATCTCCGTCGCCGGTTATGACGACTACCGGCTGATATCCGAAACGCTCTACCCGCCGCTGACAACGGTGGGACTGCCCTATCGCAAGATGGGTCTCGTCGCCGGCGAACTACTGGTCGCCCGGCTCGGCGAACAGAAGCCTCCGGCAACACAGCCGATCCGCGTTTCCGGGGACGTCAAATGGCGAGACAGTGTCGTCTCGCTATCAAATATCTCTTCACGCAATCTCCAAACTGGGAGGACGACCAAATGAGAACGCGTACTATCCTGACAGGCCTTTTCGCATCGACCATCCTGGCTGGTGCAGCCCATGCGCAGACCGAGATCGGCATGTGGTACCACGGCGCCGGCAACGAGGTCGAAAGCAAGCTCATCACGCAGGTTGTTGACGACTTCAATGGGTCGCAATCAGACTACAAGGTGACCTTGGAGAGCTTCCCGCAAGCCTCGTACAACGACAGCGTTGTCGCTGGTGCGCTTGCAGACAATCTCCCCTGCATCCTTGACGTCGACGGACCGGTCATGCCGAACTGGGCCTGGTCCGGCTACATGCAGCCTCTGAGTATCGACGAGGCCATTGTCGCGAACTTCCTGCCTGGAACAAAGGGCATCTGGGATGGCAAGCTCTATTCGATCGGCCTGTGGGATGCGGCCGTGGCGATTTTTGCGCGACAATCCGACCTCGATGAACTGGGTCTGCGCAAGCCGACGCTCGATCAACCCTGGACGAAAGACGAGTTCATGGCGGCGCTGGACGCGGCGAAAGAGTCCGGCAAGTTTGAATACGCCTTCGACCCGGGCATGGCATGGACGGGCGAGTGGTATCCATACGCGTTCTCGCCACTCCTCCAATCCTTCGGCGGTGACATCATCGATCGCGGAGACTATGCATCCGCCGAAGACGTTCTGAACGGCGACGCCGCCATCGCGTTCGGGGAATGGTGGCAGTCGCTGTTTGAAGAGGGTTATGCGCCCGGCACCAGCCAGGATCCGGCCGACCGCGACTCTGGCTTCAACGAGGGCAAGTATGCATTCCAGTGGAACGGCAACTGGGCCGGTGCGGCAACGCTGGCACAGGTCGAGGACGTGGTGTTCCTCCCGGCGCCCGACTTTGGCAACGGCGGCGTGATCGGCGCGGCGTCTTGGCAGTTCGGCGTGTCGTCCACCTGCGAGAATCCCGACGGTGCCAACGCTTTCATCGAACACGCGCTGCAAGACAAGTATCTGGCCGCCTTCTCCGACGGCATCGGACTGATCCCGGCCACCCCGTCAGCGGCGGCGATGACAGAGAACTATGCCGAGGGCGGCAAGCTTGAAGACTTCTTCGCTCTGTCTGAAAAACAGGCGCTGATACGCCCGGTCACCCCCGGCTATGTGGTCGCCGCCAAGGTGTTCGAAAAGGCACTCGCCGATATCGCCAATGGCGCCGACGTGGCCGATACACTGGACGCCGCCGTCGACGAGATCGACGGCGACATCGAGCGCAACCAGGGCTACGGCCACAACTGATCCTCCTAGTGATCCGATTCTGACATTTGCCACCCCCTGCAGCACCCGCCGGAGCAAATATCAGAATCACAAGGATCACTAGCAACTATTTGATTCTAGTGTAGCTCTTGAATTTGACATTTGAGCATGAGCCTGGCTGCAAGTGGGACTCAAATGTCAAATTCGCTCCACTAGTGGGTCCCGTCCGCGGGGCCCCTACCCTGCTGCGAGGAGCGGCCTCATGGCATCGAGACTCACAACCTCAAGTCGCGCTGGATGGACCTTTGCAATTCCAGGCTTTGGCCTGATTGCCCTGTTTATCGTCCTCCCGTTCTTTTTCGCGTTTTACCTCTCGCTGACGAACCAGCGTCTTATTTCGCCGAACCCGACCGAATGGGTCGGGCTGGACAACTACACCCGGCTTCTCAGCATGAATGTCGTGACGCTTGAGCCGGTGCGAGACGATGCGGGTGAGATCGTCAGAGACGACGATGGTGAGATCGAGTATCCGCGCGTCCGCACAATTACGCGCTCGGACGACTATCCGCAGTATCGCGGCATGCGCGAGTGGTTTCGATGGCATTCGGGTGACAACGCCAAGGTGGTGATCGCCACCGACGTCGTCTTCATGCGGGCGCTTGTGAACACCTTCTTCTTCGTCGTGATCGTCGCCCCCGTGCAGGCGGGCCTTGCCCTCGTACTGGCATTGTTGATCAACCAGCGACTGCGCGGAATCAATGTCTTTCGTACGATCTACTTCATGCCGGTCGTCGTCTCCATCGTCGTCGTCTCGCTCCTTTGGCGGTTCATCTATGACGGCAGCGACGGCCTTCTGAACAACATCCTCGGATGGCTCACATTCGGCTTGTTCCAGCCCGTCGACTGGCTTGGCAATACATCCACGGCACTGCCCGCCATCATGGCCATGTCGATCTGGCAGGGCGTCGGATTCCACATGGTCATCTGGCTGTCCGGTCTTCAGACGATCAGCCCGACACTTTACGAGGCAGCCAACATCGAGGGTGCCTCGAAGCGCCAGGCCTTCCGATACGTTACGTGGCCCGGCCTGCGGAATACGGCCGTGCTGATTCTAATCGTCATCACAATGCAGGCCTTCGCACTCTTTGCGCAGATCGATGTGATGACCAGCGGTGGACCGCTCGACTCAACGCAGACGGTAGTCTTTCAGGCAGTCGAGCGCGGCTACAGAAAGCAGGATATCTCCGGCGGATCGACGATCAGCGTGGTTCTGTTCCTGGTCGTGCTGTGTATTTCACTGATCCAGCGCTGGCTGACGAGGGAGCGCTGACATGGCTGTTGTCACCGCCGACAATCGGGGCCTGCGCCTCTTCACACGCTACCTCGTTCTTGTGCTCATCGGGATCATCTTCGTCTTCCCGCTGCTTTTCATGACGATGTCGAGCCTGAAACCGGAAGCACAGCTGCTTGCCGACACGTCGAGCCTGCGCGCCTTCCTTCCGGTGGGCGACCTCGGCTTTGACAACTACCAGGACGCGTTTCAGCGCGCCCCGGTGCTGACCTTTGTGATCAACTCGGTGTTCGTGACCGGAGCGACAGTGCTGCTTTCGTTGCTCATCTGCTCGCTCGCGGCCTTCTCGTTCGTGTTCCTTGAGTGGAAGGGCCGCGGGCTGGTCCTGTCGATTATCCTGGCGACTCTGATCATTCCGTTCGAGACGATCGCGATTCCGCTCCTTCTGATGGTATCGAAGCTTCCATGGGTGGGCCTCAGCGGACTCGAGATCGGCTGGCTCAATACCTACCGGGTGCAGATCATCCCCTGGATCGCCGATGGTCTGACGATTTTCCTTTTCGTGCAGTTCTTCAAGGACCTGCCGCGCGAGCTGATCGAGGCGAGCCGGGTCGTGGGAGCCAGCTGGTGGCAGATCTATCGCAGAGTGGTCATGCCCCTGTCCGGTCCGGTGCTTGCGACGGCGGCGATCCTGAAATTTCTTGTCATGTACAACCAGTATCTCTGGCCTCTGATTGTTGTGCAGCAGGAAAGCGTGCGGCCGGTCATGGTCGGCCTCGGCTATTTCTTCCAGCTCAACACCGCCTGGGGTGAGATCATGGCCTATCTCACCGTCATCACGCTTCCCGTTCTGGGCTTCTACCTGGTGCTCCAGCGCGCGTTCATCGCGTCCATCGCATCGACCGGAGTGAAGGGCTGATGGTGCTTGCACTTGACACCCACTGGATCTGGGACAGCTGGTACATCCGCGACGGTGACGTCTGGCATGGTTACTTCCTGAAGGCACCAAAGGCCATCGGTGATCCGGAGCTGCGGCATTGGAACGTCGAACAGGGGCATGCAGTGAGCCGTGACCTCAAGACCTGGGAACACCTCGGCACGTGTCTCGCCCCCTCGGCAGAGCCAGCGTGGGACGACTACACCACCTGGACCGGCTCAACCCTTCGGGACGACGACGGGCGGTGGCACCTGTTCTATACCGGTGCGTCTCACGCCGAAGATGCGATCATGCAGCGGATCGGCCACGCCGTCAGCGACGACGCCCACACCTGGGAGCGGGTGAACGGCGGGCTCTGCCTGGACCTCACCGGGCCGAACACGGGCGCCTACGAGCACGACTTCGACACCGGGCTCTGGCACGACCGAGCGATGCGCGACCCCTGGGTGATGAAAGACCCAAAGGACCGCGGCTGGCTGATGTACTTCACCACACGGGCAAGCGGAATTGCCGAGCCCAACGCCGGTGGCGCGATTGGTTTCGCCACCTCGCCGGACTTGATGACCTGGACGCTAGAGCCTCCGGTCTTCGCCGGCGGTTACGGCCAGTTGGAAGTGCCGCAGGTCTTCGAATACGGGAACCGCTGGTATTGCCTGTTCTGTACGTCGGCGGAGCATTTCTCTCGGGACCAGGCGGAGGCGATCCCCGGCGGCCCGGTCACCGGTACGCACTACCTTGTCGGGGAAGGACCCCGCGGCCCCTGGCGTATCGCGGAAGGTCGATTCCTTGACGGTTCGTTGCCATGCAGGCGCTACGCGGCCCGGATCTGTGAAACGGATAACGGTCTGGTGATTCTCGGCTTCGCCGATCGCCCGCACGGAGAGTTCGTCGGGCACGTCACCGACCCCGATCCGGTCCGTGTCGATAACAATGGATATCTGGGCGTCGACAAGCTTGAGATGCTGGAGGAGTGAAGCCATGGCGACTGTAAAACTGAAAGATGTGCGCAAAAGCTATGGTCCCGTGGACGTCATCAAAGGCGTGGATATCGACATCGACGACGGCGAGTTCGTTGTCTTCGTCGGTCCTTCGGGCTGTGGCAAGTCCACGCTTCTGAGGATGATCGCGGGACTGGAGGACATCACCTCTGGCACGCTGGAAATCGACGGCAAGGTCGTCAACGACCTAGAGCCGAAGGAACGCGGGATTGCCATGGTCTTCCAGACCTACGCAATCTTTCCGCACATGACCGTGCGCGAGAACGTCGCCTTCGGCCTGACCATTGCCGGCGCCTCGAAAGAAGAGAAGGCGACCAAGGTCGCCGAGGCCGCGCGCATTCTCCAGATGGAGCATCTTCTCGACCGCAGGCCCTCGCAGCTATCGGGCGGTCAGCGGCAGCGGGTCGCCATCGGCCGCGCGATCGTCCGCGATCCCAAGGTGTTTCTTTTCGACGAGCCGCTGTCGAACCTCGATGCCGCCCTGCGAATGGACATGCGCATGGAGATCGGCAAGCTGCACCAGGACCTCGGTGCATCGATGATCTATGTCACGCACGACCAGGTCGAGGCGATGACACTGGCCGACAAGATCGTCGTGCTGAAGGCCGGCGAGGTGATGCAGACCGGCAGCCCGATGGAGCTGTATCACAATCCTGAGAACCTGTTCGTGGCCGGCTTCCTCGGCGCCCCTTCGATGAACTTCCTCGACGTCGACGTGAAGGAACAGGATGGGGCCAGTGCCGTCGTCTCCAACCCCTCGCTCGATGCGATCAAGGTCGAAACCAAAGGCCGCCCGATCAAAGGCGGCGACAAGGCCATCCTCGGAGTGAGGCCGCAATATCTGACCCCGACCGCTCCCTCGGAAGGCATGCTCCATGGCACGGTCGCGCTGACCGAACGGTTAGGCAGCGAGACCGTCGTCGACATCAACCTGCGCGACGGCTCGAGCATTATCGCGGCGATCTCGGAAGACCGCGTAATGGATCGCGGGACCGAGATCGGCCTGAGATTCGACGCCGCCCAGGCGCACCTGTTTCCACACGAAGAGATCTCGTCGGCAGCGCACTGACCGGAGTTCGTCTCGACTATCAGATCCGGGAGAAAGCAGCGCACTTTTGTGCCCCTTTGGGACCCGGCCGGTCGTGACGATCCCATGCCTCGACCACGGCGACAGGGTCGCCGACATAGATCCGCTGAGCGAGCCACACTGCAGGCCGCGCAACTGGTAGCTGACCTTCATGTTCGACGGGTTTTCCGAAATCGAGAAGACCGTCCCGAAAACCGATCCTCGCCAGCCGATCTTGGCGGCGAGGTAATCAAATCCGCCACTGCCCACACCGACGGGCTCGGCCCAGAACCGCCCCTGTCATCGAGCCCGACGGTCAATCTTGACGATCAAAACCACTATTCACGTAATGGGATCGGGTGACCGCCAGGTTCGGCCGGCGTGCGCCATCAGCAGAGTCGCGGCGAAGATGATTCCCGCGCCGATCCAGGTCGGCAGGCCCACCGATTCCTGGAACAACACGAACGCCATAATGGCGACAAAAGGCAGTCGGAGAAAGTCGATCGGCGTGATGACACTCGCATCGGCCAGCGACAATGCCTTGGTGATCGACGCCATGTTCACCGCGCCGAATACCCCCTGAAGCGCGAGTAGGGCGAGCATCGCCAAGCTCGGTGTCGACCAGACAATCAGAGCGGGAATGGCCGCCAGCGGCACCGTCACCACCAGGTTCCACGCAACCAGCGTATCGGTGCTGTCCGTGGCCGACATCCGTTTCAGCATGATCTGGATAGTCGCGATCAACACGGCGCCGAGCAGCGCATAGCCAAGCGCCAGGTCGATGTCCGCCCCGCCCGGTGCCAGGATGATCAGCACACCGGCAAACCCCAGGGCTATGGCGACGATCCGGCGGATCGTCACCTGCTCCCCCAGAAACAGCCAGGCGCCCAGCGCGACGAGGATCGGCGACGTGAACGCAATGGCGGTAACATCGGCGAGTGGCGCAGCAGCAATCGCGAAGAAGAACGCAATCAGCGCCATGAGCTTCAGGCCGGCCCGCAACACATGAAGCCAGCGGTAATGGCTTCGCAGGATGCCAGGCCGTGACACGATCCACGGCAAGACGAACAGGAGCCCGAACAGCGCCCGGAAAAAGCCGATCACGAACGGATTCAGTTCGGTCGTCAGAATCCGCACCAGAACGGTATCGACCGCGTTGAGAAGGGCGACGAAGATCATCAGCAGGATCGCTGCCAGATGACGTCGGGGTCCGGTTCTGTCTGCGGCGGGCTCGACGGTCATGATGTCCGATCAGGGATTGCGCCGGGCTGCGGGCTGGCCGCTCCCATTGCCGGTTCGGTGATCCGAAATAGCGGAAATCGTCGAGGAAGAAGGGATGCACGGAAAGCTCTTCAAGCGCAATGTCATTTCAGGCTTCGATCTGGAAGTCAGCGAGCAAGGTCGCTCGAGATCAGCAGCGCCCTCGTCGACGGCTGCTTGCGCACGACAACGGCGATGTCTACGACGGACTGCCGGGCTGGTCATAGTTTCAGTGGATGTTCCTTTCCCACTACGAGTGAAATTGAACCCGAGCCGGAAGGCCAGGATTAGCCCATGGCAGTGAATACCAACGGCCACTCGAACGATGCGATGAAACCCTTCGTGCAGACCATCCGAAGTCAGGACAGCGCATAGACGGGGTTCAATAACGGGCGATTTTCGAAGTGCGCCGCGAGATTGTCGACGACGGTCTGCGCCATTGCGTCGCGGGTCTCGACGGTGCCGCTGGCATGGTGTGGATAGAGGGTCACGTTCGGCAGAGATGTCAGTTTCGGATTCGGGTTCGGTTCGTTCAGGTAGACGTCCAGGCCCGCACTGCCAAGCTTGCCTGTCGAGAGTGCCTCAACCAGACTTGGCTCATCGACCACCGACCCCCGCGCGACGTTGATCAGCGTTCCGCTCGGGCCGAGTGCCTCGATCACCTCCCCGCTGATGAGCGCCCGCGTTTCTTCGCCCCCGGGCACAATAGCGACCAGAATATCGGCCCAGGCCGCCAGCGACCGTGCGTCGGGATAATGGGCGTGGGGGACATCTTTTCGGCTGCGCGCGGTGTACCCGATTTCGAGCCCAAGCGGCTCAAACCGCCGCGCGATCGCCTGACCGATCTTGCCAAAGCCAACGATTCCGGCCCGTTTGCCGCTGATCGGGGACAGAAGCGGGTACATACCTCGTTGGCCCCAATCGCCCGAGCGAACATAGTTGTGTGCAGCGACAAGCTGGCGCCGCGCTGCAAGGGTCAGCATGAGCGCGACATCGGCCACATCGTCGAGAAGCGCGTCCGAACTATTGGTTAGCTGAATCCCCCGTTCTTTCAGGGCCTCGACGTCGATCGATTCGAACCCGGCGGAAGAACAGACAACAATCCGCACATTCGGCAGATGGTCTAGATGCGCGCGGGTCAGCGCCGTGTGGCCGTCGATGACGATCGCTTCGCAGGAGGGGCCAACGTCGGCCAGCAAGGCGTCCTTGTCTGCCGCCTCAAAATAGCGGTGAAGCGTGTAGGCGGCTTCCAGTTGGGCCATCGCTTTTGGCCGCGGCGGGAAAAAGACCAGCACATCATGTTTGCTCATGCAGTCGCCCCCTCCAGCACCTGTCGCGCCCGACGCCTCTCCGCCTGGATCTCGGGATCCGGACTGAGGCTCGCCGCCATCAGGCTGCGCGTGTAATCCTCGCGTGGATTGTCGAAGATTTGGGCCACGGTCCCCTGCTCGACAATCCGTCCGGCCTGCATGACCACCACCCGATGCGCAAAGTCCCGAACAAGCGGTAGATCGTGCGCAATGAAAAGGTAACTCAGCCCCAGGTCCTGCTGCAGCTGGCTCAAAAGATCCATGACCTGCGCCTGGATCGACACGTCGAGCGCCGAAACTGCCTCATCGCAGACGATGAGCTTCGGCTCCAGGGCCAGTGCCCGAGCGATAGCGATCCTCTGCCGCTGCCCGCCGGAGAACTGATGCGGGTAGCGGTGCATATGGCCTGCTTCCAGCCCCACCTGGTCGAGAAGTTGGCGAACCCGGTCCCTCCACTTCGCCCTCGGCAGAATCTCCGGATGGATCGCAAAGGCTTCCGAGATAATCTTGAAGACCGACATGCGCGGGTTGAGCGACTGGGCGGGGTCTTGAAAGACCATCTGGATCTCGCGACGAAGCTCGAAGAGTTCGGCCGGCGGCATCGTGACAAGATCGCGCCCGTGATAGAGCGCTTCGCCCGAGGTCGCCTGGTCAAGCCTCAGCAGGGTCCGGGCGAGAGTCGTCTTTCCGGACCCGGACTCGCCGACGATTGCCACGGTTTCTCCGGGCGAAACAGTCAGGGTGGCCCCATCGAGCGCGACGAAGCTGCCGAAGTGCTTGGAAAGATTGTATACTTCGAGGATCGGCTCAATCCGGGAGCTTTTCGGCTCGGCCATCTCGCCGGAGCCGGGCACCGCGCCGATCAGTTTCTTCGTGTAGTGGTGGACGGGATTGCGATAGACTTGATGGGCGCTTCCGGTTTCGACGATTTCACCGGCGTTCATGACCACAACACGGTCGGCGACCTCAGCCACGACACCGAGATCGTGGGTGATGAGCAGCATCCCCATACCGGTTTCTGCCTGCAACTCCTCCAGAAGTGCAAGGATCTGCGCCTGTACGGTCACGTCGAGTGCGGTCGTCGGTTCATCCGCAATCAGGATGTCCGGCTTCAACGCAAGCGCCATCGCGATCATCAGCCGCTGGCGCTGACCACCGGAGAACTGGTGGGGATAGGCGTCGATTTTGGTCTCGGGCTCGGGGATACCGACGCGCTGCATCAGTTCAAACGCCTGTCCCCGCGCCTTCGTCCCCGACATCCCATGCGTCGTCATCATTTCGGCGATCTGCCACCCGACCGGGTAGACCGGGTTGAGATGGCTGAGCGGGTCCTGAAAGATCATCGCGATCTTGCGACCATTGATTTCGCGGCGATCTTCGGCACCCATCTTCAGAAGGTTGAGCCCATTGAACCGAATCTCGCCGGAGGCGATCTCTCCGGGCGGGATGTCGATCAGGTTCATGATCGCCGCGGCAGACACAGATTTACCGGACCCGGACTCGCCGAGGATCGCCAGGGTTTCCGATTTGTCGAGGTGCCAACTGACGTTGCGGACCGCGTGCACGGTCCCGTAGGCGGTGTGAAAATCCACCGAGAGATTGTGCACTTCCAATAAGTGCTCAGCCATTTTTCTTTCCCGCGATCTCAAGCCGCCAGCGCTGCACGGGATCGAGCGCGGTGCGCATCCAGTTTGACAACAGGTTGAGGCTGAGCGTGGTCAGAATGATCACCAGTCCGGGCCAGAAGCTGAGCCACCAGGCCGAGGTCAGATAGGATCGGCCCTGGCTGACCATCAGTCCCCACGTGATCTCAGGCGGCTGAATGCCGATCCCCAGGAAGCTGAGCGAGGATTCCACCAGGACGACCAGCGCGAAGTCGAGCGTTGCGATTGTGACCATGGTTGGCAGGATGACAGGCAGAATGTGTCGGAAGACGATGCGCCCCGAGCTTGCCCCCATCACCGTCGCGGCCTGCACGAACATCCGCTCGCGGATCTCCAGCGTTTCAGCGCGTGACGTTCGAAGGTAGATCGGCAGCCGGGTGATCGCCAGTACGATCACCAGATTCAGAACTGACGGCGGCAGCATGTAGAGGACGATGACCGCAAGCAGAAGCGACGGGAACGACATGATTACATCCGCCAACCGCATGATCACCTGGCTCGTCAGTTTCGACGTATAGCCCGCGATCAGACCAAGCGACGTGCCGATGACCATCGAGGTGACCACGGCGCCTGATGCCACCAGCATCGTATTCTGCGCCGCGACCATGATCCGGGCCAGAAGCGGCCGCCCGAGCGCGTCCGCGCCTAGCCAGTACAGCCAGTTCCTCGAAAAATCGAACGGCGGCGCGTTGCGGCCGCGCAGGTTCTGTTTCGTGGCGATGTCCTCGAAGAGCATCGGGCCGAAGATCGCGCAGAAGATCACCAATACCAGGAAGATGGCGGCGCCGAAGGCGAACTTGTCCCGCCACAGCATGCGCAGGATCTGCACGACGGGATGCGGCGGGTCGAAAATGACATCAGGCTCCACGGTACTCACGCGTTCAGTACCTGATGCGCGGGTCGAGCACCGCATAGAGAACGTCGATCACCACGTTCAACAGAAAGATCGCGAAGGCGGTGACCATGATCGCCGCAAGGATCACGTTGAAGTCGCGTTGCAGGATCGAGTCGATCATCAATTTCCCGATGCCCGGAAACCCGAATATTGTCTCGACGATGACCGCGCCGTTCAGGATCGCAGTGGCCTGGTCGCCGATCACGGTTATTACCGACAAGAGCGCATTCCTCAGCGCATGAACAAAAACGATCGGGCCATTTCTGACCCCTTTGGCGCGGGCGGTTTTGACGTACTCGGAGTTCAGCGCGGTGATCATCGAGCCGCGCACGACCTGGAGGATCAGCCCGAACGGGCGGATGAAGAGCACCGCGACCGGCATGATCCAGTGCCAGACCGAGCCGGTTCCGCTGGTCGGCAGCCAACCGAGAATGACGGCAAAGAGCACGATAGCAACGATGGCGATCCAGAAGTCGGGAGCGCTTGCGCCGATCAACGAGAAAAATGTGGCGATCCTGTCGAAGAAACCTCCGACATGGAACGCGGCCAGTGAGCCGATGGTGATCGCGGTAACGGTAACCAGTGACATGGTGATAACCGCCAGCCACAATGTCCAGACGAAACCGCGCAGCGCGGCATCGATGGCGGGCTCGGCGCGGCGAACGGATTCGCCAAAATCAAGGCGGACAAGGTCGCCAACGTAGTTGAAGAATTGAATCAGGATCGGGTCGTTCAGACCGTGGATCTCGCGGAAGGCATTCCGTGCCTCCTCGTTCGCGTGCACCGGCAGATACAAATCGGTCGGGTCGCCGGTGAGCCGGCTCAGGAAAAAGACCAGAACTACGAGGCCGATCAGCGAAATGGCGCTGGCGATGGCGCGTTTTCCGAGAAAGGATCTCACGACTGCTGCAGCCCCGGAGGTTTTCGGGGGCAGGACAGCCCGCCCCCGAAAATCATTCTGTCTAGTTGAACCCGATCTGGCTCAGTTGCAGTTCCGAGTTGGTGCGAATCGTTGGGGTGAAGTCCAGTCGCGGGTTCACCCGGCTGAAGCCGACCATGTGGAACAGCATCACGTCTGCAACGACGTCCTCGTGGATGTACTTGAAGATCTCGCTCCACTTC
>JAAEOR010000403.1 GCA_024222895.1 Hyphomicrobiales bacterium | reverse complement strand
GTGGCCATCGCCGAGGCGGTGCATGAAGCTGGCGCTTTTTTCTATGCCGACGGCGCGAATTTCAACGCGATCGTTGGCAAGGTGAAACCCGGCGACCTCGGCATCGACGCGATGCACATCAATCTCCACAAGACCTTTTCGACGCCTCACGGCGGTGGTGGCCCGGGTGCCGGTCCGGTCGTGCTGTCCGATAAACTCGCCGCCTTTGCGCCGGTGCCGTTCGTGGTGCGCGGGGAAAGAGGGCCGAAGCTCGTCGAGGATGAGAGCGCCGCCGGCGACGATGCCAGGCCGTTTGGCCGGCTGACCGCCTTCCATGGTCAGATGGGCATGTTCATTCGTGCTCTGGCCTACATGCTCTCGCACGGTGCCGATGGCATGCGGCAGGCGTCGGAGGATGCGGTTCTGAACGCGAATTATGTCCGCGCCGGTTTATGCGATCTGATGGATCAGCCGTTTGGCGACCGGCCCTGCATGCACGAAGTCCTGTTCGACGATTCCTTCCTCAAGGAGACCGGTGTGACGACCCTTGATTTCGCCAAGGCGATGATTGACGAGGGCTATCATCCGATGACGATGTATTTTCCGCTGGTCGTCCACGGCGCCATGCTCATCGAACCGACCGAGTCGGAGTCGAAGGTGTCGCTGGATTTGTTCATTGCCACTCTGCGAGACCTCGTGCTGCGGGCGAAGCGAGGCGAAGCGGAGCGCTTCCGTCAGGCGCCGGCTTTGGCACCGCGGCGCCGGCTGGACGAGACACGGGCGGCGCGCAGCCCCAAGCTGAAGTGGGAGAAGCCGGAGCCTTGGTCCGAGGCAGCGGAGTAGGTTCGCGCCGGTCCTTCAGCGAACGGTCGTTTCGGCTTCGGAAGCGGCGATTTCCTCGCCGCCACGGATTACGGAATATCGCCCGCGGTACACCCCGGCGGGCCACGGCTCGGAGCGCCGCTTGCCGGTAAAAGCGAAAAACTGTGCCTTCGGCCGATCCACCGGTTCAACATCGCTTGTGGCGAGAACGGCGTCGTCGGGGGCAATGATCACGAGTCTCTGGCTGTCGCCGGCTTCAAGACCGATTGCCCGGCCAAAGAACACCAGGGCGGGCGAGTCAGGACGAAGCTCTGTCTCCCGAACGGCACCGTTTTCCAACTGCTCCATCGTGACCGTCGAATCTGCGAAACCGACATTGAGGACAAAGGCTGGCTGATAAGCCAGAAGTTCGGCGGCGTCGTCGGCCCAAAGGCTGGTCGAATCGTTGCCCGCATTTGCGCAGGCGCCGTCGCTGGAGGTCGTCTCCGTGGCAAATGGATCGAGCTCTACGCCATCCTTGCGGACGCTGAAATGAAGGTGTGGGAACTCGGTCAATCCGGACAGTCCGATTTCTCCGATTGGACTTCTTTCGGTGACCTCATCGCCAGCGGCAACGCCGATACTGCCTCTTTTCATATGACAGTACTGGGTCTCCCAGCCATCGCCGTGATCGACGACGACGCCGTTGCCACATTCGCGCCCCTCGATGTCTTCCGCGTTGGCCTCGTCGTAGGCTACGTCCGGCATGGCGTCGCGCACGCCGGTCACTGTCCCGTCGGCCGCCACCAGGACGGCCACGCCGTTTTCCATGTCACGCAACGTAGGAATGCGAAAGTCCGTTCCGTCATGCCCGTCGTAGGACTGATGACCACACTCAAAATCGAGCGCTTCGGGACCGGGGTCGCGATCAAAATAGTTCTGGACGATGCAGTCGACGCCCGGTGTGCAGGCGACCGGGAGCCCGAGCTCGATTGCCGCCGCTGGTGCACACAGCGAAGTCAGCGCCGCCACAACAAGGGGCGCGCGCATCAGTCGGCGACGCCGTCCCAAACCGAAAAGGCCTCGATCACCTTCGGCAGGTCGGCGAGATTGTTGATGACGGTTTCGGCGCCGGCGTCGGTCAGAAGGTCGGAGAGGCCTGGCCAGGCGTGGGCTCCGCCAGTGAAGCCGACGACCCGGGCACCGGCGGCGTGTCCGGCCGAAACGCCGAAGACGGAGTCCTCGACGACAATCGAGTCGCGCGGGTGAGCGCGGAACTGTTCCATTGCGTAGAGATAGACATTGGGGTCGGGCTTCGGTTGCTTGCCGCCGACTTCGACCGATGACCAGATATAGGGTTCGAACCGGCCCCAGAGGTCGGTCCGCTCCATCATGATCTTCAATCGCTCGGTGCGGGAGTTGGAACAAACACAGCGGGGTCCGTCCAGCCGATCGAGCAGGTCGACGATACCCGGCACCGCTTCAACCTCCTGCGCCAGCCTTTCGTTGAGCTTCTTCTTCTGGTTCTCAAGGAACTCCGGCTCAATCCGCCGGCCGATTTCGCCCTCGACGACCTCGACGATATCGGCGACGGTCAGACCCGCGAAGCGGCGAACGATTTCCTCGGGGGTTATCTTAAAACCGATTTCGGCAAAATCTTCCGAGTCAACCTGGGCAGCGATGATTTCTGAATCGACGAGAACACCGTCGCAGTCGAACATGATGAGCATGGAGGCCTTCCGTCCTGAGGGTGCCCTTGTCTACCGATATCGGCGAGGCGGTGGAAGACCCACAGCCGGCATGGCCGCCATTCGCCGCAGTGTGTTCATCGATCCTTAACCACGTCGACTAACCCGGACTTTACGTTAACGGCCCAATGTCCCGGCTGGTTTTGTCGCGTCGAGGTAGCGTTTATGGGGCGAGTGCGTAGGGCCGAAGATCGGTCGGGCTGGGTCGATACGATCCTTAAGGGCGATTGCATCGCCGCGTTGGAACGACTGCCGGCGGCATCCGTCGACGTCGTCTTCGCTGACCCCCCTTACAATCTCCAGCTTGAAGGCTCGCTGACCCGACCGGACCAATCGGCGGTGGATGCAGTCGACGACGCCTGGGACAAGTTCAGCAGTTTCGCCGCGTATGACGATTTCACCCGGGCCTGGCTGCTCGCCTGCCGAAGGGTGCTTAAACCGGAGGGGACCCTTTGGGTCATCGGTTCCTATCACAACATCTTTCGGGTCGGCGCCATCCTGCAGGATCTCGGCTACTGGATTCTCAATGATGTCATCTGGCGCAAGACCAATCCTATGCCGAATTTTCGCGGTCGACGCTTTCAAAATGCCCATGAGACAATGATCTGGGCAAGCCGTGATGCCGAGGCGAAGGGCTACACCTTCAACTACGATGCCTTGAAGGCGGGTAACGAAGATATCCAGATGCGCTCGGACTGGCTGTTTCCGATCTGTACCGGGGCGGAGCGTCTCAAGGGGGCGGACGGCCGCAAGGCGCATCCGACCCAGAAACCGGAAGCGCTGCTTCATCGGGTTCTGACTGCGGCTTCGAAGCCCGGCGACATCGTTCTTGACCCGTTCTTTGGTACCGGCACCACGGGGGCCGCCGCCAAGCGCCTCGGTCGCCACTTTGTCGGTGTCGAGCGCGAGTCGGATTATATCGCGGCTGCCGAAGCACGGATTGCTGCCGTTGTCCCGATTCCGGAGTCGGCCCTTGAATTGACCACCGGCAGGCGGGCCCGGCCACGCGTCCCATTCGGCACGCTTCTGGAGGCCGGGCTGATCGCGCCGGGCGCGGTTCTCACCGATTCGCGCGCCCGCCATTCAGCGGAAGTTCGGGTGGACGGCTCCCTCAAGGCCGGCGATCACATCGGCTCGATCCATCGTGTCGGCGCGTTGGTGCAGGGGCTGGACGCCTGCAACGGATGGACTTTCTGGCACTACCGCAATCAAGGCGAACTCGCGCCCATCGATTCGCTGCGCGAGGTCGTTCGCCGAGATCTTGCAGCCGCTGGCGTCTGATGGGGGCGCTCTGACGGTCTTCCCGGACTTCATACCCTTGGTATCAAGCTGTCGGCAGACCGTAACGAGCCAGATCGTCGAGCAGTTTTTCCGGACTCTCGAACCGTTCTGCCTGCCAACCCGCCGACTGCGCGCCTTCAACATTGGCGGCCACGTCGTCGAAAAACAATGTGGTTGCCGGATCGAGACCGAGACTCTCATGATGGTGTCGGTAGATCGCAGCATCGGGTTTGACCAGCCCGACCTGTCCGGAAACGGTCACACCACGAAACCTCCGTAGAAACGGATACCGACCTCTCGCGACTTCAAACGTATCGGCGGCGAAGTTTGTCAGGGCGGTGACGTCGACAGCGTTGTCCAGCAACACTTCAAGCGCCGTCACGCTGTCCGCGTGGTGGTAGGGAACCATTTCGGGCCAATGGATGCGATAGGCGCGGATCATCGATTCGTGCTGCGGAAACGCCTCGACCAGCACTGCTTCTGCCTCTTCCCAGCTCCGGCCGCGATCCTGCTCGGCATTCCAGGCCCTCGAACAGATCTCGGTCAGAAAGTACGACCGCTCTTCGTCGTCCGGGATCAAACGGCGAAAGGGAATCTCCGCATCCCAGTGCAGCAGAACGCCGCCCAGGTCGAAGACGACGTGGCGAATTGGGGTCACGTAGCGCTCCTCGTTTTTCGTTTCGGCTTTGTAGCACCAGGGAGGACCGACTCGATGGCCTTTTTGAAGGCGCTTGGCAGTGCTTCTGAGGGCAGCGAGGTGGCGGATGACCACCAGGTCCCGTGCGGTGCTTCGATGATATCAACGGCGGCCTTGTAGACCGTCAACTCCAGCCGGAAATGGGTGAAGACGTGGACAATCGGATTGGCGGCTGGCTGCCAATCGGCAGCAATCGGGGCGGCGTCCGAGGCGGAATTGGTGGATGGTTCACGTGTCCATTCCGAACCCGGAACCTCGGCCATTCCGCCGAGCAAGCCGGCGTCAGGCCGCTTGCGCAGCAGCACGGCACCATCGCTTCGCTGCGCGACATACGCGGTCCCGAAACGGGTGGGTCGGCGGGTCCGGTCCGGTTTGACCGG
Source organism: Hyphomicrobiales bacterium (assembly GCA_024222895.1). Taxonomy (GTDB): domain Bacteria; phylum Pseudomonadota; class Alphaproteobacteria; order Rhizobiales; family Kaistiaceae; genus Bauldia. Next base: position 23,215 of record JAAEOR010000403.1, on the reverse strand, counting down.
ATAGCGCTCCTGTTCGCCGCGAGCAAAGGCCACGCAGTTCTTCGCCAGGGGACAAAGTGAACAGGCCGGCCGCTTCGGCGTGCAGATCGAGGCGCCGAGATCCATCATTGCCTGGGCGTAGTCGCCGGCGCGAATCTCCGGCGTCAGGGCCGCCTGGCGTGCGCGGATGGCTTTCTTGCCCGCCGGCAGCGGTTTGTCCAGGGCATCGAGGCGGGTGATCACCCGCTCGATATTGCCGTCGACGACCGCAACCGACTCGTCATAGGCGATCGCGGCGATCGCGGCGGCGGTATAGTCACCGATGCCAGGCAGTGCTTTCAGCTCTTCGGCCGTCAGCGGGAATCGACCCTCGTGCTTGGTGGCCACGATTTGCGCGCAGGCATGCAGGTTGCGCGCCCGGCTGTAGTAGCCGAGCCCGGCCCAGGCCTTCATGACATCGTCGCGTGACGCGCCGGCCAGCGAGGCGACATCCGGCCAGATTGTCACGAATGTCTCGAAGTATGGCTTGACCGCCGCGACGGTGGTTTGCTGCAGCATCACCTCGGACAGCCAGACACGGTATGGGTCCGGTCGCTGGCCGCGGGCGCGTTCCGCAGGTCCAATGCGCCAGGGCAGCCGCCGGGCGTGTCGGTCGTACCAGTTGAGAAGAGCCGTTGATAACGAGGGTGGCTGGTCGGATTCGATCATGGCAACAGTTTAATGGCGATCCCCGCCCGATCCAATTCCGGTCTCAGGCGGTGACTCGTTTTCGGACGTTCAGCAGATTGGTTAGCTCTGGTTTTCGCCCGAGGAATCGTCTCACGTCAGTTCCAGTTGCACGGTGATTCCGATGGCATCAAGAAAATCCGGATCGTGGCTTGCGACGAGCAACGCGCCATTGTAGCCGCAAAGCGCTGTCTCGATCGCCGTGGTCGAGTCGAGATCGAGGTGGTTGGTTGGCTCGTCAAGCAGGATCACAGCGTCGCTGAACAAGAGTACCGCCAGCGTCGCGCGAGTCCGCTGACCACCGCTCAGCGATGCCAGCTGTCGTGACGGAGAGAAGTTCGGTAGCTGCACGCGAGACAGCGCGTCTGCCATGCGGGCCGGCAAGGTCCAGTCGGCTTCAGCGGCGTCCGTGAGGCTGCCCCGGCCTTTGTCCAGGCGGTCAAGTCGGGCAAGACCGGCTGCTGCACCGAATGCGTCGGCGATGGTGTCGTTCTTATCGGTCTGGACCGTCTGCCGGAGAAAGCCGACGATTCCGGATCGCTCGATCGTACCTGATGCGGGCGCAAGCTCTCCGGCGATCAGCCGGAATAGCGTCGACTTGCCGATTCCGTTGCGGCCGACAAGGCCGGTTCGTTCGCAGCCAAAGGTGAGTGACAGATCGTCGAGGAGCGTCAGTCCGTCCGGAGTGACGTAGGTGACGGAACGCAGTGCCACGAGGGATGTGGCAGAGTGGGAAGGCATGATTGGAGACCGTGATCGGAGGAAAGGACTTGGGCGAGGTGGCTATTCGCTGTCCGTTCCATCGGGGTCTCCTGTCGTCGCGTTACCGGGTATAGCCTGTGATGGCGGTAATTGATGACAAATTCAACGGCGCCGACTCTTCGAGGAACCGCAACAGCGGTTGCCGGGCGCTTTTGGGTGCACGACACATTGAACCGAGTACCGCCGAACGACAGCTGTGCGGACATAGCTACCGCTGGGTTTCCGCGCAACTATCCAGCATGCGTCATCGGCTGAACGGCAAAAAGGTGCCATTAGCGGTCGTCAGAGATAACTTCGACTGTTCCGGTCTAGCGTCAAGAACCAGGGATTGCGGAGCGCGTCTCTTTGGAATTCATGGATTGTCGCGGTGAGGTCCAGCCTCAGAATAAGAAGCACGCCGTCAGCATCTTCAGGGTAAGTGGATTAATCTCAAAATCCTGTTCAATACTGCGACCAAACAAACCCAACCATTTCTCCTGTGCCGCATATGCTGGTTCTTCCCGTTCCTCGGGGCATGCGTATTTTTTTTGCTGCTCAAAGGTCTGCAGATGGTGAACCATTTCGTGCACCAACATCGAGAGCCCGGCTGGCGTTCGGTTTGTCCACGTATCCGATAAATACATGACGCGGTCGCCGGGATCATAGACCGCCTCTATGCGCTGCGCGCCACCCGTGCCCTCATGACCTAGATGCATGACCGTCAATGTCTGATCGGAAACCAACCGCAGTTCGGGATGGGCATATACCTCCGGCAGGTCGGAGTTCCTCGATAGCCATAAGACAATGGCGTCAAGCAGAAGGTCGGTCCGGTCCTGCTCGATGATCTGATAACCGTCCTCGGGCAAGCCACCTGGTTGGTCGGCCAGCGCTAAAGTCGTCCCGAGAGCAACTACCGCGACAAGGAATGCTCTGATCAGCATCAACCACCCCCTTGTTGCGCTTCATGTCGGTACGGGCGGGCAATGACACAAGCCGGTGAATCGACGCAGATGCCCACCTCTTCCGGCGACGGTGAGATCATTCAACGACATCGTCCCCCGGGCGTCCGTTCGGGGTCATGTGCGGAAATGCGCCCCTGCGGAAAATATTCAAATTACGACACGACCCTAAAGTCTACAGAGGGCTCCAAGCCGTCATCCGAAGTGCTTGGATAATGGGTCCTGACCTTACGGCAGCGCCTCAGCCGGCTTCCCGAAACCGCTCGGCCGTCTCGAGGTCGACCGAGACATGTTGCGACATGCCGCGTTCGACCACGGTCACGCCGAACAGGCGGTTCGTCCGCGCCGGAGGGGCTCAACGGCTCGTCTCGCGTCAGGGGAAGGTCCAACTGCCGGGTGATTCCAATCGCATCAAGGAAATTCCGGTCGTGACTCGCCACGAGCAACGCACCATCATAGCCGCATAGCGCTGCCTCGATCGCCGTGGACGAGTCGAGATCGAGGTGGTTGGTCGGTTCGTCGAGGATGAGTAACCGCGGTGGAGTGGACCCACCAAGCGCGATGGCCAGTGCCGCGCGCTGCATTTCGCCGCCGCTGAGGGTGCCGTCAGTCCGTTGTGCCGCGTCGGCGCGGAACGGAAACCGCGCCAGCGCGGCGGTAAAACGTCCCTGCGCGAGGGCCCCAGTTCGACGGTGAAGGCGGTTGCGTCATCGTTCCGCGACGACCGGCACATCCCGTAGGATCGGCGCGAAACGGGTGTCATCGATCGCCAGAGCGCGATCGCCCTGCCAGAGCAGCAGACGCCCCGGCGTCGGTGTTATCCGTTCCATTTTGGCACGGGAGTCGGGTGACCAAATGACCGTATCCCCGCCCCGAAGCTCAACCAGACAGGTCGACCAGTCGAGCGACGGTAATGCCCAACGCACCGATCCATAGCCGACCCGACGGGTCTTGAAGATATCCACCTTGCTGCTGTCCGGATCGATGGAGATCAGGCCGGTGCCACCATCGTCCATCACGAAGAGCCTCGACGAGGGTAGACGCGGGCCGGTTGCGGCGGGATTCAAGATGTCGTGGGGATCCATGGGAAGGGGCGTGCCTATCCCGCGCGCAACCGCCGGCGGCCGATCGACTTCGTCGTAGGGATCAAGCGCGATGCGAACCATCTCCACCCAGCCATGACAGCCAATGCCGAGTTGAAAGTTGTTGTGGTCGGGCCCCGGTATGACAATCGAGGTGGACGGGTGCAGAGGCTTCACCAGGAGCGGCTCGATCTCGCCGGGAATTATGGGGCCGTCCGGGTCGCCCCAAAGGGTCGTTGTCACCAGCCCCCAGTCGGTCGCCGCGACCAGCGTCCGGCCATCGGGCGCCAATACGACGGGTTGCGCCAGGTTCTCGATCCTGGCGACCGATCCGGTGTTGCAATTGACGGCATGAACCGTCGGATGGTCATCACTGAAGATCAGACGGTGCTGGTGGAGCGTCGCGCCGAAAATCTGCTGAGGTAGTTCGCGCTCGAGATCGATCTGCCGGAGCTTCAGTCCCTTGCCAGGAAGCCAATCCACCTGATTGAGGCGTTGGGATGAACGGTCGACTAGCATGCATCGGACTTCGCCGCGTTTAGACACGTCCGACGCACATACGATCAGGAGTTCCGACGATACCGCTCCCGACACCGTGCGCTCGGTCTGCCACTCGTGACCTTCATTCATCTGCGCTTGCTCCAGTGCTCCGTGGCCAGGATGACATCGGACCAGCCAGAGGCTACCATAGCCGAGCCCCATTTTCTGAGGATGATCGATGCGGAAACGACCCCGGTTTCCTCGCGGGACGCGCCGGAAAGCCGCTTCCGCATGGCAGTTTGCGCTTGTCGCAGTTGCAGCGTTGCTGTCGATGGTCGCCTTGCCATCGAACATCGCGCTGGCGCAGGCCGACGCAGCGACGGCGGCTTCCAGCGACGGCGCTGACGCGCTTGATTATTACCTGAGCAGCTACAACGACACGAGGCGCGGCTGGCTGCGGGCGAAATCGCCGCCTGGCGCTGCGGAGATTGCGCGATATCCCGAGCTTTTTCTGGAAGGAAATTGGCACGTCGAATGGCGCGGCCATCCGGATTTCGTCTCCGCGGACATCTGGATCGTCAACGGCTGGATGCTCGGCGCACCGTGCAGTCTGGCTGGCCACTATGCGAGTTGCCGCGATCCCGAGGCGGCGCCATCATTGCGCAGCGATGGCGCCACAACCCGAGGCGAAAATGGTGGCGGGCCGCTGGTCAACCACGCCTTCCAGGTGAGGAGCCTGCCTGGCGGCGGCTTCGAGGTACTGCACGACGGGGCCGTCAGCGGCCGCATCATCAGCCAGCTTCAGCGTCAAGCTGGAGAAGCGGAGGTTCTGGTTGGCACTTGGCGGAACCACGACGGCGACCACGGCATGGAGATCTGGCGGCGCGAGCCGAGGCCGGCCGTCTCGCGGGTCGAATGCAGCTATGGAGAGCAAAGGTCCGTGGCTACCGTGTCACAGCCGTGCCGCGTTGACGTCCCTTCCTATCCCGGCAACGGCGCCATGCGCGGCAACCTTCCGAGCTTCCACGTCGATGTCTTCGGAAACGGTATGCGCGGCGCCGGGCCGCTACCGGTGTTCCTCGACTTCGAGGAGAGCGGGCTGGAGATAAACGGATACTGCTACCTCTATGAAAAGCCCTTCGCAGAAGGGCAGTCACACGGCTGCGCGTCCTGGGGTGAACCCTCCCGGCAATACGGCGCCATCATCGGTGTCCGGATCAGTATCAACGTGATCTACGGCGCCACCCCCGGCGTGCGGACAGTGTGGCTTGGCGGCGTGCCGGTTGACTTTCGCCTCGTCCTGCCACCGCTACCCGAGACACTGCAGCCGGAGACGGCGGTCGATGTTGGGGTCGCGCCGCTAGGGACGCTGCCTGACCTTAAACAGGTGCCGGTAGTCGTCAGCAACGACGGCGACTTCGATGCGACCCGGCTTCGGATCACGCTGAGCAGCAATCAGCCGTTCTGCCCTTTTCAACACGGATGCAAAGGCAAGACCCAGGGCCTGCTTGCCCAGATTCCGCTTTGCCCCTTTGGCGAAGGTGAAGAGAGCCCGGGCTGTACGGCCTGTACGCTCCAGCCGGTCGCGGCCACCGGCCCGCCTTGGGTGGCGGCGTACGACTGCCCTGAATCCAGGCTGCGACCGGCGGATCGGGCGAAGACGACAATCGTGGTCGATCCGAAGTATGGAGGAGGCACCGGAGCGCCTCCCAATCCTGAGACTTGCTACGACTGGCCGATCGTCACCGTCAACGTGAAGGCGGCGGAACCGGATCCGAACGCCGCCAACAATTCCACGGACATTTACATCGGCGGTACACCGCCGGTGATCGAAAGCCTGCGCTTCATGATGATTGGCGAACAGGATTGGAGCTCCGATGCACTCACGCCGGTGACGTCCGTCTTTCCCGGCCAGGCTTTTGTCGTCGAGGCGACGCTGAAATATCCGATCTGCGGCTGGGACCTCAAGGGACGGACGTACAGCGGCGTCCTTCCGATCCTGGCGGCTACGGCGGAAAGCAACCGATTGCGGGTGCGGACGCCACTGCAGCTGAAGTCGACCAAGGGCAAGCTGGACGGTTACCTGTTCGCCGTACCCCGCGGCGCCAAGCTGCTGCGCAGCGGGCCGATCACCGTCGAAGACATCGCTGATGTCAGCCGGGTGATTCTCGAACCGGGCGACCGCTTCGTCGCGAGCGCACAGGCGAGGGCGGCACAGGCGACCCTCGGCCGTTTCGACGACAGTGCCGATCTGCGGTTGACCGCGCTTGATGCCTTCGAGCGCCCGACGTCCGATCGCAGGATTACCCCCGATGCCCCTTTCCGCGCCGAACTCTCATTCAAGGACGGACGTGGCCCCGTTCCCTCAGAACCGATCCTGGAAGTCGACCTGACGGTAATCGGCGGCCGGGACACCGTGTCCGGTACCAGCCCGCTGAAACTGCGGCGTACGGGCGCGGGCCGTTATGTCTCCGCCCCCACCTACGGTTATGACGCCGCAGGAACGACAAGAAGAAAAGCCGGCGAAAAGCTGACGGCCTCGTCACTGTACGCGAAGCCGGCCCCCGACGGGCGCGACAGCCTGGAGGTGGTCGAATCGCGCATCGGCTTTTCCAAGATCACCTTTGCCCGGGAAGGAATCGACGCTGACGCCGGCGTCGGCGACATCATTGTCGGCCAGCCGATCTTCGTGCACGTCAGTTTTATCGACCGGAGCCGCCATCCGGAGCCGCCGGCCGGCTCGCGCTCGGATTTCCCGGAAAAGCTCACTGTGCAGATCATTCGCAAGCCACGCGACACGGCGACGACCGATGCCCCGATCACCTTGCCCGCATCCTACGGTGTACGGGACACGCTCGGACGACCCGAATCCGGCCAGACCGGCTCCTTCGCTCTTGGGCCGGGTGGTCTCTTCCCGGCGATCCGGGGGGGCGACCAAATCCGCGCCTATCTTCCCGGACTTGATCTCATGTCGCCGTGGCACACCGTCAAGCATCCCTTCGGCCAGCCGCGCGCGATCCAGATACTTGTTCAGTCGGAGACGGCGGGCAGCGCAACTGCCGACCTGCAGCTCGGGGCGACTTTCCACGTCCGGCTCGCCTTCGATCAGGGCAGGCAACCCCAGGTGCCAAGCCTCCCGGTCAAACTGAGCCGTCATTCGAAGTCCGGCCCGCCGGAAGAGCAGCAGATCGTGCTGAAGGCAGCTGCCACCGCGCCCCATGTCTTTGTCTCTAAAACGCTGGTGGCCAAGCCGGACCTTTTCCCCGGCGGGCTCGCACCTGGCGATGTCATTGAGGCCAGCTACAAGCGAACCGCTGCAGATCTGCAGGCCGACCGAGGGGGCCCGGCTGTGAGCAACCGTTTGCCGGTGGTTGCCCCACCGGTCAAAGTGAGTCGGATCACGCTTGCCGCGGGTGCAACGCCTGACGGCGGTACGGTGGGCGCGGTGGCAAGCGACGGCAGTTTCCAAACCAAGGTCAGCTTCGAGTCGCCACCTTACGACGGTCCGGGGACCATCGACCTCCGGGTGGTGCGGAACGGAAAGGCCATCGCTGAGTTCAAGAGCGATCTCCGCTGGGCCAGCCCCGATTGGGAGCAGACGGCCGAGGCTGCCGTAATCTCGTTGGCCAGCGACCGCCGCCTTGGGGACGTCGCGGTCGGCGACCGCATCGAGGCGCGGTACGGCGACGGAACCTGGGCGCCCACGTCTTCGGCGGCCCTCACGGTTGTTGGTGCGCCCGGCAAGATCGAGGCGCTGCGTTTCCTCGTTGCTGGGCAGCCGGCGGAGACGTTGCCGGTCGGTGCCCCGGTGGTGGTCGAGGCGCTCTACGAAGCCCCACCAAAGGCTCGGCCGACGGGCGTAGCGCTTGAGACCGGTGCCGACTTTGCAGCACCGGACTATCATATGAACCAACCGCAGCGACTGGTCTCGGGGCTCTTTCCGGTGGATGGAGAGCTGCGGCGCTTCCGCACCGGAAAGATTCTACTGGCCGGAGGCCAGCACGCCGATGCCGCCGCAACGCATCTCAACGTCTTGCCGGGCTATCGCCTCGAAGCAACGCTGGGCGAGGTTCAATCCGCGGCTGCCGTCGTCGCCGGCGCGGCAGGGGCGGGCGAAGCGACGGTGACCGTAGCGGCTGTGTCCGGCTTCGGACACGCAACCAATGTCCGGGGCGTTGCGCGCGCCGGTGATGAAGAGCTGAGGTTTGTGACCAACAGGGCCTTCAACCTTCCGGCAGGATCGCACCGCCTCACGGCTGGTTTTCCGTTGTTCTTCCAGACAGACATCTCGGTCAAAGCCGGCGAGACGCGAATCGTCGAGATCCCCAGAGCAGATCTCGGCTCCCTGCGAATCGATTTACGCGATGGCGCCGGCAAACGGCAAACGCCGCGGAAGGTCGACCTGACGCGCCAGGGACCAGCCTTGGCCGGCTGGAGCAACAGCGGATTTGTCACCGGCCGCTCCGACATGGATCTGCCGCGCGGCCGCTATGCCGTGAGCGTTGCCGCCCCGAATGGTCAGAAGCTCGACGTGAAGGGACCCGTGGTGGTCAATGGCGGCCAGGTGACCCGTATTGCGGTCGGGGAGGGCCGCGGGCAACTGGAGTTGACCGTCCGTGACGCCGACGGCAGGGCGTTGGGTGTTCCGTTCACGGTCGCCGGTGTTTCCGCGATCGCATCCGGTGACCCGGTCGACCTGCCGCCCGGACAGTATGAAGCGGTCTTGCGCGATGACTATGCCAGCTCGGATCGGTTGATCGACGCGACGATCTCCGCGGTCGTCATTGACGCCGGTCAGTTGCGGGTGGAGTTCTTCGATCTGGGTCGCATCAAGACCGACGCTTTCGACGGCGAGGGCAAGCCGGCCCCGGGTATGGCTGTCACCGTGATGAAGCTGGACGGCAGCAAGATGGTGAAGACCTGGCAGTCGCGATCCGGCTCTGTCGACGTGGCGCCCGGAACCTACCGGGTTGTCTTCGACGATGCCGGAGAAGCCCATGAGGTGACGGTCAGCGCCGCTGAAACCGTGACCGTTCGGCAGGCGACGCGGCTCGGAGAACTGGTGATCACGCCGGGACGAGGCCTGCTCGTCGTGGAGGGCTTCAAGTCCGCCTATCGCTACCGGGTGGTGGGAAAGCAGGGCAGGGTCTTCACCGCCAGGCCAACCCGCGACTTCGCACGCTATCCTCTTCAGGTTCCCGAGGGCATCTATGCGGTCCAGGCGGTTGCGCCGAGCGGCCTGGTTTTCAGCGCCAGGGCAACGGTCGCGGCCGGCAAAAAGACGTCCGTCACCTTGGACGATTACGGCCACCTTCATCTGATCGACAAATACACCGGCGATGGCAAGGACGCCATGCAGCTCCAGGTGAAGGTCCCGGGCGGGCGGTATATGCACCTGACGAACCTTAGCCGGCTCCCTGCCGACATTCAGACCTTCGTGTTGCTCCCCCCGGGAAGCTATGACCTGCGCCTGGCCAGCGTCACCGGTCCGCTGTGGGAGAAATCCATCATGATCGCGAAGAACACGACGACGGATATCGACCTGCCGCGCTAGTCAAATCTTGGCCAGGGCCGCGCTCAACTCGCTTCCCGAAACCGCTCGGCCGTCTCGAGGTCGACCGAGACGAGCTGCGATACGCCGCGCTCGGCCATGGTCACGCCGAACAGGCGGTTCATCCGCGCCATGGTGATCGGGTTGTGGGTGATGACCATGAAGCGGGTGTCGGTCTGACGGGTCATCTCATCAAGCAGGTTGCAGAACCGCTCGACATTGGCGTCGTCGAGCGGCGCGTCCACTTCGTCGAGAACGCAGATCGGGGCCGGGTTCGTCCGGAACACGGCGAAGATCAGAGCAAGGGCGGTGAGGGCCTGCTCGCCGCCGGAAAGAAGCGTCATGATCTGTGGTTTCTTGCCCGGCGGTTTCGCCAGGATTTCCAGGCCAGCCTCCAGAGGGTCGTCGGATTCCGTCAACTGGAGTTCCGCCTCGCCGCCACCGAAGAGGTGCGTGAACAACGACCGGAAGTGGTCGTTGACGGTGCCGAAAGCAGCGAGCAGCCGCTCGCGACCTTCGCGATTCAGGCTTCCAATTCCCTGCCGTAGTCGATGGATGGCGGCGATGAGATCGTCACGCTCGCCGGTCAAGCCGTCCCGTCGTTCGGAGACTTCTTGCGCTTCGGCCTCAGCACGCAGGTTGACGCCGCCAAGCCTCTCCCGCTCCGCCCGGTAACGCTCCAGCCGGGCCTCGGTCGGCGCGAGTTCGGGGATCGGCTTGTTCGGCTTCAGTTCGGCAATCGCCAGCACCTCTTCGGGCTTGCAGTCGAGAGCCTCCTCGATCCTGGCGGCGATCTCCTCCATCCGCTGACCGGCAGCAACGCCGCGCTCCTCGGCGCGGCCACGCTGTTCGCGCGCCTCGGCGAGCTGTTCAAGGGCTGCCCGCGCGACCTTGTCGGCCTCGGCCAGCTCCGCCTCGCCGACAGCGAGGGCGTCTGCCGCCGCTGCTTGCGCCTTTTCGGCCTTGTCGATCTCGGTCAGGAGGTTGCGTCTTTGCCCTTCAATCCGCGCCGGCTCCTCCGAAAGCTTACCTTTCTCCGATTCGGTCTCCTGCCGACGAAGCTTCAGTCTTTCGATCTGTGCGTCCGCATTCGAAGCCCGTTCGTGCCAGGTCCGCCGCTCCACGGCGATATCTGCCAGGCGGCTGGCGCGCATCTCAGCCTCCCGGGCCAATCCATCGACTGAAGCTCGGGTCTCGGAGAGGGCCGCGCGGTCGTCGGTGACCTTTGCGCGGGCGGCGGACAACTCATCCGCAAAGCTCTCGGCCGTGGGCGTTTCGACCAAGGCAGTCCGGCCGACGTCCCGGGAAGCCTCGAGATCAGCGATGCTTGCGGCGAGGCGATTGGCGGCTTCCTCCAGGGCGCTGCGACGGGCTGTCTGGCGGGCCGCGTTCCGCTCTGTTTCGGCCAGTCCTGCCCGGGCCCGATCCAGTTCGCGCTGCCCGGTTCGCCAGTTCTCGCGGGCGCTTCGTTCCGCGGTTTCCGCCGCCTGCAGCGCATTGTCGGCGTTCTCCATCGCTTCGCGACAGACATTCAGCTTGCGGTTGGCTCCGGCTTCTTCGGCTTCCACTTCCGCAAGCCGGTTGCGCGTTGCCAGCCGCTGGGTCGAGGCCTTGGGCGAATCGGCGCCAGCGACATAACCATCCCAGCGCCACAGATCGCCCTCGCGGCTGACCAGCCGTTGCCCCGGCTTGAGCAGGTTCTGGAGCCGAGCTCCGTCCGCTCGTGGGACCAGACCGGTTTGGGCCAGCCGCCGAACCAGAACCCGCGGGACTTCGACATGGTTGGCTAGCGGGGTGATCCCCGCCGGCAGGATCGGGTCGCCGTCCATCCGGTCGACCAGACGCCAGTAGGCCGCCGCCTCTGACTCGTCTGGCGAATCGAGATCGTCGCCAAACGCCGCACCGAGGGCTGCTTCGTAACCGCTCTCGACCTTCACCCGGTCGACCAGCGGCGCTTCCACGGCGGCGTTTGATGATGCAAGCAGCGCCACCAGTGTCGCCGCCTCGGTTTCGATGCGATGGACGTTTTTTTCTGCCTCCGCCAGGGGGGCTCGCGCGTCCGATATGTTCGCACGGGCAATCTCGGCGTTTTCCTCGGCCGCGAGTGCGGCGGCCTCAGCAGAAGACGCGGCACCCTCGGCGGCTTCAACTGCCGCCCGCAGTTCATCCAGTGCCCGGCCGGCCACGCCGCTGTCACCGATCTTCTCGAGCTCTGCGGTGACTCCGGCTTGCTCCTGCCGCTGAGCGTCCAATCGCCGTTCGGCGTCAATGACACTGCGCTGATACTGTTCGCGCCGTGCAGAAATTTCGGCCACCTTTTCGGTGAGCTGCGCGAGTGCGGCCTCGCTCTTGGCAAGCGTCTCCTCGCACGCCTTTCGTCCCGCCATCGCGGCTGCCTGGCGTTCGGCCATGCTGGCGTTGGCTGCCTCGAGCTTGGCCTCTTCTTCGTCGAGACGCTGGAGAACCGCCGCGTTGTCGACGATCATCTGCTCCTCGCGACTGATGTCCTCAGTCAGTTGAGCCAGCCGGCTGTCGAGATCGGCAAGGCGCTCCCGGACCCGTGCCTCTTCGCTGTCGAGCTGTTCGCGAGCCACGATGATCCGCTGCAGTGCGGCGCCGGCCCGTGTGGCCGTGTCCCGCAGATCGGGAAGAGCGGCGCCGGCAATTGCTTGTGCCTTCGCCGTCTCGGCCTGTGTGTGTGTGTGCGTGTTCGTAAGTTCGGTTGCAGCCTCCAGCGCTGCAGCGGCTTCGGCGAGCCCGTCGGTCGCCGACTGCCATCGTAGATGCAGAACGGTCGCTTCAGCCTTGCGGATCTCACCGGACAGGTTGCGATAGCGAACCGCCTGGCGGGCCTGGCGCTTCAGTCCGTCGAGCTGTGCATCGAGCTCGGAAACAACGTCATCGAGACGGGCGAGGTTCTGTTCCGCGCCATTCAGTCGAAGTTCCGCCTCATGCCGCCGGTTGTGAAGGCCGGAGATGCCGGCCGCTTCTTCGAGCAGTGAGCGGCGATCCTTTGGCTTTGCAGCGATCAGCTCACCGATCTTGCCTTGGCCGACCATGGCCGGCGAATGAGCGCCGGTGGAGGCATCGGCGAAGAGAAGCTGAACATCACGGGCGCGCACGTCACGCCCGTTGATCTTGTAGACCGAGCCTGCCTCCCGCTCGATGCGCCGGCTCACTTCCAGGATATCGGAATCATTGAGCGTCGCCGGTGCGGTGCGGGCGGTGTTGTCGAGGGCCAGAATGACTTCGGCGGTGTTGCGGGCCGGCCGATTGCCGCTGCCGGAAAAGATGACGTCGTCCATGCCGGACGCCCGCATGTTCTTGTAGGAGGCTTCGCCCATAACCCAGCGAAGCGCCTCGACAAGATTGGACTTGCCGCAGCCATTCGGCCCTACAACGCCAGTGAGGCCGGGTTCGATGACGACGTCGATCGGCTCGACAAACGACTTGAACCCGAGAACCCGCAGTCGCGTAAACTTCACCAAGGCCCTCGCACTGTCCCCGGACGACATCGTCAGCGAACGCCGTCCCACGGACCCGCCTAGGGCGATTCGGCCCTATTTTGCAAGGAGTTCGTCGAAGGTGTCCAAGGTTATGGCACCGGTGGTCTTCTCACCGTTGACGAAGAATGTGGGGGTGGACTGAACCTCGAAGTCGGTCACCGCGCGGCTGCGCACCCAATCGATACCGTCGAGAACCTCCTGGTTCTTGAGACACGAGGTGAAGGATTCCTGGGTAAAGCCGGCCTGTTTCACCAGGTTGAGAAGCGCTTGCGCCGGCTGTTCGACAAACGCCCAGCTGGCCTGTTGCTCGAACAGGAGATCGACGATGGGGAAGAACCGCTCATCGGGGGCACAGTTGCTCAGCATGACTGCAGCAGTGTCCAGGGGGTTCAACGGAAAATGCCGGAAGATGAAATACACATCGCCGGTATCGATGTACTTTTCCTTGAACGCCTCGAACGTCTGTTCGTGAAAGCTCCGGCAGTGCGGGCAGGTCATCGAGGCGTATTCGATGACGATGTTCGGTGCGTCCGGATTGCCGAGCGCCTTCTCGCCAAGCGGACCGGCTTCGAGCAGCGCCTCGCTGGTCTGGGCCAATGCCGGCGAAACCAGGAGCGCCTCGGCAAGGCCGGTCGTCCATCCACCCTGTGCCTTCACCTGGAGAAGGCCAAAACCAGCCGCGAGCGCGGCAGCCCCCGCGATCGCTATCCTGAACCCTGAAGTCATGACCCTCACCGTTTTTCGTAACCTTGTCAGTCTAATCGACGGACCAAATGTGGCCATTCTCGGCCCAACGCAACTCAACTAATCGCGACGGCTCCCGAGGACACCACGCCCGAGCTTTGCCAGCGCCCGTCGAAGTTCGTCATTGTCGACGCTTGCGATTCTGGCTTCAAGAGCTTGTTTGTCGGCCGGTGCCAGGGGCGGCATGGTTTGTTGCCCGATGGGCCGTTCGCGCGCGCTCACCGGGCTCTGGACGATCCGGGCCCGGCTGATTGCCTTGTAGCCCAGGAAGGCGTTCACCCGTTCGACGATCTGGGGCAGATCGTGCTGGACAAGGATTGCCCGCGGACCATCGACCTTGAGCACCAGCACGCCGGCCGCCGGTTCGTCGCCATCACTGCGACGCGGCCACAGGATCTTCTCCGGTGCCGTATAGTCTGCATGGAGCGAGCCGGCGATTTCCGGCCAGGCGGCGACGAGATCCGCCGTGGCAAAGCCCCGTCGCGCCGTCACCGGCGCGATGGCGCCGCTGGTAAGCTCACTGAGCGCGATCGGGCCGCGACGGCGGGCAACGGTGCTGCGCTTGGACATGATCGCTTGTCGCACGGGCTGTCCGTCACGGGAAGAGCCTGATTGCGGCCCGATGAGCCACAGAATCGGACCGTTCGGTTGCGACGCAGCATCGCGGTCTGAGATGAAACGGAATAATGATATTGGAATCAATGGCTTAATGAGGATTGACCAGTTCTTGACACAGTTTGGCGCGAAACCTATGGTGCGGCCGGTTTTGGGGCGGTGTGCAGGTTTGCAGGCGCCGTGAAGGGCGCCGACAGGGCGGTCCAATGAGCGAAGCGCGAAGGCCGGACAAGGGAACGTCGGGCCGCAAGCGGCGCGACAAGGACGCCGGCCTTTCCCGGAGACTGAGTGAGCTCGACCGACGGATCGATGCAAATCGGCCGGAGGTGGAGGCGGCATACGACCCGGATGCGCCGCCGCGCAGCAGTTATGCCCTGGCACTGCGCATGGGGGCCGATCTGGTCGCCGGCGTGTTGGTAGGAGCGGCGCTCGGGTTGGGTGTCGACTGGTTGTTGGGCACGTCGCCCTGGGGATTGATCGTGTTTTTCATGCTGGGGTTCGCGGCCGGCATGCTGAACATCATGCGATCGGCCGGCATGATCGCCAAGCGGCCGGGAATTGACGATGATCCGGCGACAGGCCGGTTCGACTGACAAGGACGAGGAACCAGGTTGGCAACCGATCCTATTCACCAGTTCAAGATCGAGAAGATCATTCCGATCGAGGTCGCCGGTGTCGATTTTTCCTTCACCAATTCGGCCCTGTTCATGGTGGTGACGGTTGTCGTCGCCTCGGGGTTTCTGATTCTCTCGACCCGCGGCCGCGGGTTGGTGCCGGGCCGATGGCAATCTGCGGCCGAGGTCACCTACGAGTTCATCGCCAAGACGCTACGTGACGCCGCAGGAAGCGAGGGGATGCGTTTCTTCCCGTTCGTGTTCTCGCTGTTCATGTTCATTCTGGTTGCCAACCTTCTGGGAATGTTCCCGTATTTCTTCACGGTCACCGCACACGTCATCATTACGGCGACGATGGCGCTGGCGGTCATCCTGACGGTCATCATCTACGGTCTCAAGCGCCATGGCTTCGGCTTCTTCCGGCTGTTCGCCCCCAGCGGGTTGCCGGGCGCGCTTCTGCCCTTTGTCACCTTTATCGAAATTCTGTCTTTCATTTCGCGGCCGATATCCCTGTCGATTCGTTTGTTCGCCAACATGCTGGCCGGTCACATCACGCTGAAGGTGTTCGCCGGCTTCGTCGTGGCGTTGGGCTCGGCCGGGTTTGTCGGGATCCTGGGTGCTATTCTGCCGTTGCTCGCGACCGTGGCGTTGACGGCGCTGGAGCTTCTGGTTGCCGTCTTGCAGGCCTATGTGTTTGCCATCCTGACATGCCTCTACCTCAACGACGCAATTCACCCCGGGCACTAGGCACGGGACCCGAACACTCGCTCAATCACAAATCCCATCAAGGAGTTAGTCATGGAAGCAGAAGCAGCCAAGTTCATCGGGGCGGGCATCGCCTGCATCGGCATGGGCGCCGCCGGTGTCGGTGTGGGCCACATCTTCGGCAACTTTCTTGCCGCCGCAATCCGCAACCCGGCCGCTGCTCAGGGCCAGTTCACCAACCTTATCTTTGGCTTTGCGGTGACCGAGGCACTTGGCATCTTCTCGTTCCTGGTTGCCCTGTTGCTCCTCTTCGCGCTCTGATCCGGATGATCGCGACCGCTGACCGGAGGCTCTGATGGCAACCGAAGAGACGGACGGGACCGAACCGTTTACCGAAGGTCACGTGATTACGGAATCGCCCGAGGAACATTCGGCTTTTCCGCCCTTCGATGCGACCACGTTTGCCTCGCAGCTTCTGTGGTTCGCGATCACCTTTGTGCTGCTCTACTATCTGATGGCCAAGGTGGCGTTGCCTCGCATCGCAGGGATTCTCGAGGGACGTCGAGATCGTATTGCGGCGGATCTCGATCAGGCCGAACGGTTGAAGGGCGAATCGGAAGATGCTGCGGCGGCCTACGAGAAGGCCCTGGCCGATGCCCGTGCGCGCGCCTCGGGCATTGCCGACGGTGCTCGCGAGGTCGCCCGAAACAAGGCGGACGCCCAACGTGTGGAAGTCGAGGCGAGCCTCGCCGATAAACTGACGGAAGCCGAGGCCCGCATTGCCGAGATCAAGGAACAGGCGCTGGCCGAAGTCGGTGCGATCGCCAGTGACACCGCAGAGGCGGTTGTCGGCGCGCTGATCGATGCGAAGCCGTCGGCGGCAGATGTGAAGAGCGCCGTTGCTGACGCCATGGCCGCGAGGAACACCGATGCTTGAGGATCCGACCTTCTGGGCCCTCATTGGGCTGGTTCTATTCCTGGGCCTGCTGGTCTACATGAAAGTGCCGGGCGCGATCACCGGAGCCCTCGACAAGCGGGCGGTGTCGATTAGCGAAGAGCTCGACCAGGCCCGCAAGCTCCGCGAGGAAGCGCAGTCCTTGCTGGCCGATTATCAGCGCAAGGCTCGCGAGGCCGAATCGGAGGCCGAGGAAATCATCGATCAGGCCAAACGCGAGGCGGAAGCGCTGGGCGTTGAGGCGCGCCAGCGCATGGAAGACTATGTCACGAGCCGGACGCGCATGGCGGAGGAAAAGATCACTCAGGCCGAGGTTCAGGCTCTCCAGGAGGTCAAGGCGCTGTCCGCCGACGTTGCGATCGCTGCCGCGGCCAGGCTGCTGGCGGCCAAGGCCAAGGGCGAAGTCGCAGAGTCCCTGGTCGCCTCGGCCATCGACGACGTCAAGTCCAAGCTCCACTGAGCGTCTGGGCACTGCCTTTTCTGAAAATACTCACTTGAGTCAGCCGTCCGGGCCGGTCCCGATCCGTCTGTTGCCGGGTGCGGCATTGCTCGTCTGCGTGCTTCGAGGCTCGGGCTGTCGCCCTCACACCTCATACCAAGGGCGCTGAATATTGACTCGTTTGACTGGAGTTTCCGCAGGGTTTGGCAAGGCGCGATTGGCGACGTGGTAGTGGTACCACGAGCCGATCGCAACGACGTCCACAACGCGCGGAAACTCCGGCCTTCGGTGGCCCGAATTCGCCCACCGAGCTGCGTTACGCCTCTCGAACGATGACCCCGTATCGCCCTTTGAGACGTGCCTTGTCGGCAGACGAATTGGGGCCATCAAACGGGTCAATATTGAGCGCCCTTGGTATCAGCATGAGGAGCAGGTTTTTTAGGTTTTGAGGACACGCCACGGCCCTCATCCTGAGGCGCCCGGCGTAGCCGGGCCTCTTAAGGGCGCAGGCTTGCTTGCTCAACACGCCTTCGAGCGCTTCTTGATCGGATGGCTATCCAGACGCCCACCGGCTACGCCGGAATCAGCCGGCGGTGGCGCTCTCGACCGCTGATTCGCTGTCCAGGTCGCCAAACAACTCGATCTGTTCGGGCTCGAGTCCGAGCGCGATTCGGATCGGCGCAAAGCTCCGACGATGATGGATGCACGGTCCATGCTGCCGAATGGCGGCAAAGTGATCACGGGTCGAATAGCCCTTGTGGCTGTCGAAACCGTAGTGCGGATAGGCACGGCCGACAGCTGCCATCAACCGGTCGCGGGTGACCTTGGCAACGACGGAGGCGGCCGCGATCGACACCGAACGGGCATCGCCGCGAACCACCGCTTCGCCGGGGCAGCAGAGGCCGGGCGGCATCATATTGCCGTCGACCAGCACGTAGTCCGGCCGGTGCGCCAAGCCGGCAACAGCACGCGCCATCGCCCACAGCGATGCCTGAAGGATGTTCATCCGGTCGACCCGCGCGCGGCTCGCGATGACAACCGAGACGGTCGCGCGATTCAGGATAGTGTCATACAGGCGGACGCGTTCGGCCGGCGACAGGCGCTTGGAATCGTCGAGACCCGCCGGCGCCCGGCCCTCCAGCACGACGGCGGCAACGACCACTGGGCCGGCCAGCGGTCCGCGGCCGACTTCGTCGACGCCGGCGATGATCCGGGCGCCACGCTGTCGTGCCCGTCTCTCGAGGCGGCTGGTTGGCCTCGGCAGATCGGCGCGCGCGGGCGAATCGGATTGGCGTGGCGGCATGGGCGCATCGTCGCCGCCATCGCTCCTCGCCGCAAGGCTGCCGGCCGGATTGGCGCCGTTCTTGAGCACCATCGACCGGCGGCACGGATGTAGGGCAGCGGCGGCGCCGCCTACGACAATGTCAGTTTCCGGATATCCGACGCTCTGGCCCACGCAGCCCAGCGACTTGCGCCGCGTCCGGGCGACCGCGTCCTGGATATTGCGACGGGCACCGGTTGGACGGCACGCAACCTCGGTCGGATGGGCGCTCGGGTCACCGGCGTGGACATCGCGCCGGAACTACTGGCCGCGGCGGATTCATTGTCCGCCGGGCGGGATGTGCAGATCGATTACCGCGTAGCCGATGCCGAACGACTGCCATTTGGCGACAGCGTCTTCGACGGTGTCATCTCGACCTTCGGCGTCATGTTCGCGGCCGACCCGCCGCAGGCGGCGGCGGAAACGGCACGTGTCTGTCGTCCGGGTGGCCGGTTGTCGCTCGCTTGCTGGGTTCCTGACGGAGCGGTCGCCGAGTTTTTCGGATTGATTGCTAAACACAGCCGTGCGCTACCGCCGGAGGCCTCACCCTTGTCGTGGGGCGATCCGCAGACCGTCACGGAACGCCTTGGAGGTGACTTCGACCTGAGGTTCGAGACGGCAGTCAGCAACGCCTATCACGCCGACGTCGACGAGATCTGGGATTGGTATGTCGAAGGTTTTGGGCCGCTGAAGCACTTGGCTTCGTCGCTGGACGATGACGGGCGGCGCGCCCTGAAGGTCGATGTCGACGACTACCACCGCGACTACCAAACAGATCTCGGGCTTCACCTGAAGCGCCAGTATCTCGTTATTGTCGGAGAACGGCGCGGCTAGAATAGGCTGAGCTGCGCGCCCGCTGCCTGCGGCGGACTGAACAGATCGGTGTTCAGCCGCCGCTTCTCACCATTGAGATTGGCGCGACGTGCGGCGATCTCGAAGCGCCGGCCGATCTGCCAGGCATAAGGCCCGTCACCACGTTGGCGGTGGCCCCAGGTCGAATCGTAATCCTTGCCCCCATGCATCGAACGGATCACCGACAGGACGTGTCTGGCCCGATCGGGATAGGCGCGTTCCAGGAAGTCCTTGAAGATGTCGCGCACTTCCAATGGAAGCCGCAGCAGCACATAACCGGCCTCGCGGGCACCTGCCGCCGCCGCCGCGTTGAGAATCCGTTCAATTTCCGACTCGTTGAGCGCCGGGATGATCGGTGCCACCATCACCGTCGTCGGTATGCCGGCCTCGGAGAGCTGGCGCAATGTCGACAGGCGCCGCTCCGGGGTTGCGGCCCGCGGCTCCATGGTGCGCGCCAGTTTGCGGTCGAGCGTCGTCAGCGACAAGGCGACCTTCACCAGGTTTCGCTCCGCCATCCGGGACAGAATATCCGTGTCGCGAAGCACCATCGCCGACTTGGTGACGATTCCGACAGGATGATTGGCGGCATCGAGGACCTCGAGGATCTCTCGCATGATCCGGTAACGCTTTTCGATCGGCTGATACGGGTCGGTGTTGGTGCCGATCGCAATCGTCCGGGGTTCGTAGCCCGGTTTCGCCAGTTCCCGTTTGAGCAGTCGGGCCGCATCGGGCTTGGCAAACAGGCGGGTCTCAAAATCGAGGCCCGGCGAGAACCCCATATAGGCGTGGGTCGGGCGCGCGAAGCAGTAGGCACAGCCATGTTCGCATCCGCGATAGGGATTGATCGACCGGTCGAATGAAATGTCCGGGGACTGGTTGGTGGTGATGATTTTCCGCGGCCGTTCCTCATGAACCTCGGTCCTCAGCGGCGGCAGGTCGTCCGTGGAGCCCCAACCGTCATCGAAGACCTCCTTCTGGTTCGGTTCGAAACGGCCGGACGGGTTTATGCCGGCGCCACGACCCCGTCGCCGCTCGGGGTCGATCTGGACGCCTACAAAGTCCTCGACCGTCTGGGCGGGGGCGACGCTGCTGGCGGCGAATCGGTGGCGAAGCGAGGACATGAATAGATTCCTATCATGCTGTGCGAACAAATCAAGAACAAATCCTCACATTAGTCTTTTGCAGTCGCTTGCCGCCTACCTGGTCCGATTGGGGCCAAGAAACATAAGGTCAACGGCATGAAGGCCCGTGGCATGGCCGCGTCCCTCAGACGTCGACCTGGCGCAGTTTGCCCCGTTTGAGATGTTCGTCCAGCCGCGGCATGATTTCGACGAAATTGCAAGGCCCGTGGCGATGATCGAACTGCGGGGCAAGGATGCCGTCCCAGGCGTCGCGGCAGGCGCCCGGTGACCCGGGCAGGCAGAAGACGAAGGTCTCTCCCGCCACGCCGGCCGTGGCACGGGACTGGATGGTCGACGTCCCAATCGTGCCGTAGCTGATGATGTGAAACACGGTCGCAAAACCGTCCATGTGTTTGTCGAAGAGCGGGCCGACTGCCTCGATCGTGACGTCACGGCCGGTCAGGCCGGTTCCCCCGGTCGTGATCACCGCATCGATGTGGTCGTCGGCGGTCCACTGGCGCAGGGTTGCCTGAATTGCCGCGACGTCGTCAGTCACCAAGTCGCGCGCGGCCAGGGTGTGCCCCGCTTTTTCGATGCGGTCGCAAAGCGTCTCGCCGGAGGTGTCCTCGGCGAGCGTCCGCGTATCGGATACGGCAAGCACAGCGAAGCGGACGGGGACGAAGTGCGGTTCGGCTGCAGATGTCATCTCTGGTCCTCCTGGGATTCCGGCGGTTACGAGCCGCCGGTCTGCGTGGCGGCAACCCACCATTGGCGATCGACGGAGCGCAGTCGTGTCGCCGCGCGCTCGGCCGCTTCGTTCGACATGAAGACACCGAAGACCGTGGCGCCGGAACCGGACATCCGGGCGAAGACACAATCCTGGTCGTTGGCAAGCGCCCGTAGCGCCGTCTCGATCGGTGGGGCAGCGGCGATCGCCGGCTGGAAAAGGTCGTTTCGGGTCTTGCGCAGCCAGAAGACCAGTTCCATCGCACTTCCGATGTGATCCGGCAGGTCGGGCAGCGGGGACCGTTCAGCCGGTTCGATGGCGCCGAAGACATCCCCGGTCGATACTGCGACGCCCGGGTTGACCAGGACGATCGACAGTGCCGGGAGCCCCTTGATCGCGGTGATGTCTTCGCCGCGTCCGCGCATGATCGATGGGCGTGACGAGAGACAGATCGGGATGTCGGCGCCGAGAGAGAGACCGATTCCAGCCAATTCGCCGGCCGGGATACCAAGATGCCAGACGCGGTTGACGAGTCTGAGTGCCGCGGCGGCGTCGGCTGAGCCGCCACCCAGCCCGGCGGCGACCGGCAAGTGCTTCTCCAGGTTTAGTCCCAGCCCGTTTTGCTCCCCGGCATCGAAGGCCTCGGCCATTCCCTTGGCCACGACGAAGACGAGATTGTCGTCGGGCGGTGTGGTGGCGCGCAGGGCCTCTGCGAATGGTCCCTCGACCGTCATGCCGATCATCCCGGGATCCTCGGGGTAGACCGTCAACCGATCGGCAATGTCGGCAAAAACAACAAGACTGTTGAGGCTGTGGTAGCCATCCGCCCGGCGATCGAGAACATGGAGCGCGAGATTGATTTTTGCGCGGGCCGACTCGATTCTCGCCGCCGCCGCGGAAATCAGAACCGCGACAGGATCAACCGTCGTTTCCGCCATCGGCGACCAGGCCGCTTTCAAGCTTTTTGACGATCAGTTCCAGGTTCTCGGGCTCGGGTTCGAGGTCCCTGGCGTGGTTCCACTGGAACACCGCTTCGAGACGCCGGCCGACTTTCCAGTAGGCATCACCCAGATGATCGTTGAGGACCGGATCCTCGGGACGCAACTCGACCGCGCGTTCCAGCTGGACCACCGCCTCCTCGTAGCGCCCGAGCCGGTAGTAGGCCCAACCAAGGCTGTCGATGATGAAGCCGTCATTGGGGCGCTGTTCGGCGGCCGAACGGATCATGTCGAGTCCTTCGTCGAGATTGCGCCCCATGTCGACCCATGAATAGCCGAGATAGTTGAGCACGGACGGCTGATCCGGGTTGAGTTCCAGCGCTTTCCTGAGATCGGCCTCGGCTTCCGGCCAATTCTTGCTGCGCTCGTGAGCGATGCCGCGGCGGTAGAAGAGCTGCCAATGGACGGGGGTAACCGCGTCGATCGAGTCGATACCGGCGGTGTAGACCTTTGCAGCCTCACCGTAACGCTCGCGGCCGCTGAGAACGTTGCCGAGTGCCACGACGACATCGAGGTCGCCGGGGTCGGTTTCCAGCAGACCTTGAAGGCGATCGACCGCCTCGTCCGGTCGCTCGAGAAGGTCAAGGCAGAATCCGGATTGGATATCGGCACTGCGCCGGTGCTCGGACGGTGTCGGTATCTGTTCGAAGATGGCAATGGCGTCGCCGCAGCGTTCGGCCGAGACCAGGACCTGGCCGAGTGCCAGCTTCGTCATGTGAGATTCGGGTGTCAGATAGAGCGCAAGCTGGAGATAGGCGGCCGACAGTTCTACACCGTTGTCGGTTCCGATCATTCCGCCCAACCCATGCAGGACCTCGGCGGCACCCTCGATCGACGAGGCGACCACGGGAGCGATATCCGTGTCGCCTTCCAGCGTTTTCTCCAACACGACCAGGCTCACATTGTTGGGTTGAATCACCAGGTAGTTGCGGATCGACTCCAGTGCCTCCTCCCTCTGGCCGGCGCGTGCCAGGATGCGAGCGTTGGCGACGATGAGCTGAAGGACCGCACCGTCGGCCGCGGCGGCGCTGGCGATGGAACTGACCGCCAGATCTTCACGCCCGGCGAGATCGGCAATCAGGGCGGTGTGATAGTCCTTG
>JAAEOR010000402.1 GCA_024222895.1 Hyphomicrobiales bacterium | reverse complement strand
GTTTCTGGAGCCCGACTTCAAGGTCGGGCCCGGACCGAAATACCACGTGTATCTCGTCCCGAAGGCGATGATCCGCGCGTCCGGCGAAGTCGTCGACACGATGTATGTCGATCTGGGGCAGTTGCGCGCCTTCGAGGGCAGTCAGCGTTATCCGATCCCCGACGGGGTCGATCTCGCCGGTTTTCCCAGCGTTGTCATCTGGTGCGAAGCGTTCTCGGTTCTGATTTCACCCGCCGATCTGCAAGCACCGGAATCAACATCCCAGTTTGATTCGGATGGCTCGAATGGACGATTAACGTTCGTAGATAGGCGATTGAAACATAATGACATTCCGAGGTTGACCAGTCATGGAGAAGGTTGAGGGAATCGGCGGTCTCTTCTTTCGGGCCGATGACCCCGGCAAACTGGCAAGCTGGTACGAGTTGCACCTCGGCGTGACCCGGACACCCGACTCCTACGAGGCGCCGTGCTGGCGGCAGGCTGAGGGCGAGACAGTCTTCGCCCCGTTCGCACGCGATACGGACTACTTCGGCCGGTCCGACAAGCAGTGGATGGTGAACTTTCGCGTCGGCAACCTGGACGCCATGGTTTCCCAGCTGCGTGGCGCCGGTATCACCGTCGACGTCGATGCGGAGGTCTATCCCAATGGCCGCTTCGCACATCTGACCGACCCCGAGGGCAATCGGATCGAGCTGTGGGAGCCCAAAGGCTGAGGTGTCGTCGGCAACCGGCTCTGTTCGCAACGTGTGTTGGTACGCGGACGCGATTCACCGCGACGAACCTCCAGGCTGCCGCCGACTTCACGGCCATTTCGCCATTGGCGGCATCGACGACAGAATCGAGTCCACATTTCCTCCTGTCTTCAGGCCAAAGATCGTGCCGCGATCATAGATCAGGTTGAACTCGACATAACGACCGCGGCGCACAAGCTGCTCTTCGCGGTCGGCGTCGGTCCAGGGCGTCGCGAAATTGCGGCGCACGAGCTTCGGATAAACGTCGAGAAACGCCCGTCCGACCGCCTGGGTAAAAGCCAAATCGGCGTCCCAATCGCCGCTGTTCACCCAGTCGTAGAAGATGCCGCCGACACCGCGCGGTTCGTTGCGGTGCTTGAGGAAAAAATACTCGTCGCACCAGTCCTTGAACCGGTCATAGTCGGCGCTCGGCTGGTCACGGCAAGCGTTGCGCATCGCGGCATGGAACGCGACGGTATCCGGGTCGTCCTGAGTTCGCCGCCGATCGAGTACCGGCGTCAGATCAGCTCCGCCACCGAACCATTGCCTGCCGGTGACCACCATGCGGGTGTTCATATGAACCGCCGGGACATGCGGGTTATGCATGTGGGCAATGAGGGACACACCACTTGCCCAGAAGTTCGGGTTGTCCTCTGCCCCTGGGATTTCCTTGCGGAATTCGGGCGAAAAGGATCCGTGGACCGTCGAGAGGTGAACGCCGACCTTTTCGAAGACCCGGCCGTGCATGACAGCCATCACCCCGCCACCGCCATCGCCGCCACCGTGATCGGTTCGCTGCCACGGCGTTCGCTCGAAACGGCCAGCGGGCCGATCGGCAAAGGGCATATCCGCCGGCGCGTCGTCCTCGATGCCTTCGAAAGCGGCGGTGATCTGGTCGCGAAGATCGGAGAACCAGGCTGAGGCCTGCGCCTTCTTGTCATCCAGATCGGAGGGCAGGGGGGGCGTGTCAGCGTCCATCTGGATTCCTCAGGTCGCGGATGGGAATCCATCCGTTTGGCGAAGCGCCTCGCCCAATACCATGGACACCGAGCTCGCCACATTGAGCGAACGCATTCCGGAACGCATCGGGATTGTCACTCGCGCATCGGCGATCTCATGAATTGCGTCGGGGACGCCAGAACTTTCTCGTCCGAACAGCAGGACGTCGCCGGGAAGAAAGCTGAATTCCGTGTATGCTACGCTCGCTTGTGTGGTGGAAAGGACCAGTCGACGGGGTTCGTCGCTCAGCCATGTGGTAAATTGCGGCCAGGCCGTATGGCGAACAAGCGTCACGGCATGCAGATAGTCCATTCCGGCACGACGAAGGGATCGGTCGGATATGTCGAAGCCTGCCGGCAGAATGATGTGGACGGGCACGTCGAGACAGGCGCCGAGCCGCAGGATGTTGCCGGCGTTCTGCGGAATGTCCGGCTGATAGAGTGCGATTGCCACCATGTTTCTGCGGTCCGGCGGTGTGATTCCGTCCATCCGACCCTACCTTTGCCTAATGAATCGGTGAACGCGAGCCCGCCCCGTTTGCCGTCAAGGTGAGAGATGATGCTCAAGTGGCTATTCAGCCTGAGTGACCCCTTTGTCGACGCACCGGTCGTGCGGCCGCCGGAAGGGTTGATTGCGTTCTACCGCCATTTCGTCGCGCCGGTTCGTGGGCTGCTGCTGGCAATCATCATCGTTTCGCTGATTGCATCGCTGTCTGAACTGGCACTCTTCGTATTCCTTGGCCAATTGGTTGACCTGACGACAGAGGCCACGTCTCCGGCCACGTTCTTTAGCGATAATGCCTGGTTGCTCGCGGCTATGGCGTTCGTTGTGCTGTTGGTGCGGCCGGCGAGCCTTTTGATTTCCCGTGGCCTGACCGGTGTGGTCTTCGTCCCGACGGTGACGGCGTTGGTCCGTTGGCGAAGCTATCGCTATGTGCTGCGCCAGAGCCTTTCGTTCTTCCAGAATGATTTTGCCGGTCGGATCGCTCAGAAGGTCATGCAAAGCGGGCCGGCGTTGAGAGAAAGCGTTGTCAACGTCGTCGAGGGCGTGTGGACGCTGGTCATCTATCTGGCCGGCACGGTGATCCTTTTCGCCGGGCTCGATCTGTGGCTGATCATGCCACTTGCCCTGTGGCTGGCGGCTTACGCTGTAACGGTCGTGCGGCTGGTGCCTCCGGTCCGGGCGCGCTCGCAGGCGCTCGCCGAAGCGAATTCCGGCCTCTCGGGCCGGATCGTCGACGGATACACGAACATTCAGGCAGTGAAATTGTTCGCTCACGCGGAGCGGGAAGACGCCTTTGCCCTGGAGGGATTTGTTCGCCAGGTCGGCGCATTCCGGAGTCTTGCCGCCGCCATTCTGACGATGATGGCGTCGCTCAGCATCATCAACAGCCTGCTGATCTTCAGCGTTTCCGGGCTGGCGCTTTGGCTGTGGTCGATCGGAACGATCAGCGTCGGCAGTATTGCCATGGCTAGCGCACTGGTCATTCGCCTCAACCAGATGTCGGCGTGGATCCTGCGTACCATCACGTCCTTGTTTGAGAATGTCGGGACCCTGCAGAACGCCATAGAAACCATCAGCCGGGCGAGCGAGGTGACCGACAAGGCGGATGCCGTTCCGCTGATGGCGACAAGTGGCGAGATACGCTTTGAGTCCGTTCGATTTCACTATGGCCGCGAGGACGCTGGCATCATCGACGATCTCTCGCTCACCGTGGCGCCCGGGGAGCGCATCGGACTGGTTGGCCGGTCAGGGGCCGGCAAGTCGACTCTCGTGAACTTGCTGTTGCGCCTCTATGACCTGGAAGGCGGCCGGATCCTCATCGACGGGCAGGACATCGCCAATGTCACCCAACAGTCGCTGCGCGGTCAGATCGGGATGGTGACCCAGGACACCGGGCTACTTCATCGCTCGGTTCGCGACAACATCCGCTACGGTCGGCCAGATGCCACCAACGAGGAGATCGAGGCCGCCGCAAGACATGCTCACGCCGATCATTTTATTGCCGATCTGAGAGATCTTGGCGGCCGCAGTGGCTACAACGCCCATGTCGGCGAACGGGGCGTGAAGCTTTCCGGCGGTCAGCGCCAGAGGGTCGCCATCGCCCGCCTGATGCTCAAGGATGCTCCAATCCTTGTTCTCGACGAAGCGACCAGTGCCCTCGATTCCGAAGTCGAGGCGGCAATCCAGGAGCAACTCAATAGCCTGATGGCCGGCCGTACCGTCATTGCGATTGCCCACCGCCTGTCGACCATCGCCGTGCTCGACCGCCTGATTGTCATGGACGAGGGGCGGATCGTCGAGTCCGGAACCCATGCTGACCTTGTGCACGGCGGCGGCCTCTATTCCGTCCTCTGGCAGCGCCAGTCAGGCGGCTTCCTCGGCCTCGATGCCACGGTCGGAGAGGCAGCCGAGTAGCCGCTACATCGCTCGCCCTGTACGCCCTCGCAGAGCATCGAGCGCCCACTGTCCGCCACCGACCGCCATAAGGGCCAGAAACCCGGAAACGATAACCAGTTCCGCCTGGTAGAGGTACTGCCCCGTAGAGCTTGTATCCCCGATGTTGAAAATGACGTCGGCCAGAATGGTGAACAGGGCCATCGCCAGGGCGGTCAGGCGGGTTAGCAGCCCCAGTGCGAGAAACACGGGGCCAAGAATTTCAAGAAGGATTACCAGCGGTAGCAGCAGGCCGGGAACCCCATTGGATTCCATGAACTGGACTGTGTTGGAGTAATTCTCGATTTTGTCGATGCCGGCAGGAACAAAGAACCACCCAAGCAACAATCGGCAGGCAAGTAGAAGCGGATTGGCCAGAGCCTGGAAGCCGCCGTCGATCGTGTTCAAGAGTCGTGCGATCATGCAGTCGCTCCTTCCCTCGTTGGGGTATGCCGCTTGCCAGCGCGGCATATAGGCTCGATCGAACCAGCCAATCAGGGCCAATCCAAGGTTTGATATTGCTCCCACTGCAATCCCTCACCGCAATCCCGTTTCAGGATTTGCAGGGCGCACGCGATCCATGAGACCTGCGTGCGATGGTTGCGCGCAGGATCCTTCGGAATCACAGTTACCGTAGGCGGGATCGGAGCGAGAAATCCTCGGGGTTTGCTCTAATCCGAGTACGGTTCTAAACGAGAAAGACCGTGAAGTGCTCTGCCAATCGATCCCAAACCCGCCAACGGGCTGTTTTCCCGATATGTTGGCCTATATATATCTCTGCGCAAATGCCGTCGCGGCACGTCCCCCCGGAAAATGACCATCCCGCATGTAGGAGTATCGCCGATGTCGATTGAGCAGGACTGGGAGGTCGCGCGGTCGGTCCAGCCGGATCCCGACGATTATGGCTACGACCTCGACCAGGCTTTGGCGGCGGTGGTGAGCGTCAAGGCGACCGTACCGGATGACGCTTTCACCGCCGATATCCTCGGTACCGAGCGTGCCGGCAATGGCGTCGTCATCCGCAGCGACGGAGTCATTCTGACAGTGGGTTATCTGGTCACTGAGGCCGATTCCGTCTGGTTGGGTTTGAGCGATGGCGGGTCGATCCCCGGTCACGTGCTGGGGTATGATCAAGCCACGGGGTTCGGTCTGATCCAGGCACTGGCACGCGTCGAGTTGCCCACGCTGGCGATTGGCAGCGCTGCTGGTCTCGAGACGGGCACGCAGGTGGTGCTGGCCGGTGCGGGGGGGCGGGCGCATTCCCTCGCGGGACGTGTCGCCGGCAAGCAGGAGTTTGCCGGGTATTGGGAGTACCTGCTGGATGAAGCGATTTTCACAGCTCCGGCACATCCCCAATGGGGTGGTGCCGGCCTGATCGGCCCCGATGGTGCGCTGTGTGGAATTGGTTCGCTGCGTCTTGAACAATCGGATGACAGCGATGAGAAACAATTGAACATGGTGGTTCCAATCGATCTCCTGTCGCCGATCCTTGATGACATGCTCACGCTTGGGCGGCCAAATCGACCGCCGCGGCCCTGGCTCGGACTCTATGCGGTCGAGGTCGATGATCAGGTCGTCGTTGCCGGGACAGCGGACGGGGCGCCGGCTGAGGACGCTGGTCTTGAGAACGGCGACGTGGTCCTCGCGGTCGCTGGAGTGCCGGTCGACAATCTTGCCGGGTTCTTCCGCAACGTGTGGTCTCTGGGAGCGGCGGGCGTTGTCGTTCCGCTGACCGTCTACCATGACGGCCAACTCGTCGAAGTCGAGGTAACGTCAGCCGACAGAAACGACTACCTGAAATCACCCAGTATGCACTGACGAGATGATACCAAAGGTATGAGCCGGCCCTGGGTGAGGGGCCGGCTCGTTCGGCCTGGTCCTGGGACAGGGTGGGGACGCGACCAGGCCAAATGCTGTCCAAGCAAGATCAGGCGTCAGTTTCCGAGACTGCCGACCATCGTTGCACGGCCATCGTCAATCGCGACCCATTGGCCCGTATCGTAGGTCGATTGCCGCTTGAGGAAGCGGTATGGGGTATCGCTCCAGACCAGGACATCAGGCGCCAGGTTGTCGAGCACCAGGTCACCGCGGTCCGTCAGCACCGTCAAAACAGCATGGCCGTCGCCGTTCTCCTGGCGAACCACAGTGATCAAGAGGCCACCGAGAGGCCAGTCACGCTCGGCGAGTAGACGGCGTTTGAGCAGGACAAAGTCTTCGCAATCGCCGCTCTCGTCTGGGTAGACCCAGACTTCGGGTTCGCCAAAAAGGTCCTGGTCGGTGACCGGACGAATGGATGTGTTGACTGCCCGGTTGATGTCCACGAGCGTATTCCAGCGTTCCCTGGTGAGCCTGATCCGCTGCTTTCCGCGGCTATATGTTCGGCACTCGCGTCCGTGGCGCTCGCAGAAGTCATAGTGGCCGATCGGCTGGGCTGTTTTGCCCCGCACGGTCATGAAGGGCGACCCGCCATCGCCCGCCGCCACCGCCGGGCCAGTGGCGATTGACAGTAATGCCAGAGTAAATATAAGTTTAATCGACTTCTCTAAAAGCATAGTTGTCTCCCCATCCACAGACGACTATGTCGCTATCGTTTTTATTTCGGTCTAAGATGCCTGTGACAATCAGATCCGAATTTTATTCAATTCCGAACCGGGTCGGCAACCATTTGTTTACCATAAGGTAAACGCGAGAGCCGGACCGTCCCGCCGCCGATCCGCCGCCCGCCCGTGTCGGGAGGTGTTTTTGGTCACCTCCCGACCGCTCGGTCGGAGCACAAAACATGCACACAGGCGCAAGGCAGGATGTGTCGAAGCCCTCGACCGTATTCCCGATACGGTCTTGACGCTTCTCCTGTCTGTCACGCCTTATCCGGCGCAGATCGCATCGCGTGTGAAAGAAAGGGGCTGCAGCCTCGGGTTGGCTGGTGCATCGGGTGCGAGATTTTTTTTGAAAGTACGCCTTTTTTCAGCCGGGGCAGGCGTTAGTCTCCGCGCCATGTCAGTACCGGAAACAAAATCCACTTCGCCGCGCCAATCGGCGCTCAACCTACCAGGCGTCGTGGTCGCGCTGTTGGCCGCGTTTGTCGGCGTTCATGTGGTGCGCGAGTACCTGTTGGGACAGGCGGCCCAGATCGAAGTGCTATTCCTGTTTTCCTTTATTCCAGTGCGCGTTCTCGATCCGGAGTATTTTGGCCCGCATGTGGCGGCGACGGGGGCTGTCATTTGGAGCTTTGTCACATACGCCTTCCTTCACGCCGACTGGAGCCATTTGATCTTCAACGGCCTTTGGTTGGCGGCGTTTGGCAGTGCCGTTGCCTTTCGCTTCGGAGCCGTGCGGTTTCTGGCTTTCTCGGCCGCCGGCGCAATTGGTGGTGTCCTGCTTTATTTGGCCGTTTACCCGAGTTCCCCGGTTCCTTTGGTTGGCGCGTCGGCCGCGGTTTCTGCGCATATGGCCGGTGCTGCGCGTTTTGCGTTCAGCGGTAGGAGCCCGTTCATCGGCTTTCAGGGGGCGCCCGCAGCGCCATATCGTTATCCGGCGCCGCCGCTCGCGGTCGCCATGCGTGATCGTCGCGTGCTCACCTTTCTTGGCATCTGGTTTGGTTTCAACCTTCTTTTCGGGTTGTTTGGTGGAGGCAGTCTGACATCGGGCGCCATCGCATGGGAGGCGCATATCGGCGGGTTTGCTGCCGGTTTGCTGCTGTTTTCGGCTCTCGACCCGGTCCGATCGCACGGGACAAACTAACGCCCGACACCTTCGCAATGCTGCACTGCAACTTGCCAAACGGTTCCGCTGACGGCATCGTTTTGACGTCCTGCGGGGGCAGGGGTTGTTCACCGGCCGGCCGACTAGCGATCAGCTTGCCGGAGAAGGAGGGCGATCCGATGACCGTTGAAACCATCCTCAAGTTGAAAGGGCGAGAAGTCGAAACGATAACCGCGAGCGTGTCGGTTACCGAGGCTGTTACCAGACTGGCCGCCAAGCGCATCGGTGCGTTGGTTGTCGTTGATGCGGGATACGCCGTGGAAGGTATTCTTTCCGAGCGCGACATTGTTCGGGCGATAGGCAAATCCGGGTCGGGGATACTTGCCGACCCGGTGTCGAGCATCATGACCCGTGAAGTCGAGGCGTGCGGGGAAAACGAAACCATCAACGATGTGATGGCCCGCATGACGCGAGGTCGCTTTCGGCATCTTCCAGTCGTCGAGCATAATCGGCTGGTGGGGCTCATCTCAATCGGCGATGTCGTCAAATCGCGGATCGAAGAGGTCGAACATGAAGCCGAAGAGATGCGGGCCTATATCGCCACAGGCTGATCGCCGCCGGTATCTAGTCCGCAGACTTGATCCGTTTCATGGTGCCGTCGAAAGCCAATTCGAGGCCGGGT
>JAAEOR010000401.1 GCA_024222895.1 Hyphomicrobiales bacterium | reverse complement strand
GGAAAGCCCAAAATGGTCGCCATCATCGCCGTCGCACGAAAGCTCCTCACAATCCTCAACGCAATCATTCGAGACAGGAACAAATGGCAAAGCGCTTGACAAACAACACAGTCGCTGAGGCGCTTGGACGCGTCCAAGCCTCGAAGGACGCAGGACCGACATGCACAGATCATCTGATCTTTGCCATTCGCGCGCACCTCGATACGGTCGGTCATGGCTT
The DNA here is from genome assembly GCA_024222895.1 of Hyphomicrobiales bacterium. Lineage (GTDB taxonomy): Bacteria > Pseudomonadota > Alphaproteobacteria > Rhizobiales > Kaistiaceae > Bauldia. The sequence continues at coordinate 15,148 of JAAEOR010000401.1, read as the reverse complement.
ATGTCTACATGCTCGAATGCCGGGACGGCTCCTTCTATGTAGGGCTCACGCGGCACGACTGGCTGGAAACACGGGTCGGCGAACACCAGAACGGTACTTTCGACGGATACACGGCCGCGCGACGGCCGGTGCAGCTGATATGGGCTCAGCACTACGATCGGATTGTTGACGCAATCGCAATGGAACGTCGGCTCAAGGGCTGGAGCCGGGCCAAGAAGCAAGCGCTTGTTCGCGGCGATTTCGATGCGCTTCCAGGATTGTCGCGGCGCCGAGCCGGGAAGCCGAAATGAGTCCGTTGAGGCAAGGACCGCAGGACCCAGGCCTGTTGCATCGCCTCGCGTGCTTCGAGGCGCGCGTTCCGCGCGCACCTCAGCATGAGGTCGTGGTTTTGGCTTAAGGGACATCGCACGGAAGACGCTGACCGGTGCACCCACCACCTCATCCTGAGGCGCTTGGACGAAGTCCAAGCCTCGAAGGACGCACAGCGCCGAAGCGACGACCAGGAAAAACAGAGCCAAGTGTGCGCCAGCGCAGAGGACCGCATTTGACAAAGGCTCCTTCCTAACTCAGGGAGTATTCATACGGGCGAAGAAGCATGTGCGGGCAAACCGTCTCCGCTGAAAACGAGCCCGCAGCAGCAGACCTCCAACAGCAACGAGCCGATGACAGCCGCGAAGAAAGACCAGATCCGGGCCTTGCTGAAGAGCATCGAGACCGGCGAGCCCGGACCGGTCGCGGTCGTCGATGAAGCGCGGTACATCCAGCACAACCCCCAGACCCACGAAGGCAGCGAAGGTCTGGCGGCCCTCTTCAAGCGGCTGTCCAAAACGTCGCCACGGGTGAACGTCGTGCGGGCGTTCGAGGATGGCGATTTCGTCTTCGCCCATACCGAGTATGATTTCGCCAGCCGCAAGATCGGCTTTGAAGTCTTCCGATTTGAAGACGGTCGGGCGGTCGAACACTGGGACAATATTCAGGCGCGTCAGGGGCCCAACCAATCCGGTCGCAGCATGGTCGACGGTTCAACCGAGATCGTCGACCGCGACCAGACCGAAAGCAACCGCGCCGCCGTTCGGTCTTTCGTTGAAACCGTTCTTGTCGACGGCCAACGCGACCGGCTGGCGGATAACGTCGCGGACAGCTACGCCGAACACAATCCGGGCCTTGCGGATGGCGTTTCCGTGCTCCGGTCGGCGCTGGACGCATCAGATAATGGCCAGAGGCACATCGACTACCACCGGGTCCATCGTGTTCTGGCCGAGGGGAATTTCGTGCTTTGTGTCAGCGAAGGCGAACGTGGCGGCGTCCACTCCGCCTTTTATGATCTCTTTCGGGTGGCCGAAGGCCAACTGGTGGAGCACTGGGACACCACCGAAACGATCGCGCCGCGGCGTGAATGGAAGAACGACAACGGCAAGTTCTGAGCTCTCCGAATCCCGTAGACGGGGTTGCCCGCCTCAATCCCAATGCCGGCTACAATTCCACTCGGGCCGATTCGGGCTCGGAGGAAACAGCCATGAACAAAGCCATTGCCGAATTCATCGGAACGTTCACGCTCGTCCTGGTCGGTTGCGGAGCGGCGGTCATCGCCGGTCCGCCGGTCGGCGCAACGACCGTCGGTGTGCTTGGCATTGCCTTCGCCTTCGGCCTGGCGATCGTCGCCATGGCCTACGGGATCGGGCAGATCTCCGGTTGCCACGTCAATCCGGCGGTAAGTTTCGGGGTGCTGCTCGCCGGGCGGATGAGTTTCGGCGACTTCATCCAATACGTCATCGCCCAGTGCCTCGGCGCGATCGCCGGCATCGCCGTGCTCTACCTGATCATGTCCGGCAAGGCCTCGGGCTGGGACGGCGGCCTCGGCCAGAATGGCTGGGGTCCAGGCTATTCCGGTGAGTATGATGTCGTCTCGGCGCTGGTGTTCGAAGCGGTTGCCACATTCCTGTTCCTGGTGACCATTCTCGGCGTGACCGCCAAGGGCACGCCGGTCCACATCGCCGGACTGGCCGGGCTCGCCATCGGCCTGACCCTCGCCGCCATCCATATTGTCGGCATCAACGTCACCGGGGTTTCGGTGAATCCGGCCAGAAGCCTGGCCCCGGCGCTGTTCGTCGGCGGCACCGCTTTGGGCCAGCTCTGGCTCTTCATCGTTGCGCCGCTCGTCGGAGCCGGTGCCACCGGATTGCTCTACAAGTCCGGTGTGCTTTGGGATCCGGAATAGACCGCCATTCATTCCACCGCGACGGGGCCGAAGACCCGGGTCGCGATCCGTTGATGGTGAATCCCGCGGCGATCGTGATCCCGAACAACCGCAGGATCGCCGGCCGGCCGACGATCCTGCTCGGTCCCAGCGGCCTGACTTCAGCGTCCGCACCAACTCGGATGGCAACCACGCCGCGCCGGCCTGTGAATAGCCGGGACAAACCAGCAACACGGGCAGGAATCTCCCGTTCCTCCCGTGGCGTCTTATAGTGCTATCCGATGTGTCCCAGCGGCCGAATCACCTGACATGCGCTTTTCCGAGAGTTTCCTTGATGAAATCCGCGACCGGCTGCCGGCTTCGGTGGTCATCGGCCAGCGGGTCCAGCTGAAGAAACAGGGCCGCGAGTTCGCGGGGCTCTCGCCCTTCAATGCGGAAAAGACACCGTCGTTCTTCGTCAACGACCAGAAGGCCAAGTGGTTCGATTTTTCGGCCCAGAAGAATGGCGACATCTTCACATTCCTGATGGAGACCGACGGTCTGTCGTTCCCCGAGGCGGTTGAGCGGCTGGCCAGCGAAGCGGGCGTGCCCATGCCGGCCCGCGATCCGCAGGCGGAAGAACGGGAGAAGGTTCGCGATACCCTCCACGACGTGGTCGAACACGCGGCCAGGTTTTTCGAGGCGGCGCTGCAGTCGCGCGAGGGGGCGGCCGCCCGCGGCTATCTGATGAACCGCGGCCTGGGGCCGGAGCTGCAGAAGCGCTTTCGCGTCGGTTATTCGCCGGCCGAGCGAAGCGCCCTCAAAACCCATCTGGCCGGCAAGGACATTCCCCACGAACAGATGATCGCCGCCGGATTGCTGGTGGCCGGCGACGACATTCCCGTCTCGTTCGACCGGTTTCGCGACCGGGTGATGTTCCCGATTACCGACTTTCGCGGTCGGGTCGTCGGCTTCGGCGGCCGGGCGATGGGCGCGGATGTCCAAGCCAAATATCTCAATTCGCCGGAAACCGATCTCTTCCACAAGGGCAACCTCCTCTACAACGGGGCCGAGGCGCGCAAGGCGGCCCACACAACCGAGTCGGTGATCGCCGTCGAAGGCTATGCCGACGTGATCCAGATGGCCGGCGCCGGCTTCGACCATACGGTTGCGCCGCTCGGCACGGCGCTGACGGAGCGGCAATTGCAGATCCTGTGGCGGATGGCCGACGAGCCGATCCTGTGTTTCGATGGCGATTCCGCCGGCCAGCGCGCCGCCTTTCGGGCCGCGGATCTGGCGCTGCCGCTGCTCCAGCCCGGCAAGAGCCTGGGCTTTGCGATGCTGCCGGAGGGGCAGGACCCCGACGATCTCATCCGCACCGCCGGGCGGGCCGTCATGGCCGAGACCATCGCCGCCGCCCGCCCGCTGGTCGACATCATCTGGTCGCGGGAGACCGAGACCGGCGTGTTCGATACGCCTGAGCGGCGCGCCGCCCTTGAGGCGCGGCTGCGCGACATATCGCGCTCCGTCCGGGACGAGGACGTCCGCCGACACTATTACGAGGCCTTGAAACAGCGGCTTGCCGACTTTTTTCCCGCGGCTGAAGAGCCTGCCCGCGGCCGCCGATCCGGCGCCGGCGGCTTCGAGCGGCGACGGGGTGGCTGGACGCGGCCGGAATTCGATCGCCCCTCCGCCCATATCCCGGTGTCGGATCGACTGAAGCAATCGGGGATTTTGTCGCGCCAGCGCGCTCCATCGCTGCGCGATGCGGTGCTGGTGATCACCCTGCTCAATCACCCCGCCCTGATCGCCCGGCATCTCGACGAATTCGCGGATATCGAGTTCGGCCATCGTGATCTCGCAACCCTGCGATCCGAGATGATCGAGTTTGTCGCCTCCGACGAGCCTGCCGATCCCGAGGTACTGCGCGAACGCCTGGCGAAAACGCCGGTTGCCGACCTGGTCGCCCGGCTGGATGCCCAGATCGCCGCCTGTGGGTTGTGGTTCGCCAAGGCCACAGCCGCCGACGCCGATGCGGAAAGTGGCTGGCATCAGGCTTTGACCTTGCACCGTCGACAACGGACGCTACATAAGGAACTCAAGGACGCGGAGGCCGCGCTTGCAGAGGATGCAAGCGAGGCGAACTTCGTTCGACTTGTGGAAATCCGGAACCAGCTGGCAAGCGCGGAAGGCACAGAGGCGTTGATCGAAGGATTTGGCGCACAGTCGGGCCGTGAGGCAAGGGTCTTCTAGCCTCTGGACATCGGCGGCTTTGGGGTTAAGAACCTCTTAAGTCGACTTGAATACGTCTCGGCCGGGATGGGCGAACCGGTCAACACCGCCGCCCGGGACGCGCCGTCTGGCGGACGGGACAACAACTGAAATTCGCGCGCGGGGCTCAAGAGCCCACGGACAGCGCCTTTACCGGAGACATGCATGGCGACCAAGGTTCGGGAAAAGGAAAAAGTCCAGGAAGCGCCGCCGGAAGCTCCCGACGGACCGTTGCTCGATCTCTCCGACGCGGGCGTCAAGAAGATGATCAAGGCCGCAAAGAAGCGCGGCTATGTCACTTACGAGGTCCTCAACTCCGTCCTGCCCTCCGAGGAGGTCACATCCGAGAAGATCGAGGACATCCTCGCCATGCTCTCGGAGATGGGCATCAACGTCATCGAGTCCGAGGACGCCGAGGAGCCCGAAAACGCTCCCGAGGCTGAACCGGAGACCGGCGGCGAACTGGTCGAAGCGCCGGCCGCCACGACCGCAGTCACCAAGACCACCACCAAGGAGCCGACCGACCGGACCGACGACCCGGTGCGTATGTATCTGCGCGAAATGGGCTCGGTCGAACTGCTGTCGCGCGAGGGCGAGATCGCGATCGCCAAGCGTATCGAGGCCGGCCGCGAGACGATGATCGCCGGCTTGTGCGAAAACCCCCTCACCTTCCAGGCGATCATCATCTGGCGCGACGAACTGGCCGAGGCCCAGATCCTGCTCCGCGACATCATCGACCTGGAAGCGACCTATGCCGGTCCCGACGCCAAGAACGCGCCGGTCGCCACCCCGGCGCCCCATGCCGGGGCCCAATACAGCAACGGCGCCATGCGCGCCGCGGCCGCGGCTGCAGCCCCGCCTGCCGAGGCAACACCGACGGCCGAGTCACCGGCAGCCGACGCGCCGCCGACCGCGCCCGGCGACGACATCGCCGGCGAAAGCGACGAGGACCGCCAGAAGCGGCAACAGCAGGAAGAAGAAGAAGACGACGATTACGAGAACGCCCTGTCGCTGGCGGCGATGGAGGCCGAGCTCAAGCCGGCCGTCGTCGAGACCTTCGATACGATCGCCGATCTCTACAAGAAACTGCGTCGCCTGCAGGACCAGGACGTCGAGCTGAAGCTTGGCAACAAGACGCTGTCGCCAAGCCAGGAGCGTCGCTACAAGAAGCTGAAGGAAGAGGTCGTCACCACGGTGAAGTCCCTCGCCCTCAACCAGGCGCGGATCGATGCCCTGGTCGAGCAGCTCTATGACATCAACAAGCGGCTGATCGGCTATGAAGGCCGATTGCTCAGGCTTGCCGAGCGCCATCGCGTTTCTCGCATCGAGTTCCTGAAGGAGTATCCCGGCTCCGAGCTCGACCCGAACTGGCTGCGGCGGATTTCCAACCTGTCGGCCCGCGGCTGGAAGGACTTCGTCGCCAAGGACAAGGACAAGATCAAGGCGATCCGCAAGGAGATCCAGTCGCTGGCGACCGCCACCGGGCTGGAGATCACCGAGTTCCGCCGCATCGTCTCCATGGTGCAGAAAGGCGAACGCGAAGCCCGCCAGGCCAAGAAGGAGATGGTCGAGGCCAATCTCCGGCTGGTGATTTCGATCGCCAAGAAATACACCAATCGCGGCCTGCAGTTCCTCGACCTGATCCAGGAAGGCAATATCGGCCTGATGAAGGCGGTCGACAAGTTCGAGTACCGCCGCGGCTACAAGTTCTCCACCTATGCCACCTGGTGGATCCGCCAGGCGATCACCCGCTCGATCGCCGACCAGGCGCGCACCATCCGCATCCCGGTCCACATGATCGAGACGATCAACAAGATCGTCCGCACCTCGCGGCAGATGCTGCACGAGATCGGCCGCGAACCGACACCGGAGGAACTGGCCGAGAAGCTGGCGATGCCGCTGGAAAAGGTGCGCAAGGTTCTCAAAATCGCCAAGGAGCCGATTTCGCTCGAGACGCCGATCGGCGACGAGGAAGATTCGCATCTCGGCGATTTCATCGAGGACAAGAACGCCATCCTGCCGATCGACGCGGCGATCCAGTCCAACCTGCGCGAGACCACCACCCGGGTGCTCGCCTCCCTCACCCCGCGTGAGGAGCGCGTCCTGCGCATGCGCTTCGGCATCGGCATGAACACCGATCACACTTTGGAAGAGGTCGGCCAGCAGTTCTCGGTCACCCGCGAACGCATCCGCCAGATCGAGGCCAAGGCGCTCAGGAAGCTGAAGCATCCGTCAAGGTCACGGAAATTGCGGAGTTTCCTGGATAATTGAGCCGGTCGCGGAAGCTGAAGCGCTCCGGCGTTGCCGGAGCGCTAAGCCTTCGGGCTTGATCTATCGCGTGACGTGCGTTGCGCCCTTCGAGGCTCGGGCTCTGCCCGAGCACCTCAGGATGAGGGCGTTAGTGTTCCCGGCAGTTTCGTTGCGCCTTCCTTGTACCTTGTAGCCAACACAGAGTGCCTCATGCTGAGGCGCTCCGCGTCAGCGGAGCCTCGAAGCACACAAGACTCGGCATTCAACGAAGTTACGAACGAGACGGCACAAACAATATTGCCCGTAGTCCCGACGTTCCTGGATAACTGACGATCATACAACGATCGTCATCCGGTGCGCGGTGCAGCACGTCAGTGATGCGCTGCAGACCCGGGATCTCAAGACGTCGGAACGCTGGTGTTGGGGTCAACTGCTGATCAGCTTGTTGCGCGCTCCGACTGGGCCGCTTGCGCCTCCTCGCCAGCCTGGGTGCTCGGCGTGGATACCCGGCCTACGCCGGGCACGACGTTCTGACAGCCTTCCCGGTCCAACCAAACACGTCATCCCGTGCGCGGTGCGAGCACGCCAGTGATGCACAGCAGGCACGGGATCTCATGACGTCAGAACGCGGGTGTTGGGGTCAAAAGCGTCACGCGTATTGCATCCTTCGAGGGCCGCTCCGCGGCCGCCTCAGGATGAGGGTGGCGGTGTTCCTCGCGGTTTTCGATGGTGCTTTCCTTACAACCCACACAGACAGCCTCATGCTGAGGTGCTCCGCGTCAGCGGAGCCTCGAAGCACGCAAGGCGCCGCCCCCGCGAGGGCATGGACAAGGTCGCCACGTCTCCCCCTCAGAGATGGCGCACTTCGAGTGCATTGTCCCACTTGTCGTTGAGGTAGTCGCAGATCAGACGCCGGTGGCAGTGGTGGGGTTTTGCCTCGGAGCACAACAGGCAGGCGCCCTCCAGCGTCGCCGGAGAAAACTTCTCTTCGATGCGACGCGTCTTCATCAAGTCCGTGAACTCGGATTCGAAGGTCCCCCAATCGCCCTTCTTTTTCTTGTATGCGGTGAAAATCTCCTCGGTCGGAGCAAGAACCGGTTCGTGGCGATAGTCGACTCCGGCGATGGTGTGCAGGAAATACGCCAGGTCCTTCGCCTTGGCGAAGCCGGCCAGTTGCGATGTATTGTGCAATCTGACGTCAATGACCCTTTTGACGCCAGCCTCCTTGATCCGGCTGAAGAAATGCTCGGCGCTCGACTCGGTGAAGCCGATCGTCGCCACAGTGGAAGCCATTGATGAGCCGCGCCGCGCTGACCGACGCCCTTCTGCCTGTCTGCTGATTGGCCAGCTTAGCCGCTCGCCACCGATATGCCAGACCCCTCAGATCAACCGGTGACAAAGGCGACTTGCCGTCGCAGCCACAGCCCCGCGCCCTTCACCCTATGCCACGGTCTCCGAATAGACGCCCCGGCAGTCCATCTCGTATTCGATATCGACGATCGGCGGCCGGCAAAAATGCCAGCGCATGCCCGCGGCAGCCGCACCGCGGCGGACCATGTCCGCGACGATCTGATGGAAGTCGTGCACACAATAGATCTGGGTACCGGTGACGTCGGCCCAACCGAGCCCCAGCGCGGCCATCCGCGCTTCCATGACCGAGAGGACAAACCGCGCCTTTTCGGCGATGCCATCCGGGCTCACATCGCCAAGACGCACGATGGTTTCGCGATAGGTCGCCTTTCCCTCCAGCGTCTCGCCGCTGCCGGCGATTACGAACGTCGGTTCCGGGCTGGCTGATGGCCTTGCGTAGCAGAACGCATGGAAGGCGGGCTCGCTCGGCCCATCGATCTCTGGACAGACATTGCTACGCGCCACCGGGTTCAGCCCGTCACGGACGATCCCCCAGCCCTCGAGCGTCTCGATATAGTGGTCGTTGAAGGCGCTGAACCCGGCCTCAGTAAACGGCTCCGGCGAGCGCAATTCACAAGCGCAAAAGGCCGCCAGCGGACGCCCCGCCTCGCTCAGACTACTTTCGACCCGAGCGAAGCCTTCGGCCAGCGGCACCGGCCGATGAAAGCGCACCCGAACGATTTCATAGCCTTCAAGCGCGCGGACGCCGGCCGAATACTGGCGCACGCCGACAATGAAACGATAGCCGCCGTCGGCCAGGTTCCGTGTTTCCACTGATGCTTCCCAGATGAATTGCGATTGGGCGAGACAGTAGAGATCACCGGAGCTTCCGGCAACGGCCCGGCGCCTACCAATCCCTCACCGCCGAAACGCCTTGAGCCGGTCGATGCGGCGGCGGCCGTCGGCGGTGTCGCGCATCTCCAGAAAGTCGGTGAAGGTGAAAACGCAGAGCCCGTCGGCCTCGCTCGCCTCCACCCCGTCGACGGTGCGGATGAATTCGCCGGTGGTGAGCGTCTCGGCCCGGCCGCGCCCGGCATGCATACCGTCGAGATAGAGGGCGCTGCCCTGGACCGTACAGACGGTGGTCTTGCCGCCGCGGCGCTTGATGTCGGAGCCGATGGCGCCGGGCCAGGCGGCGTCACGCCGCAGGATCTGGTGATAGGTCATCACCTCGAACACGTCGGACACATCGGCGAGGGCCGCCGGGCTTTGGCCGAACACTTCCTCCACCGCATTGTCGAAATCGTCGAGGAAGAACGGCAGCGTGTTAATGGCGATCTTCACGTCCGGCTTGATGGCGGTGATCGCGGCGCGGATGTTGGCAACGGCTGCCCGCGTGATCCCGCACTTCCAGTCGCGCCAGTCGGCACGATGGTCGCGGGCGATCGCGGCGGCGGCGGCCTTGGGATCGCCCACCGGAAGCATGATCCCGGTGTCGGCACCGAAGCGGCCGAGCGTAGCGTCGCCGTAACAATAGTCGGGCATGGTTGCCCGGTCGATGTCCGGCAGCCAGATTTCCCACAGCCCCGGCCAGCGGATGAAACCGAGATGGACGCCATCCGGTTCCAGGGCACGGACGGCCGGCTCCAGCGCGGCGATCTTGTCGTCGATGTTGGCAGTGCGATCCGGCGGCAGTCCGATATACCAGTCGGTCTTCCCTTCTCGCTGGCCGAACTGGTCGATCGGCAGAAGATTGGTGTGGTCGGCAATGAACTTTGGATCGAAGCCAATATTGAGCGAGGCGAAATAGGCGATTCCCCGCGACTGCAGCGCATCGCGGAAAGCGCGGTCGTCCAGGGTGGCGAACCGTTCGGCCTCGGCCGGCGTGATCTCGCTTTCGATGGCGCTGTCCTGCATTGGCAGGATCTTGCTTTGCGCCATCACATAGGTGACCCCCATCCCGGCAAGAATGTCGGCGGCCTCGTCCGGCTCGAGCCGATGCCGGGTGTACCAATGATTATCGTAGATCTTCATTCCGACGCGCGGATCGAGCATGGGTCAGCAACGCTCCGAACTTGGTGGGCGGGGAAAGCCGGCCGGGCGTCGTGGAGCGAATTTGACATTTGAGTCCCGCTTGCAGCCAGGCTCATGTTCAAATGTCAAATTCCAATGCTCCACTGAAGTCCCTTTTGTTTACCAGTGGTCCTTTTGATTCCGACATTTGCTCGAGCGGGATGACGCATGGGTAGCAAATGTCGGAATCGGACCACTGGCCCGGCCGGCGATTGCGTTAAGCGACTACCACTCGCCCTTGAAGTCGCCGACATTGTCGGCGGTGATCTTGGGCATCGGAATGATATTGCGCTTCTCCGGCAGGTCCTCGCCATTGGCCAGCATGATGGCGAATTTCAGTGCCTGCTCGGCATCGGTGGTCGGCGACTGATCCATGGTGCCATACATCAATCCTTCGCGGATCGCCTTCAGCCCCTCAATGGTCCCACCGGTGCCGACGACCTTGATATCGTCGCGGCCGGCCGCCTTGAAGACCTCGGCCGCCGCGGCGCCCGAATTGTCGTCCTGGGCAAAGAGCCCGACCATCTCATCGTCGAAGGAGGTCAGGAACGCCTGGGCAACGTCCTTGGCCTTGACCGGACTCCAGTCGGCGGTCTGGGCGCCGAGGATGGTGATGCCGGACTCCAGCTCCGCCAGCCGGTCTTTCAGGCCCTGGGTGCGCAGCAGCGTCGTGCTTTGGCCCGGCGAGCCTTCGATGATGGCGATCCCGCCGGTGCCGCCGAGCGCATCGTTGAGAAGTTCCGCCGCGATGACACCCTGGACATAGTCGTCGGGTCCGGAATATCCGGCGAGCAGCGCCTGACCGGCTTCGGCCGGCTCGTTGGAGACCCCGAGGATCGGAATCCCGGCGTCGTGCGCCCGCTTCAGCGCCGGAATCACCGCATTGCCGTCAAGCGAGGTCACCAGCAGCACATCGACCTCCTGGTTGACCAGCGAGCCGATGTCACTGCTCTGCTTGGCGATATCGCCGTCGGCGCTGAGCGTCACCACCTCGACGCCATCCACCTTGTCGGCGGCGGCCTCGAGCGCATTGGTGACGATAGCGATGTAGGGCCAGCCGAGATTGGGCTGGGAGTGGCCGATGACGATATCGTCGGCCGAGGCCATCGGTGCGGCCAGCAGCCCCGTCGCGACAACGGCGCCGCCGAGCAACTTGATCAGATTTGACATGGTGTCTTCCTCCATTCGTTCCTGGTTCGGTTCGATTGGCCGGAACATCCGGCCAAGCGGCCTGATCGATCTCAGCGTGGCCGCAGGCGCATGAGCATGCCGTCCGCGACCACCAGGGCGATCAACAATCCGCCGATGGTCATGCGTTGGTAGTAGGACGGCAGGCCGAGAAGGTTCATGACATTGATGAGACAGCCGACGAATAGCAGTCCGACAAAGGCGCCGGCGATCGAGCCCTCGCCGCCGCGCAGGCTGGCGCCGCCGATCAGCGCGGCCGCGGCGGCAGTCAAGGGTGTCGCCTCACCGATGATCGGCGATCCGGTTCCAAGCCGCGCCGCCAGCAGCAGGCCGGCGATGCCGGCAAACGCGCCCGACAGCACATAACACTGGGTCTTGATGAGCTTGACCCGCAGGCCGGACATGGCCGCGGCGCGCTCGTCGGCGCCGACCGCATAGACGTGGCGGCCCCAGGCGCGGGTGTTGAGCAGGACATGGGAAACCAGCAGCACCACCAGCAGGACCATGAAGGCGTAGGGAACCGGCTGTCCGCCGCCAAGGGCGAGGAACGTATCGTCAAGGCTGACCACCGGGCGGGTGTCGGTGTAGGCAAGGATGCCGCCGCGGACCATGACCATGACCGCCAGGGTGGCAATGAACGGATTGATGCGCAGACGGGTCACCAGGGTGCCGTTGAAGACGCCGGCGATGCCGCCGACCGTCGCTGCACCAATAGCCGATACCCCGAGCCCGTAGGGCAGCAGCACAACCGCCGCGACCCCGCCCATGGCCATCACCGCACCGACGGAAAGATCGAAGCCGCCGGCGATCATCACGATCGTCATGCCGACGACGATGATGCCGTCGGTGGACACCGACTCGGCCAGCGTGCGCATGTTGCCGAGTGACCAGAACCCGTTGAGGAAGCAGGCATAGACAAGCAGCGGCACCAGCGGCGGCTTGACGAAGAACCGCACGAAGATCGGTGAGGCAAGGAGAGCCGACCCGGTCATTTGCCTGCCCGCTGCCATGAGTAGAAGGCGACCGCTCCGGTCAGCACCAGGCCCTGGACCAGCAGCTGGACCGGGTACTGGTAGTTGAGGATCGTCATCACATTGGTGATCACCGCGATCACCAGGATCGCCGCCGCGGTATCGGCCGGGCGGCCGATGCCACCGGTCAGGCTGGTGCCGCCGAGCACCACCGCCGTCAGCGCCGGGAACTCGTAGCCGCCGATCGCCGTCGGATCGAGATGGCCGACCAGTGAGGCGATCAGAACCCCCGACAACGCCGCCAGTGCACCGGACATGGCGTAGGTGGCGACACCGATGCGCCATACCGGGATACCGGCCCGGCGCGCCGCTTCGACATCACCGCCGATGGCGTAGACATGGCGCCCGAACACCGTCTGGCTCATCAGGATCGAGATGACGGCCACCAGCGCGGCGAAGATAAACACCGGAAACGGCACGCCAAACAGCCGCCCCGACGCCAGCGCCGTGAATGTCTCGCCGATGGTATCGGCGCGCACATGCTGGCCCGAGACAAACGCCAGCACGGCACCGATGATCAGGAATTGCATACCGATCGTCGCAACGATGGAATTGGCCCCGGCCCGATAGACCGCCAGTCCGTTGGCAACGCCGATCGCACCACCGGCAAGGATCGGCAGCAGAATGGCGGCGGCAATGCCGAATTCGCCGAAGGGGCCGATCAGCAGGGACATGACGGCGGCCATCATCACGATGGCACCGGTCGACAGATCGAACTGGCCGCCGATCAGCACCACCGTCATGCCGAGCGCGACAATGCCGGTGATGACGCCTTGCTGCAGCACCGCGGCCAGGTTGTTCGGCGTAAGGAAGCGCGGCGATATCAGCGCCGCGCCGATGATCACGATGACCAGGATGATCCAGATCGGCGTGACCCAGTCGGATGCCCGCACGCGGCGAGGGGCCGGGACGGCGATGCTCATAGCCGTTCGCCTTCGACGACGGCCGGCCTGCGACCGCGGATGATCATCTCGACCACCTCGTCCTCGTCGCTGTCGGCGGCACCGACCTCACCGACCAGCTCGCCGTTCTTCAGGACGACAATCCGGTCGGCAAGACGCATCACGTCGCGAACGTCGTGGCTGACCAGCAGGATGCCGATGCCCTGGTCGCGCAGACGGCCGATCAGGGCACCGACCTGCGCCGTCTCGTGCGGTCCCAGCGCCGCCGTCGGCTCGTCCATGATGAGCACGCGCACGTCGAAATGGATGGCGCGGGCGATGGCGATCGCCTGGCGCTGGCCGCCGGACATCTGCCGGACCGGCCGCTCGATGTCGGCAAAGTTGGGGTTGAGGTCGATAAGCGCCCGCCCCGCCTCGTCGGCCATGCGCCGCTTGTCGAGAAAGCCGAATCGTCTGCGCAGCTCGCGGCCCAGAAAGAAATTCGACGGCGCATCGAGATTATCGGCAAGCGCAAGGGTCTGGTAGATCGTCTCGATGCCGAACCGTCTGGCATCGTTCGGCGAATGGAAATGCACCGGTTTGCCGCCCACCAGAATCTCCCCGGCGGTCGGCGGATAGACCCCGGAAAGGATCTGAACGAGCACCGATTTGCCCGCCCCGTTGTGGCCGACCAGAGCGACGACTTCTCCCGGATAAATCGCTAGGTCGACGCCCTTCAGGGCCTGAACGCCACCGAAGTTCTTGGCAATTCCCACGAGGTTGACGAGCGGCTCGGACGTCACGTCTCTCTCCCCTGCCCTCAGGTTAGCGACCGGCCGCCGTCAGAGTCAATAAATCAAGTTCATTGTTTTACTTTAATGCGGTACTTTCGCGTATGGACCATCGACCGGCAACCAACGCCACCGGCCTTGCGGTGAACACCGCCCGGCATGTCGGCCGCCACAATCGGCGGGTGCTGCTGCATGCCCTGAGGGTCCACGGCAGTTCGTCCCGGGCGGAACTGGCGCGGTTCACTGGGCTCACTCCCCAGGCGATCGCCAACATTGTCGACAACCTGATCGACGCCGGCCTGGTGCGCGAAGCCGGCCGGCGCAAGTCGGCTCGCGGTCAGCCGCCGATCGCCATCGAAATCGCCAATGACGGCGGCTATGCCCTGGGTGTGCGCATCGACGAGACCTCGTTCAACGCCGTGGCGTCCGACCTCGGGGGCGAACTGATCGAGATGCGCGAAGGCCCGGTGCCGCGGGATCTCGGGCCCGACTGGCTCGATTTCGTCACCGAGATTCACGCCGGACTGACGGCGCGGTTCAAAACCAGGCGCTGCCTCGGTATCGGACTGGTGACGCCGGGGCCCTTCGACATCGCCTGGCCCGGCGTCCCCACCCCCGGGGCGATCCCGCAACTGCAAAACCGCGGCATAACCGGACAACTTGCCGCCCGCACCGAAACCGAGGTGTTTCTGGAAAACGACGCCTTCGCCGCCGCACTCGGCGAGAAGCTTTACGGCTGCGCGATCGACCTGACCGACTTCTTCTATGTCTATGTCGGTGAGGGCGTCGGCGGCGGCATCGTCATCCGCGGCGAACCCTATCGCGGCAACCGGGGCAATGCCGGCGAGTTCGGCCACGTCATCGTCGATCCGGAGGGGCCGCAATGCTACTGCGGCAACCGCGGCTGCCTCGGCGAGTACCTCTCGCTCGGATCAAAGCGCCGGGCGCTGGACGCCGGCGCGCAATCCGGCACCGATCCCGACGAAACCCTGGACCGCTGGATTCAGCAGGCGTCCGAGGCGCTCTCGGTCGGTATCGCCGGCATCGAGAATCTGTTCGATCCGCAGATGGTGGTTGTCGGCGGCGCCGCCCCGGTGACGCTGCTCGATCGGCTGGCCCGGGGTGTCGGCGACCTGC
>JAAEOR010000400.1 GCA_024222895.1 Hyphomicrobiales bacterium | reverse complement strand
GTACAAGGTTTTGGCCGCCGAATTGACGATCTGATCCATCGCCTGCATGGCGAAGTTCCAGGTCATGAATTCGACGATTGGCCTCAGGCCCGCAAGGGCTGCGCCGACGCCCAGACCGGCGAAGCCATGTTCGGTGATCGGCGTGTCGACGACCCGGCGGTCGCCGAATTCGTCGAGGAGCCCTTGGGTGACTTTGTACGCCCCCTGATACTCGGCGACTTCCTCGCCCATGACAAAGACGTCATCGTCGCGACGCATTTCCTCGGCCATGGCATCGCGGAGCGCCTCGCGCACGGTCATGGTAACCATTTCCGTGCCCGCCGGGATATCCTGGTCGGCGGCAGTCGCGTCCTGCGGCTGAGCCGGCGCAGATGCCGATTCCGGCTCGCCTGAACCGTTCGATGGTGCATTGCCCGGCGCGTCGGCAACGGCAGCCGGCGAGTCGCCCACGTCGTCTTCGCCGTCGACACCGAGGACGGCAATCGGCGTGTTCACCTTGACGTTTTCGGCGCCTTCGGGAACCAGGATGCGGGCGAGCGTCCCCTCGTCGATGGCTTCCACCTCCATCGTTGCCTTGTCCGTCTCGATCTCGGCGATGACGTCACCGGGCTGAACCGTGTCGCCCTCCTTCTTGAGCCACTTGGCGAGGTTCCCCTCTTCCATTGTCGGCGAAAGGGCCGGCATCAGGATGTCAATCGGCATTCACCACCTACCCGTTCTCGACATTGTCAAAGCGCTCTCTTTCCCAACATCACGGCCGAGATATCAGCAATATCCTCGTTCCGAAGCTCGACTGTGGTCAGAGGCGTTCTTGGGGCCCGCCGCGCGATCATCGGTACACGTCGGTCCACAATTCGGCTGCGTCCGGCTCGGGCGAGGCCTGAGCGAATTCGGCTGCCTCGACAACAACCGACCGCACATCCTTCTCGATCTTCTTCAGTTCGTCCTCGCCGGCGAAACCACGATCGATGATGCGCTTGCGGGCCATCTCGATCGGATCACTCTCATCGCGGACCTTGTTGACCTCGTCGCGACTACGATACTTGGCCGGATCAGACATCGAATGGCCCCGATACCGGTAGGTCAGCATCTCGAGGATGTAGGGTCCGTTGCCCTCGCGACACCAGGCTGCCGCCTTTTCGCCGGCAGCCTTGACCGCCCGAACGTCCATTCCGTTGACTTGATCGCCCGGGATGTTGAATGACACGCCGCGCTTGGAAAAATCCGTTTGTGCCGACGAGCGGGCCACCGATGTGCCCATGGCATAGCGGTTGTTCTCGATCACATAGATGACCGGGAGCTTCCACAACTCGGCCATGTTGAAGCTCTCGTAGACCTGCCCCTGGTTCGCGGCGCCATCGCCGAAATAAGTGAGGCAAACCCGGCCGTTGTCGCGATAGCGGTTGGCGAACGCGATCCCGGTGCCCAGCGGCACCTGGGCCGCGACGATCCCGTGGCCGCCGAAGAAGTTCCTTTCCCGCGAGAACATGTGCATCGATCCGCCCTTGCCCGCCGAGTACCCGTCGCGGCGGCCGGTCAGTTCAGCCATGACGCCCTTGGGATCCATCCCGGCGGCGAGCATATGGCCGTGATCGCGGTAACCGGTGATCAGCTGGTCGCCGTCCTCGATCGCCATCTGCATTCCGACGACCACTGCTTCCTGGCCGATATAGAGATGGCAGAATCCGCCGATCAGACCCATGCCATACATCTGACCGGCGCGTTCCTCGAATCGCCGGATAAGCAGCATGTCCTTGAATGCCGCCAGTTCCTGTTCCTTGTTGAAATCGTCGACGTCGCTGGCAGGGTCAGGCACGACGGTGGGCCGGGAGCGTCTTGCAGCTCCCGATACTGGGGCCGGTTTGTCTGCTTTCCGTGCGGCCTTCGCCATGCGGGGTCCTCCCTGGAACGCGTACGTGTCCACTCGGGATGAACGTAGCCGATGGCGAGAGGCAATCCAAGAACTACAGGCCTGTCTTTCCTGCAGATCAAGTATGCTGAAATGGTATAGATGAGTGCAGTTGCGAAAACTATTGAGGTTTATGCTGCACTGCACCAAAAGAGATCACGACTTCATCTGGCCGCAGCAGGTTTAGCGACGCCCGCGCCTCGATATCCAGGATGTCAGCGTCGAGGCTGTCTGGGTTGAGGTAGGAGACACGCTTCTCCAGCACGGCCCTTTGGCGACGGAGTTCTCCCAGCCTCTTTTTCAGGTCGGCTGTCTCCGCTTCCATGCGCTCCAGCGCCGGAATCCCGTAGGATCCGTTGAAAGCATGGTAGCCGAAATACCCGAGGAAGGCGGCCGTGATCATCGGCAGCCAGATCCGGCGGATCGGTGAACGGCGGCGTTGGCGGGTGAACAAGGGACGCTCCTGACCAGGCATCGGCCAGCATGGCGGAATAGGCTTAATGGATGGTTGTCGCCGGTAGCCGGTTGGTCGGATCTTCGCAATGCCCGCCGGTCACGGATGTGTGGGGTGCCAGACCTTTGTCAGGTGAGACAGGCTTGTCGTATCGACGGCAGGTCGCCTTGGCGGTGCAATCACGGCTAGAATTTCAGAACCGAAGATCCTGCATAGACCGCCTGGGTCCCGAGCTCTTCCTCGATTCGCATGAGCTGGTTGTACTTTGCCAGCCGGTCGGAGCGGGCCAGCGAACCGGTCTTGATCTGCCCGCAATTGGTTGCAACTGCCAGATCGGCAATGGTCACGTCCTCGGTTTCGCCGGACCGGTGAGACATGACCGCTGTATAGCGGGCTCGATAAGCCGTATCGACGGCCTCGAGCGTTTCGCTGAGCGTACCGATCTGGTTGACCTTGACCAGGATCGAGTTCGCCACCTTGCGGCCGATGCCGTGGCTCAGTCGCGATGCGTTGGTGACGAACAGGTCGTCGCCAACCAGCTGGCATCGGTTGCCGATGGATTCAGTCAGGGCCTCCCAGCCCTCCCAGTCATCTTCGGACATTCCATCCTCGATGCTGACGATCGGATAGCTGTCGACAAGTGAGGCCAGATAGGCCACCTGGGCGTCAGGGTCGCGGACGGTCCCCTCGCCGGAATAGTTGTAGGCTCCGTCGGAAAAGAACTCGGTCGCAGCGCAATCGAGACCAAGGGCCACCTGTTCACCCGGCTTGTACCCGGCCTTCTCGATCGCCTGAGTGGCAAAGTCGAGAGCGGCCTCGGCCGACGGAAGATTCGGTGCAAATCCGCCCTCGTCACCGACATTGGTGTTGTGACCCGCGTCCTTCAGCGACTTCTTCAGAGTGTGAAACACCTCGGCGCCCACCCGGACCGCTTCAGCGAAGGATTCCGCCCCAACCGGCAGGATCATGAATTCCTGGAAGTCGATGGGGTTATCGGCGTGGGCGCCGCCGTTGATGATGTTCATCATCGGCACCGGCAGGACATGGGCGTTGATCCCGCCGACATAGCGATAGAGTGGAAAGCCGGACGCTGCGGCCGCCGCCTTGGCGACAGCGAGGGAAACACCGAGGATGGCGTTGGCCCCCAGCCGGCTCTTGTTGGGGGTGCCATCGAGTTCGATCATGGTCCGGTCGATATGGATCTGACCCTCGGCCTCGAGCCCGCCGATGGCGTCGAAGATGTCACCGTTCACCGCTTCGACCGCCTTTCGAACGCCTTTGCCGAGAAAACGAGCCGCATCGCCATCGCGGAGCTCCACCGCCTCATGCGCACCGGTCGAGGCGCCCGACGGCACCGCCGCCCGGCCCAGAGAGCCGTCTTCGAGGACCACGTCGACCTCGACGGTCGGATTGCCACGACTATCGAGTATTTCGCGGCCCATGATGTCGATGATCGCGGTCATGCAGTCCTCCTTCGCCCCGTTGGCGTCCCGCTTCTACCCGAGCCGACAGCTAGGAGAAAGGGATTTTGACGTGACAACATCATGATGGATTGCCATCTATTGCCAGACCATGCCGACCCTGATCATCACCAATGGCGACAGCGCCGCCGACCTGCTGGCCGAAGCCGGCCGGGATGGCGTGATTCTTCCGTGGCGGGACGTGCTTCATGAGGGACCGATTACGGCCGGGAGTCTCGACGCACTGTCAGTCAGCCGGGCTGCATTCCTGGCACATCGGCTGCGTCTTGATCCCGATGAAGTCCTGACCAGCTTTGTCGAACGGGACACGCTGATCCGGGGGCATGCGGGTTTCGATCGGGTTGAACTATGGTTCGAGCATGACTTGTATGACC